>NZ_CP009555.1:953546-1271395 GCF_000959365.1 Burkholderia oklahomensis C6786
TGACGCGCTTGAGCATCCCGATCCGGCGCGCGACCATCGACGAATCTTCGAGCGGCCCGATGCGAATCATGCAGTCGATCCCCTCTTCGACCGGATCCACCGGACGATCGGACAGCCCCAGATCGAGCACGATGTCCGGGTAGCGCTGATGGAAGATCGGCAGCGCGGGAATCACGAGCCGCCGCCCGAGCGAGCTCGGCATGTGCACGCGCAGCGCGCCGCTCGGCTTGCGGTTGCCGACCTGAAAGCTCGCGTCCGTCTCCGCGATCTCGGTGATGATCTTGATGCAGTGCTCGTAGTACGCGGCGCCTTCCGGCGTCAGCGACAGCCGACGCGTCGTCCGATGCATCAGGCGCACGCCGAGCAGCGCCTCGAGATTCTGGATGATCGTCGTCACCGACGCACGCGGCATCCCGAGCGTCTCGGCGGCCCGCGTGAAGCTGTTCGCATCGACCACGCGGGTGAAGACTTCCATTGCCTGGATGCGGTCCATGCTATCCCCCTTCGAATCGTCAACGGGGCAGAATAGAGCACGCGACAGCTCCGATTCAAGCCGCTTCGCGACTATTCGCATTCGCCGAATAGTCGGGCATTTCGCGCGGCGAGGGTCCACATCCGGGCGCTGTCGATTCGGCGGCGGTCCCGACCGGCATCGCCGCCGACCGGGGCCGATCGTTCGTGTGCCGAACTAAGGCGCAAAGCGCAATGTATGCTCGGTCGGCCCCGGCAGGAACGGCATCGGCTCGCCCTTCACCCACGCCTCATGGCCCGCCAGAAAGAACGGACTGAGCGGATGCCCGCTCTGCCCGCCCGGCATGTTGAAGAGACCGTCCTCCTCGTGCCCCGGCGACACGACGATCCGCTCCGACTGCCCGAACTTCGGTCCGGCGACGCGCGGCATGTTCGCGTCGCCCGGCACCTGGTCGGCGGGCGCGGACAGCCAGCGTCCCACGAGCGGCACGCTGCGCGCGAACGGATGCGCGATCCGCAGCGTGTTGCGATCGCCCCAGGTCGCGTCGGCGAGCGGCGCGCCCTTACCGGTCAGCGCGGCAATCGTCCGATCGATCGCCGTCAGTTGAACGTCGCGCCAGCTCGACGCGTCGGGCGGCAGCCACGCGGCCGGCTGCGCGTCGAGCAGCCGCGCGATCACGACCGGCCAGCGCGGATTCGCCAATGCGTAGTCGGCATCGGGCTGCTGCCGCTTCAGCCGCGCGTCGAGA
This sequence comes from Burkholderia oklahomensis C6786, assembly GCF_000959365.1. Classification (NCBI taxonomy): domain Bacteria; kingdom Pseudomonadati; phylum Pseudomonadota; class Betaproteobacteria; order Burkholderiales; family Burkholderiaceae; genus Burkholderia; species Burkholderia oklahomensis. The sequence continues at coordinate 954,767 of NZ_CP009555.1, forward strand.
CTGCCGAAGATCACGTCGTAGAGCCGATGCAAATAGCCGCGCGCGAGCGTGTATCCAACCGAGTCGACGCTCGCCCGCCCCGTCCAGCCGTTCACGAGCAGCCGCCGGAATTCCGCGCGCGCCGGATGGCCCGCGAGCGCCGCGTCGTCGAGCACGCGCAGCGCCCGGTCGCGCCACAGCGACATGAAGCGCGCGCGATCGTCGAGATCGAGCCGGTACGCGGACCGCTCGTCGGTGCGGCCGAGCGCCGTCAGGCCGTCGCGCAACTGGCTCGCGCGCGCGCCGAGATCCGCGCCGCCGTCGCCGATCAACCGGTACGCATCGCTCGCCAATTGCCGGTTGTTCGCCGTCCACAACTGACCGCCTGCAGGATCGACGATGCGCGGATACGCGTCGGGCGGCAGCGCCGCCTGCCACGACGAAGCGCCGTTGGCCGGCCGGCTCCTGCGGTCGGGCAACGCGCCCGCGATCGTCCAGCCGATGCGCCCCGTGCTGTCGCCGATCACGATGTTCTGCGCGGGAAGGCCCGCCGCGTTGGCGATCCGGATCGCATCCTCGATGCCGGCCGCATCGGTCATCCGCACGAATTCCAGATTCGCCGCACCGCTCGACTGCGCGATCCAGTGCGCCGCGTAGAACTTGCCGCCGATGTCGCGCACGGGGCCGGCCGTCGTCTCGAGCACGGTCAGATCGACGGGCGCGGCGCCGTGGACGCGAATCGTCTCGATGCTCGCGCGCGCGGTCTGCCACCCGTCGCCGAGCCTGAAGCGGCGCGGATCCTGTGCGTCGCGCTCGAGCGGCATGAGATCGAGGCAGTCCGCGTAGCCGTTCGTGAAGCCCCATGCGATGCGCCCGTTGCTGCCGACGACGACGGCCGGCAGGCCGGGCAGCGTCACGCCGACGACGCGCGTCGCCGGCGACGCGCCGCCCGACGACGTGAACGCCGCGCGATACCAGATGTTCGGCAAGCCGAGCGACAGATGCATGTCGTCGCCGACGATCGCGGCGCCGCGTACGCTGCGGCTGCCCGCGAGCACCCAGTTGTTGCTGCCGACCGACGATCGTTCGTCGAGCGACACGCTGTCGATCGGCGCCGTGGGTCCCGCTTCGCGCAGCCACGCGGGCGCGGCCGCGCTCACTCGCGCAACCGGCGCGGCGACGCCCGGCGCGTCGAGCGGCGCATCGAATCGGCTCGACGACGGCAGCAGAAACGCAAGCTGCTCGGGCGTCGAGTGCGCTTGCAGCCAGTGCCGCGCGAACTCGCGCGACGCGAGCCGGCCTTGTAGATCGAAGTACATCGCCCAGATCACGAGCATCGAATCTTCGGGCCGCCACGGCTGCGGCTGCATGCGCAGCAGCGCGTATTCGAACGGGCGCGCGCGCAGCGCCGCCAGGCCGTCGTTGACGCCTTGCGTGTAGCGCTGCAGCAGGCGCAGGTCGTCAGGCGGCAAATGCGCGACGACGGCCGCAGCGAGCGCGCGGAATCGGAACAGACGATGAGCGCGATCGACGTTGAGCGCGATCGGCCCGAACAGCTCCGACAGCTCTCCGGCGCCGCTCCTGCGCAGCATGTCCATCTGGAAGAAGCGGTCCTGCGCATGCAGGTAGCCGATCCCGTAAGCGGCGTCGAACCGGTCGCGCGCGGAAATCGTCGGCACGCCGAACGCATCGCGCTCGACCGTCATCGGCGCGCCGAGCGTCGGTGCGCGGACGTCGCCGTCGAGCTGCGGGAGACTCGAACGCAGATACGCCGCCGCGCCCGCGATCGCGAGCAGCAAGCAGAGCAGGATCAGGCCCGACAGGATCTTCAGGTGGCGCCGCATGCGGTTGCGGGTCGAAGCCATGGTTGCGCGAGTCCGTGGGTTGCGCCGGCGCGCCGCCTGCCCGGTTCCGGGCGGAGGGCGGCCGCGCTTGCGGGTTGGGCGGTGAACCGGCGCCGCCTTCGGGGCCTGCTTCATGCGCCGAAGGCGGCCTGGCGCCGCGCGTCGACGCCGGTCGTCATATCATCGCCGACAGCTTGATCGCGCGTCGTGTCATCCGCGCGACCTGCCCCGAATATTCGGCAGCGGCGCGCGTTCCGTCAAGGCATCAGGCGCGCCGAGGAAGCGGCCGCTTTTGCGCTCGTACGCTCGTACGCTCGCCGATACGATCGATCCTCCGTTCTTGCGCTTCCGGCATTCGACAATACGGCGAATCGCGTTGCAGCCGTTTTTCCGCATGCCGATGCAAACCAAACGATAATCGGCCGCCTCCGTCAGATGATTCAATTCGATGACCGGATCGCGCGGCATCATCTCGAACGAGATAACGAATGGTTGCGATAATCCGCCATTGCATCGAAAATCGCCAGGCATGAACACGGGCCGGACAACCTCATCTCGACGATCGTCACAGCAACTGCCCCAAACATTAAAAACACCTTTCATATCATGCGGTTGCATGATCGCCTCGAATGTTTGCCGTTGCCTCCGCCAATCCTGGTTTAATGAGGCGGCTGCAAGCATCGATCGTCCGTTGGCATTCGATAATTCCGCTGACGTCGCTTCGAACGAAAAGCAGCAATAATGTGGCCACTCGACGCCTATCCTGAAAATGACGGTTGTGATTTCTCGTTCGCCGCTTCGAGATTCGTCACGACGCGTGTGCGTCGCATTCGGACTCGCCGCGCGGCCGATGACCCCGACGGCGCCGCCGTCATCCGGCACTTAATGAATGACGCGAAATCATGCCGACCTCGCCTGAATTCCGGGAACCCTGCCGCCCTTTGCCGGAAACGGAACTCCGTCGGCTGCGGCGCGCCCGCGAATCGCACGTGACAACGCCCCGCATTCGATCACGCCAATCGGCTCGAACCCGGACCGTCTCTTTCCGATGAACGACCTCCTCCCCTACTACGAACGCGAGATCGCGCTGCTGCGCAACTCGGTGCGCGAATTCGCGATGCGCCATCCGAAGATCGCGACGCGCTTCGGCATCGCGGACGGCCACACCGACGACATGCACGTCGAGCGCATGCTCCAGTCGTTCGCGCTGCTCGGCGCGCAGATCGGCGAGACGCTCGACGACGAGTACCCGGCATTCACCGAAGCGCTGCTCGAGACCGCGTGCCCCGACTATCTGCGTCCGTTTCCCGCGTGCGCGATCGCGCAGTTCGACGCGGCGTCGATGTTCAGCCAGTTGACGGAAGGCGTAACGATCCGGCGCGGCACCACGCTCGAAAGCCGGGTTGGCGCGAACCGGTTCCGCACCGCGTACGACGTCGCGCTCGCGCCCGTGACGATCGTCGACGCGCGCTATCGCCCGGCGTCGGCCGCGCCGTCCGCCGCGCGGATGCCGCCGTCGTCGACCGGCATCGTGTCGATCACGTTCGATTCGCTGACCGCCCAGCCGGCGCTCGCGGCGCTGCGCGCGCGCAGCCTGCGCGTGCATCTGCACGGCGACGCGCCGCTCGTCGCCGCGCTGCTCGACACGTTCGCGATGCGCGTGCCGACCGCGTTCGTCGAACTCGACGGCGACGGGCGCTGGAAACCGCTGTCGAAGGCGCCGCTCGCGCCGGTGGGTTTCGCCGACGAAGACGCGCTGCTCGATCCCGCGCACAGCGCGCCGCCGTTCCGGCTGCTGATGGAATATTTCGCATTCCCTGCCAAATTCGATTTCGTCGATATTGACGTCGCGCGTATCGCGCGCACCGCCGGCACGTGCAGGCGCTTCTCGCTGCACCTGCCCGTCGTCGACCTCGCCATGGATTCGCCGCATGCGCGCGCGCTCGACACGTTCTCCGCGTCGAACCTGCGTCTCTTCTGCACGCCGATCGTCAATCTGTTCAGCCAGGATGCGATGCCGATCTCGCTGCACGACGCTGCGACCGCGTATCCCGTCACGCCGCAGGCGCTGAAGTCGAACGGCATCGAGGTGCGATCGATCGACGCGGTGCGCATCGCGCGCGAAGGCGAGCGCGGCGAGAACCTCGACGTGATGCCGTATCGCTCGCTGCTGCACGGGCGGCGCGGCCGCAACGAGCAGGTCTACTGGATCGCCGAGCGCGATCCGCATGCGTACGGCGCGCAATCGGCCGCGCCCGCGGCGCTCAGGCTCGTCGACGCGGACGGCGCGCTCGTCGAGCCTCGCGCCGATCAGTTGAACGTCGAGCTGACCTGCACGAACGGCGACTATCCGCAGACGCTGCCGATCGGCGATCCCGAAGGCGACTTGCTCAACGAGAAGGACAATCTGCCGGGCAGGATCGCGATCCTGCGCCGGCCGACGCAGACCCGCCGGTTCCCGCGCGACCACGGCGCGCTCTGGCGCCTGATCGCGGCGATGACGCCGCACGCGCTGCTGCTGCAGCCGTCGGGGCTCGGCGCGCTGAAGTCGCTGCTCGTTCAGTACGCGGCGCGCTCGTCGAGCGCGGTTCCGCAGATCGACGGCATCGCGAATCTCGATCACAAGGCCGCCGTGCGCTGGATGGCCGTGAAACCGATGCCGACGTTCGTGCGCGGCGTCGAGGTCGCGCTGACGTTGAACGAAGCGGCGTTCGCGATGAGCAGCCTGAAGGTGTTCATCGACGTGATGGACGGCTTCCTCGCGCTGCACGCGCCGCCCAACGGCTTCATCCAGCTCGTCGTGCATTCGCGGGACACGGGCCGCGAGCTGTATCGATGCGCGCCGCGCGGCGGGATCGCGCAGCTCGTGTAGTTTCGCTCGTCGATCCGCCCGGCGAGCGCCGCCATCCGATTTTGCGAAAGCGCGCCGCCGAATGCCGCCGCTCGCCGCGCGCGCCCGGTTCGCGGATGCATTCGGCGGCGCGCTGCGCGATCGCCTGAATCGTCAGCGAAGGATTGGCGCCGCGAACCTCGAGCCGCGCAACCGGTGCGCGCCGCACCATTTCCGAGCATCGCCGCCGCACACGCCGCGCGCCGCAAGCCGCGCGAAAGCGGAATCGTTTCCATCGACTGTGGTTTTTCAGAGTCAATCCGTAGAGTGGCTCGCACGATTCAGTACTAAACTTATCGAAATGGCCGCGGCAAGTGCCGGGGCCCGCCGGGAGACGCCGCCATGAATCGGCCGCTGATTCGGATTCCCTTTCGCCCGACCGGAACCCTGTCGTTCTGGAAGGCGCTCAAGTGGTCGCTGATCGCGATCGTCGCGGTCGTGATCGCGATCGTCGCGCGCCTCGTCCAGATCGAGATTGAGACCTCCCGGCTGCAGGCGCGCTTCTTGTCTGAACTGACGCGCGACATCGGCTACAGCGTCGACGAAGGCGCGAGCGACCGCATCCGCTTCCCCGAAAACGGCCCGTACGACCTGCGCCTCGGCTATGCGCTGCTGCCGTCGTTCCAGCAGCGGCTGCTGTCGCACGGCTTCGTCGTCGCGTCGCAGTCGCGCGCATCCGACCGGATGCTGTCGCTCGCCGACGACGGCCTCTTCCTGCCGTACGACGAAAAAGATCAGGCCGGCCTGTCGATCGTCGATTCGACGGGCTCGCCGCTCTTCGGCGTCACCTATCCGCACCGCGTCTACGGCGGCTTCGAGGCGATCCCGCCGCTCGTCGTGCAATCGCTTCTCTTCATCGAGGATCGTTATTTGCTCGATGAGAACCAGCCGAACCGCAATCCGGCGATCGACTGGGGACGCTTCAGCCGCGCGCTCGCCGACCAGGGGCTGCGCTTCGTGAACCGCCATCAGGCCGCGCCCGGCGGCAGCACGCTCGCGACGCAGCTCGAGAAATTCCGCCACTCGCCCGACGGCCGCACCGCGACGCCGCCGGAGAAGCTCCGGCAGATCGCGTCGGCGTCGGTGCGCGCGTATCTGAACGGGCCGCAGACGATGGCCGCGCGTCACGCGATCGTCGTCCATTACCTGAACTCGGTGCCGCTCGCCGCACGCGCGCGCGTCGGCGAAATCACGGGCATCGGCGACGGCCTCACCGCGTGGTACGGCCGCGACTTCGACGAAGTGAACCGGCTGCTCGCCGCGCCGACGACGCCCGGCAACGTCGACGCACAAGGGACTGCGTTCCGGCAGGTGCTGTCGCTGATGATCGCGCAGCGCGCGCCGTCGTACTTCCTGAACCGCGGCTATCCGACGCTGCAGCGGCTCACCGACAGCTATCTGCGCCTGCTCGCGACAGGCGGCGTGATCACGCCCGCGCTGCGCGACGCCGCGCTTTCCGCGCACATCGAGCGCAGCCCGGCGCCCGCCGCGACCGAAGCGCAGTCGTTCGTCACGCGCAAGGCGGTGACGTCCTCGCGTTCGCACCTGCTCGGCGCGCTCGGCATCGACAACGTCTACCAGCTCGACCGCCTCGACCTGCGCGCGACCGACACGCTGAACAACAAGGTGCAGCAGGCGGTCGCCGCGGGCCTCGCGCGCGCGGCGACGCGCGACGGCGCGCGCGAAGCCGGCCTCTACGGCTTCGAGATGCTGCGCCCGGGCGACGATCCGTCGAAGATCCTGTACAGCTTCACGCTCTACGAGCGCCGCAACGGCGCGAACCTGCTGCGCGTGCAGACCGACAGCGTCGACCAGCCGTTCGACATCAACCAGGGCGCGCGCCTGAACCTCGGCTCGACCGCCAAGCTGCGCACGATCGTCACGTATCTGCAGATCATCTCCGAGCTGCACGCGCGCTACGCGGACATGAGCGCGGCCGAGCTCGCGAAGGTGAAGCCCGATCCGACCGATGCGCTCACGCGCTGGGCGCTCGACTATCTCGCGCACACGCAGGACCGCTCGCTGCCGGCGATGCTCGCGGCGGCCGTCGAGCGCAAGTATTCGGCGAGTCCGGGCGAAACGTTCTACACGGGCGGCGGCGCGCAGAGCTTCACGAATTTCGAGAAATCCGACAACGGCAGGATCCTGACCGTGCACGTCGCGTTCCAGAACTCGGTGAACCTCGTGTTCGTGCGGCTGATGCGCGACATCGTCCACTACGAAATGATCCGCACGAGCGGGCCGTCGGCGTCGTGGCTCGACGATCCCGCGCAGCGCCAGCATTATCTGCTGCGCTTCGTCGATGCGGAGAGCCGCGTGTACGTGAAGCGCTTCTACACGAAGTACGCGGGCAAGTCCGGCGACGACGCGCTCGCCGCGATGCTCGACAACGTGCGCAAGTCGCCGCCGCGCGTCGCGACGGTGCTGCGCAGCGTCGCGCCCGAGCAGCCGCGCGCGTGGTTCGACGCGAAGATGCGCACCGCGCTGCACGGCACGCCGGCAGCGGCGAAGCTGTCGGACGACACGCTCGAGAAGCTCTATGCGAAGTATGCGATCGACCGCTTCAACCTCAACGATCGCGGCTACATCGCCGGCGTGCATCCGCTCGCGCTGTGGACGCTCGCGTATCTGCGCCGGCATCCCGACGCGTCGCTCGACGACGTGCAGAAGGCGAGCCGCGACGCGCGGATGACGTCGTACTCGTGGCTCTTCAAGACGCGCTATCACGCGACGCAGGACCGCCGCATCAAGCGCATGGTCGAGCTGCGCGCGTACGACGCGATCGGCGAATCGTGGCGCGCGCTCGGCTACCCGTTCGATCATCTGACGCCGTCGTACGCGGCGGCGATCGGGGCGTCGGGCGATCAGCCGGCCGCGCTCGCGAAGCTCGTCGGCCTGATCGCGAACAACGGCGCGAAGGTGCCGAACGAGCGGATCGCATCGCTCGAGTTCGCGCACGGCACGCCGTACGAGACGCGCTTCGTTCGCGCGGCCGCGCAGCCGCAGCCGCTGCTGTCGCCGGAGATCGCGAACCAGGTGCATGCGCTGCTCGGCGACGTCGTGCAGAAAGGCACGGGCCGCCGTCTCGCCCAGGGATTGGCGTTCCCCGACGGCCTGACGCTGCCCGTCTACGGCAAGACCGGCACGGGCGACCAGCGCTTCAACGTGTACGCGCGCGGCGCGCGCTTGATCGAGTCGCGCAAGGTCAATCGCAGCGCGACATTCGCGTTCTCGCTCGACGATCGATTCTTCGGCGTGCTGACCGCCTACGTCCACGAGCCGTACGCGGCGCGTTACAACTTCACGAGCGCGATGGCGGTGCAGTTGCTGAAGTCGCTCGCGCCGGCGCTGCAGCCGCTGACGACCGCGCCCGCCGAGCCGAGCGCGAACGAGGCGCCGCCGAAGGCCGCCGCCGCGGGTTGATCGGACATCGCGCGGCCGGCCGCCATCAGCCGGGGCCGGCGCCGGCCGTCGAAGCGTCCCCTCCGGCCGGCCGCTCCCACTCGCGCGCGCGGCCGAGCAGCGTCCGCACCTCGTCGTCGCTCGTCTGATCGAAATCCCGATAGAACTGGCCGATGCCCATCAGCCAGTCCGGCCGCATCACGCAGACGATCGCGTCCGCCGCCGCCTTCACCTTCTCCGCGCTGCTCGGCGACGCGACCGGCACCGCCGCGACCAGCTTCGCCGGCTTGCGCTCGCGCACCGCTTCGATCGCGGCGAGCATCGTCGAGCCCGTCGCGATCCCGTCGTCGACGACGATCACGGTCCGGCCTTCGATGTCGGGCGGCGCGCGATCGCCGCGATACGCGGCCTCGCGCCGCGCGAGTTCGTCGCGTTCGCGCTCGATCGTGTCGGCGAGCTCGCGTTCGGACACGCGCATCGTGCGCAGCACCGATTGCTCGAGCAGCACGACGCCGCCCGCCGCGATCGCGCCCATCGCCAGCTCCGGATTGCCGGGCGCGCCGAGCTTCCTGACGATCAGCACGTCGAGCTTCACGCGCAGCGCCTTCGCGACCTCGTACGCGACCGGCACGCCGCCGCGCGGCAGCGCGAGCACGATGACGTCGCTGCGGTTCGCATAATCGGCGAGATGCGCGGCGAGCTGTCTGCCTGCATCGACGCGATCGCGAAAATAATCGTTCATCACGCCTCCTTCGCCGCGTCGCGATCGACGTCCTCGCGATGCCGCGGCTCGTTCGATTGCATGCGCATGCATGCAAGGATGTGCGTCGACGCGCGACGCACGGAACGTTCCACTATGCGTGCGCCTCGCTCGCCGTCTGCGCGTCGATCCGTTGCGCGAGCGCGGTGAGCGCGTCGGTCACGGCGATCGGATAGTCGGCTGCGTGCGCAAGATCGCGCAGCCCGGCGGGCAGCGCGTCGAGCTGGCTGCGCGCGTGCGCGCGCACGTCGGCCAGGCTCGGCAGCGACGCCGCGCGCGCGCCGTCGATCACGAACGGCTCGAGCAACGCGACGCCCGGATGCGCTTCGTCGCGCAGCGCGAGACTGTCGCCGTCGAGAACGCCGTCGTCACGGTGGCGGCGGTACACCTGCTTGCGTCCGGGCCACGTCGCCTTGCCCTCGGAGCGCTTGCGGCGCGGCACGCCCGCGTACTCGGTCAGCTTGTACGCGCAATCCGCATACGGCGCGTCCGCCGACGTGTTCATCCGCGTCCCGATGCCGAAGCCGTCGATCGGCGCGCCCTTCCCGATCAGCGCTTCCAGCTTGTATTCGTCGAGATTGCCGCTCGCGAAGATCGTCACCTGCCGCAGCCCCGCGCGATCGAGAATCGCGCGCACTCGCATCGCGTGCTGCGCGAGATCGCCGCTGTCGAGCCGCACGCCCTTCACCTCGACGCCGTCGCGCGCGAGCTTCTTCGCGACGTCGATCACCTTGTGCGCGGCCGCCTCGGTGTCGTACGTGTCGATCAGCAGCATCGCGTTGCGCGGAAACGAACGCGCGAAATGCTCGAACGCGAGCGACTCGCTGTCGTGCGCCTGCACGTATGAATGCGCCATCGTGCCGTACACCGGAATGCCGTAGCGCAGGCCGGCGAGCAGCGTCGCGGTGCCGGTGAAGCCCGCGATGTAGCTCGCACGGGCCGACAGCAGCGCCGCTTCCGCGCCGTGCGCGCGGCGCAGCCCGAAGTCGACGAGCGTCTTGCCCGGCGCCGCGAGCACCGCGCGCGCCGCCTTGCTCGCGACGATCGATTCGTAATGCAACAGGTTCATCACGCGGCTCTCGATCAGTTGCGCTTCGCGCATCGGCGCGGTGATCTGCAGGATCGGCTCGTCGACGAAGAACACCGTGCCTTCGCGCATCGCGTGGACCGAACCGGTGAAGCGCAGCGATTCGAGCGACGCGAGAAACCCGTCGCTGAAAAGCCCCGTGCTCGCGAGCCCCTCGAGTTCGTCGGCGTCGAGCTTCAGGCCCGCGAGGTAGTCGAGCACCTGCTCGAGACCCGCCGCCATCAGGAAGTTGCGATGCTCGGGCAGCTTGCGGACGAAGAACTCGAACGTCGCCGTCTCGTTCATCCCGCAGTCGAAGTACGACTGCAGCATCGTGAATTCGTACAGGTCGGTCAGCAGCGCGCCGTCGCGAACGGGGCTCGTCATCTTCGGCTCCTCTTGTGCGCGTCCCGGTCGCCGCCGAGATGCGCGACGAACCAGTCGGCCGCGAGGCGCGCGACTTCGTCGAGCGTGCCCGGCTCCTCGAACAGATGCGTCGCGCCCGGCACGATGACGAGCTTCGACTCGCCGATGAGCCAGCCGGCCGCGACGCGGTTCAGCCGGATCACTTCCTCGTCGCGCTCGCCGACGATGAGGAGCGTCGGCACACGCACGCGCGGCAGCGCGTCGCCCGCGAGATCCGGGCGGCCGCCGCGCGAGACGACCGCGCGCACGGCGCGAGCGCGCGAGTTCGCCGCGATCAGCGCCGCCGCCGCGCCCGTGCTCGCGCCGAACAGGCCGACGGGCAGCTCGCCGACGTGCGGCCGCTCGCGCAGCCAGTCGAGCGCGCTGACGAGCCGGCGCGCGAGGAACGCGATCGCGAAACGGTACTCGGCCGTCACCGCATCGCGCCGCTGCTCTTCCACCGTCAGCAGATCGAACAGCAGCGTCGCGAGGCCCGCGCGCTGCAGCACCGCCGCGACTTCCTGGTTGCGCGGACTCAGCCGGCTGCTGCCGCTGCCGTGCGCGAACACGACGATTCCCGGCGCATGCTCGGGCGTCGCGAGGATGCCGTTCAATTCGACTTTTCCAATAGGTATCCGTACTTCTTGCGTCTGCATTGCATTCTCCATGCCTGCGTCGCCGTCACGGCGCCGGCACCGGCTTCTCGCGCGGACGCCACGCATCGGGCGGCGCGAGCGGTTCGAGCGGGCTCGTCTCGTCGAGATGGAACAGCGCGTCGAACTGCCCGGTGATCGACGACATGAAGTAATGACTGTCGCGCTCCGTCTCCGGCAGATAGATCACGCCGATCGCGCGCTCGAGCAGCGCTTCGCCGAGCGGCTGCGCGACAGTCTCGCGCAGCGGCAGGAAGAAACGATCGAGCCCGGTCGTATGGAAAAGGTGTTCGTAGCTGTCGTGCAGCGCGGGACGCATCCATTTCTGCTCGACGTCGCCGTCCCAGCGCGACGCGGCCGACACGCGGCCCGTATAGGCGGTGAAGCCGATCGACAGCGCGCGTTCGCCGAGCGACTGACGCACGAGCTGGCCGAGCGTCCATTCGCCGCGCAGATGCATCGCGGTCGCGCGCGCGTCGCCGACGTGCGAGTTGTGCGCCCAGACGACTGCGCGTCCGGTGCCGCCGCGCCGCGCGCGATAGCGGCGCAGCGCGAACAGCGTGTCGCGCATGTGCGAATCGCGCAGATTCCACGTGTTCGCGCGCGGCCCGAACATCGCGCGGTAGTAGGTCTCCGCGTTGACGACGACTTGCGCGTTGCGTTCCGCGAAGAACTGCGCATCGAGCGCGTCGATGCCGTCTTGCGCGAGATAAGCCGCTTCGCTCGAGCGAAGCTGCAGCAATTGCGTGACCGCATCGGCGGTCGCGGCAGGCCGTGCGCCCGTTGCGACCGCATGGCCGTATGCGCTCGGCTCGCGCACGTGATCGAGCGCCGCGTAGCGCCGCCGCGCGAGTTCGGCCTGGTCGGGATCGACGTCGTCGAGATAGCGGATCACCGCGTCCGCCGAGCGGTACAGGCTGTACAGATCGAGCCCGTAGACGCCGACCCGCGTTTCGCGCGGCAGCGTCGCATTGTGATCGCGCAACCAGCCGACGAATTCGCGCATCGGACGATTGCGCCACATCCATGCGGGAAAACGCGTAAAGTCCGCGAGCGCCGCGTCGGCGTCGCCGATCGCGGCGTCGCCCTGCACGTAGCAATTCACGCGCCACGCGTCGGGCCAGTCGCCTTCGATCGCAATGGTGTCGAAACCGCATTCGTCGACGAGCCGCGCGGTGATCTGCGCGCGCATCCGATAGAACTCGGTCGTGCCGTGCGTCGCCTCGCCGAGCAGCACGACATCGGCATCGGTCGTCATGTCGATCAATTCGTCGAAATCGGCCGAATCGCCGTGCAACGGGCGAGCGACATCCCGCGCGGCAAGAAAGGGCGTCTTCGCAGGATGCATGAATCGTCTCCGGACGACCGCCGCCCGAGCGCGCGCCGCTCGCGACGGACCGTCGCGCGACGCCGCGCAAGGCGGCTGGTCCGATCATTCTCGACCGCGGTTTCACCGGAACATTGCGTTGAGTCAACGATCGCGGCCGCGGTCGCGCCGTCGCTCACGCAGCGGCGCGTCTCTTTCAATTTACGCGCTTCGCGCGGAAGTTGCAGTGCGAATAACCCGATCCGCACGCATGCGCTCGCATCATTTTTCGATGCGCGGCGCAGCGGAGCGCACGCCGTCAAGCCAGCGACGCTTGATGCACGTCAAACGCGCGCGCCGCGCTTTCGCCGACGATCGTGCGCGGCCAATCGCACGGGGGTTAACGTGGAGCAACATGCCGACCTGCTTGCCGGCGGACGCTGGCGCCCGCGCACGCTCGGGTGGCGCGACGCGATCGCGGTGCTGCTCGTGCTCGCGCTCATCGTGCTGCTCGGCTCCGGCGCGCGCCAGATGGCGCTGCCGCTCGACGTCGCGCGGCCGGAGGCGATCTCGCTGTCGCCGCTCGCGCTGCCGGGCTATGCGCTGCGCACCGTGCTGCGGATGCTGGCCGCGCTCGGCGCTTCGTTCGTGTTCACGTTCGCGTACGCGACCCTCGCCGCGAGAAGCCGCGCGGCGGAGGCCGTGCTGATTCCGCTTCTCGACGTACTGCAGTCGGTGCCGATTCTCGGCTACCTGTCGTTCACCGTCGTGTTCTTCCTGTCGATCACGCCCGGCTCGACGTTCGGCGCGGAACTCGCGGCGATCTTCGCGATCTTCACGAGCCAGGCCTGGAACATGGCGTTCAGCTTCTATCAGTCGCTGTGCACGGTGCCGCGCGATCTCGACGAGGCGAGCCGCAGCCTGCGGCAAACCGGCTGGCAGCGCTTCTGGCGCCTCGAAGTGCCGTTCGCGATGCCGGGCCTCGCATGGAACGCGATGATGTCGATGTCGGGCGGCTGGTTCTTCGTCGTCGCGTCCGAGGCGATCTCGGTCGGCGATCTGCACATCGCGTTGCCGGGCGTCGGCGCGTACGTCGCGCGCGCGATCGCCGAGCGCGATCTCGCCGCCGTCGGCTATGCGATCGCCGCGATGACGATCGCGATCGTGCTCTACGATCAGTTGCTGTTCAGGCCGATGGTCGCGTGGGCGCACAAGTTCCGCTGCGATCAGACCGTGAGCGGCCCCGCGCCGCGCAGCTGGCTGCTCGACCTGCTGCATCGCGCGAGCCTGCCGCAGCGTGTCGGCACGCCGCTCGGCGCGATGCTGCATCGCGCGGCGCGCGCCCGCCTGTCGCTCGGCGCGCGGCTGCCCGCGCACGAGCGCTCGCTGTCGCGGCGCTTCGGCCGCATCGTCTGGTTCTCACTGTGCGCGGCGGGCATCGTGTATGCGGGCATCGGGCTCTTCCGGTTCGCGGCGCCCGTGCTCACATGGGCCGATGTCGTCGACGTCGCGCGCAACGGCGCACTGACGCTCGCGCGCGTGCTCGTGCTGATCGGCGTCGCGTCGGCCGTCTGGGTGCCGATCGGCGTGCTGATCGGCCTGCGGCCGCGCGCGACCGCGTTCGTGCAGCCGATCGCGCAGTTCCTCGCCGCGTTTCCCGCGAACCTGCTGTTCCCGCCCGCCGTGTTCGCGATCGCGCACTTTGAGCTCACGCCCGCGATCTGGCTCAGTCCGCTGATGATCCTCGGCACGCAGTGGTACATCCTCTTCAACGTGATCGCCGGCGCAACCGTGTTTCCCGACGATCTGAAGGAAGCGGCGGCAAGCCTGCGCGTGCGCACGCCGACGTGGTGGACCAAGGTCGTGCTGCCCGGCATCCTGCCGTACTACGTGACGGGCGCGATCACCGCGTCGGGCGGCGCATGGAACGCGAGCATCGTGTCGGAGCTCGTCGGCTGGGGACACACGACGCTCGACGCATCCGGCCTCGGCGCGTACGTCGCGCGGATGACCGCGGCGGGCGACTATCCGCGGATCGCGCTCGGCGTCGCCGCGATGTCGCTGCTCGTGATCGCGATGAATCGTCTGATGTGGCGGCCGCTCTATGCGTTTGCGGAACGCCGCTCCCGTCTCGACTAGGTGCCGCCATGTCCACGCCGACACGCCCCGCCCCCGCTTCGCCGCCCGCCTCCGCCGACGATGCACGCGACATGCGCGACGCACGCGCGCCCGTGATCGCGCTGCGCGGCGTCAGCATGTCGTTCGCGAAGCCGTCGGGCGAACCGCTGCCCGTGCTCGCCGACATCGACCTGACGGTCCATGAAGGCGAGATCCTCGGATTGCTCGGCCGCTCGGGCTCCGGCAAATCGACGCTGCTGCACATCGCGGCCGGGCTCGTCAGGCCGAGCGCCGGGCGCGTCGAATATCGCGGCGAGCCGCTCGACGGCCCCGCCGCCGGCATCGGCGTCGTGTTTCAGACCTTCGCGCTCTATCCGTGGCTCACCGTCGCCGAAAACGTCGAGCTCGGGCTCGACGCGATCCGCGTGCCGCCGGACGAAGCGCGCAAGCGCGTGATGTCGGCGATCGAGCTGATCGGCCTCGACGGCTTCGAATCCGCGTATCCGCGCGAGCTGTCGGGCGGCATGCGCCAGCGCGTCGGCTTCGCGCGCGCGCTCGCCGGCGATCCGGCGCTGCTGTTGATGGACGAGCCGTTCTCCGCGCTCGACGTGCTGACCGCCGATACGCTGCGCACCGATTTTCTCGACCTGTGGCACGCGCGCCAGTTGCCGATCGACGCGGTGCTGCTGGTCACGCACAACATCGAGGAAGCGGTGCTGATGTGCGACCGGATTCTCGTGCTCGGCGCGCATCCGGGCCGCATCCTCGCCGAGGTGCCGATTCCGCTCGGCTATCCGCGCAATCGGCTCGATCCGGAGCTGCAGCGCATCGTCGAAGATATCTATGCGGCGCTCACGTCGCGCATCGCCGATTCGGTCGCCGCGCGAAACGGCAAGCCGGGCGTTCCCGCGCAACGACTGCCGAACGTGTCGAGCCATCGGCTCGACGGCTTCGTCGATGCGTTCGTCCTGCATGCGCGCGACGGCTGCGCGGAATTGCCGCGGCTCGCGTCGGCGCTCGCGATGCCGGTGAACGACTTGCTGCCGCTCGCGGTCGCGCTGCACCTGCTCGAGTTCGCCGAGCTGCATGACGGCGCGCTGCGGCTGACGGCCGCGGGCCGCGTCTATGCGCAGGGCAGCGTGAGCGAACGCAAGCAGCTTTTTCGCGAGCATCTCGAACATTTCGTTCCGCTTGCGGCGCACATCCGCCAGGTGCTGGACGAGCGCGCCGGCCACCAGGCGCCCCGCGAGCGCTTCGAGCTCGAGCTGCTCGACCGGCTGAATCCGTTCGATGCGGCGAATACGCTGCGCGTCGCGATCGACTGGGGGCGCTTCGCCGGTCTCTACGACTACGACGACGACGCACGCGTGTTCCGCCGGGGCGAAGACGACGCGCACGCCTAGCGTCCTCCCGAATTGATCTGCACTCCGAGCGTTTCCGCTTCGATTGAGTTCGATCAAGTGGCGGGGCAACGTTGCTCGTACAGTGATCGCAGAACCTCGTCATGCGCGTTGCGCGGAACGAGCCCATGCTCCCACGCCGTCGTACGCACGGCTCGCACGATGCCGACGCGAGCGGATTGATTGCGCGCGCGCAGTTCGCGCACGTCGAGGCGCTCTTGCGCGGCGCGAAGCATGCGCGGCGGCTCCACGCGGCACGCGCGGCGGGCGGCGGGCGGCGGGCGGCGGGCGGCGCATCGCCGTTCGCCAACGGCACGCGCCGTTCGCGCGCGGCGGCGTATGGCGCGGCACGCGTCGATGCGCGTCGCCGCACGAATCTCCTGGAGATCGATCATGGTTGCAGGTGTGGTGCTGTGGGTCGCCCTCGCGGTGATCTTTCCGACCGTGGCCGTTCCGGCCGCGCAGCATGCGGTCGAGCACGTCGTCAAGCATCCGGACAAGAGCGCGGCGCCGCCGGGCGCGCCGCGCGGCGGCGACGCGCAAGGACAGCCGGCACCGCCGCGCGGCGGCGACACGATCGAGCACTGATGGGCGCCGCCTGCGGTCGGAAAGGACCGGCGCGCACACGCGACGCGATCGAGCGGATGCGCGGCGATGCATCGCTCGCGCGAGCGCTCGAAACATGCATTGAAAGCCGCTCGTGAGAATAGCCGATCGTTCGGGCGCGCATGCGGCGTCGATGGCCGCCGGAGAAGAGATTCGCGAAATGCGGCGCACGACGGCGCCCGCGCGTGCGGCACGTACAGTACAGCGCACCGCGTGCAAGCGGCTTGCGCGCTACGTGCGCGTCAAGCCTGCCTGCCGCACGCGTGCGTGCGCGCCCGCCGCGTCGAGATACGCGAGCAACGCCTTCGCCTGCTCGACGACGTCGCTCGCGGTCGGCCTGAACGGAAAATGCTCGGCCTGCGGCAGGCGAACGAAATGCGCGCGGCTGCTGCGCGTATAGGCGGGATCGTAGTGGACATCGACGAGCGCTTCGAACAGCTCGCCGCGCCGCCCTTCGTCGAGCATCTCGTGCCACTTCCGGATCCGCGCGTGACCGTGCATCGGCACGAGCTTCTCGAGCTGGATCTTGAAGAACGCGGCCTGATCGAACAGATGCCCGTAGTCCTGCAGCAGCAGCGCGACGCGCTCGTCGCGTTCGGTCTCGACGTTCACGCAATCCGCCGCATGCATTCCGGTCAGCAGCGCGAGCGGCAGCGTGATCGCGCCGATGCGCCGGCTCTCCGCTTCGATGAACACCGGCTGCTCGCGGTCGAAGCCGCGCAGCGCGCCGACGAGCGCCGTGTCGAACGCCTTCTGCGAAGGCTGCTCGCCGCTCGGCAGCGCGCCCAGCAGCGAGCCGCGATGCGCGGCAAGCGCTTCGAGATCGAGCGTCTGCGCGCCCGCCTGCGCGAGCGCATGCAGCAGCCGCGTCTTGCCGCTCCCCGTATTGCCCGTCAGGACGACGTAACGAAATTCGGACGGCAACTGGCCGAGCGCGTCGACGACCGAGCGGCGATACGACTTGTAGCCGCCGTCGAGCTGCCGCGCGCGCCAGCCGATCATGTTGAACCAGACGGTCATCGATCCGGAGCGCTTGCCGCCGCGCCAGCAATAGACGAGCGGCCGCCAGTTGCGCGGACGGTCGGCGAACGTCGTTTCGAGATGCGCGGCGATGTTGCGCGCGACCATCGCCGCGCCGACGCGCGTCGCCTCGAACGGCGACACCTGCTTGTACATCGTGCCGACGATCACCCGCTCTTCGTTGCTGAGGACAGGCGCGTTCAGCGCACCCGGAATGTGATCCTCCGCGTATTCGAGCGGCGTGCGGACGTCGACGATCTCGTCGAAATCGTCGATCTGATCGAGGGAAACGGGCTGGAGATTCAACGTATCGGGCGCGGCGGGGCCGCATCATCGCTGGCGGTGGGACGACGATTATCTCACGCGCGGCGGCCGCCTCACGCGACGGCGGGCTTGTCGCCCGCCGGCTCGGGCGCGCCAAGACGTCCGGCGAGAAAATCGATCAGCGCGCGAGCGCGCGCCGATTGATTCTGCCGGCTCGGGTAATAGACGAACAGGTCGGCCGACGGCAGCGCGTATTCGGGCAGCACGAGCCTCAGGCGCCCGCTCTCCAGATACTTCGCGAGATCCCATTCGGACCGGATCAGGATGCCGTGGCCGTCGAGCGCCCAGCCGAGCACGATGTCGCCGTCGTTGCTCGAAAGCGCGCCGCGCACCTTCACGACCTCGATCTCGCCGTCGCGCACGAAGCGCCACACGCCGTGCGCGTCGTCGTTCTGCCGATGGACGATGCAGCGATGCGCGGCGAGATCGGCGAGGCTCGCGGGCGCGCCGTGACGCTGAAGATAGGCGGGCGACGCGCATAGAAAGCGCCGGTTCGACATGATGCGGCGCGCGTTGATCCGCTTGTCCGGCGGCTCGCCGAAGCGGATCGCGAGATCGTAGCCGCCCTCGACGAGATCGACCGGCCGATCCGTCACGTCGAGCTGCACCTCGACCTGCGGATGCAGCTTCGCGAATTCGGAGACGAGCGGCGCGATCGCCGTGCGTCCGAAGCCGAGCGTCGCGTTCACGCGCAGCAGCCCGCGCGGCACCGAGCGGCTCGCGCGCACCGCGTCCTCCATCTGCCGGATGTCGGCGACGATGCGCGTCGCGTAGCGCAGGTAGGTCTCGCCTTCGCTCGTCAGGCTGAAGCTGCGCGTCGTGCGATTGACGAGCCGCGCGCCGAGCCGGTTCTCGAGCAAGGCGAGCCGCTTCGTCGCGGCGGGCGGCGTGACGTCGAGCACGCGCGCGGCGGCGGACAGGCTGCCGTGGCGCGCGACGAGCACGAAGAACGTCAGGTCGTCGATCTGATGAGCTTTCACTAAAAGTAAATAAACAAGTGAATCGCGGTTCATTCTAATCCCGGCGCGGGCGAATAACCTAGGGTCTGTTCACGCCAATGACAGGCCCCAGCGCCTTCGCCAACGATGCATCGGCTTCCGATGCGCCCAGGAGACTCAATGAGAATCGTAGACATCCGCGAGAAGACCGTGCCGATCAGCGCCCCGATCCGCAACGCGTACATCGATTTCAGCAAGATGACGCTGAGCGTCGTCGCCGTGATCACCGACGTCGTCCGCGACGGCAAGCCCGTCGTCGGCTACGGCTTCAACTCGAACGGCCGCTACGGCCAGGGGATGCTGATGCGCGAGCGTTTCATCCCGCGCCTGCTCGACGCCGATCCGGCGAGCCTCGTCGACGACGCGCGCGACAATCTCGATCCGCACCGGATCTGGGCGACGCTCTTCGCGAACGAGAAGCCGGGCGGCCACGGCGAGCGTTCGGTCGCGATCGGCACGCTCGACATGGCCGTGTGGGACGCGGTCGCCAAGATCGAAGGCAAGCCGCTCTTCCGGTTGCTCGCCGAGCGCTACGGCGACGGAACGCCGAACCGCAAGGTGTTCGTCTACGCGGCGGGCGGCTATTACTACCCCGGTCAGGATCTCGGCGCGCTGAAGGACGAGATGCGCGGCTATCTCGACCGCGGCTACACGGTCGTCAAGAAGAAGATCGGCGGCGCGTCGCTCGACGAGGATCTGCGCCGGATCGACGCGGTGCTGAGCGTGCTCGGCGACGGCCAGAAGCTCGCCGTCGACGCGAACGGCCGCTTCGATCTCGACACCGCGATCCGCTACGCGAAGGCGCTGTCGCAATACGATCTGTTCTGGTACGAGGAGCCCGGCGATCCGCTCGACTATGAACTGCAGGCGACGCTGCGCAGCTGCTACGACAAGCCGATGGCGACGGGCGAAGACCTGTTCTCGATGCAGGACGCGCGCAACCTGATCCGCTACGGCGGGATGCGCGCGGACCGCGACTGGCTTCAGTTCGACTGCGCGCTCAGCTACGGACTCGTCGAATACCTGCGCACGCTCGACATGCTGCGCCGCCACGGCTGGTCGCCGAGCCGCTGCATTCCGCACGGCGGCCATCAGATGTCGCTGAACATCGCGGCGGGGCTCGGCCTCGGCGGCAACGAATCGTATCCGGATCTGTTCCAGCCCTACGGCGGCTTTCCGGACGGCGTGAGCGTCGACAACGGCTACGTCCTGATGCCGGATCTGCCCGGCATCGGCTTCGAAGGCAAAGCGGATCTCTACGCGGAAATGCGCAAGCTGTCCGACTGAGCCCCGCACCGCACCGCCGGCGCGCGCCGGCATCGCATCGATCGACACACACGAGAACGGGACTCGCGCCGCATCGCGCCCGCAGCGCCGCGCGGCGAACGAAGTCCTCGCCAGGAGACAATCATGTGGATTCCGAAGTTCGGCAACGCGCTGTCGAAGTCGCTTTCGACGCTCTATATGCAAGTCTTGATCGGCATCGTCGCCGGCGTGCTCGTCGGGCATTTCGCCCCCGGCGTCGGCGAGCAGCTCAAGCCGCTCGGCGATCTGTTCATCCGCCTGATCCGGATGCTGCTCGCGCCGATCGTGTTCGCGTCGGTCGTCGTCGGCATTGCGCGCATGAACGACATCCACGCGGCCGGACGCGTCGGCGTGAAGGCGGTCGTCTACTTCGAGATCGCGTCGACGCTCGCGCTCGCGATCGGCCTTGTCGTCGTCAACGTGCTGAAGCCGGGCGCCGGCATGAACGTCGATCCCGCGCATCTCGACGGCGCGGCCGTCGCCACGTACGCAAGCCATGCGCAGCGGCACGGCATGGCCGACTTCCTGTTGAGCATCGTGCCGACCAGCGTCGTCGGCGCGTTCGCGAACGGCGAGATGCTCGGCGTGATCTTCTTCTCGCTGCTGCTCGCGATTTCGCTCGCGCAGCTCGGCCCGCGCACCGCGCCGTTCGTCGACATCCTCGAGATGTTCCTGCAGGCGATGTTCGGCGTCGTGCGGATCGCGATGCGCGCCGCGCCGCTCGGCGCGTTCGGCGGCATCGCGTTCACCGTCGCGAAATACGGGATCGGCACGCTCGCATCGTTCGGACAACTGCTCGCCTGCCTGTACCTGACGTCGGCGTGCTTCGTGGTCGTCGTTCTCGGCGCGGTGATGCGGCTCTGCGGGCTGTCGCTGTGGCAGTTCCTCCGCTACATCAAGGACGAGATCCTGATCACGCTCGGCACCGCGTCCACCGAGGCGGTGCTGCCGCAGATGCTCGTCAAGCTCGAACGGATGGGCTGCGCCCGGCCCGTCGTCGGGATGGTGCTGCCGACGGGCTACACGTTCAACGCGGACGGCACCGCGATCTATCTGACGATGGCGTCGCTTTTCGTCGCGCAGGCGCTGAACGTTCCGCTCACGCTGTGGGATCAGCTGCTCGTGCTCGGCGTGCTGCTGTTCACGTCGAAGGGCTCGGCGGGCGTTGCGGGCGCAGGCTTCGTCGCGCTCGCGGCGACGCTCGCGTCGCTGCACAAGATTCCCGTATCCGGGCTCGTGCTGCTGCTCGGCATCGACCGCTTCCTGAACGAAGCGCGCGCCGTGACGAACCTGATCGGCAACGGCGTCGCGACGATCGCGGTCGCCCGCTGGGAACGCGCGCTCGACGTCGAGCGTGCGCGTGCGGTGCTGGCCGGATCGGATACGGCGAGCGGCGAGCCGGATTCGCGAAGGCTCGACGGCAACGCGACGCCCGCGCCCGTCGCGCCAAACGCCGTTGCCGGCCTGAATGCGCCGCTCGGTGCGATCGAGCGCACGCGCACATCACGCGGCATCGATTGAGCACGGACTGCACGAGCGCGGCCGGGCCGCGCTTTTTGCCGACCCGCTTGCGGCGCACGCCGCGTGCTTTCCACCCACACCGGTCCTTTCCCGTCGACGCGCGCGCGGCCGCCGAATGCGCGGCCGCACGTCATATGCGTCGCTTCGCGCCGCCGTGATACAGCGGCCGCGCAACTCCATCGCCCGCCGCCTTTCGTCCCTGCCGGCCTCAAAAATCAATTTGCTTGACGCAATTTCACTGCCGCTTATTATTTAATTCCTTTTTATCAGCCAACAACACCTTTTCCATAAACAATAACAAGTCTCGAATATAAGCACGCATCAAAAGAGGGAAACGCATTTCATCAAAAACAGAATGTTCCATTCCTTCGTTGCCGAATCAAAAATATTTCGAGAGAAAACATGAAAAAGACTATCGGAGGCAATTCTCCCAGTCGCCGTCGCCGCGCGTTTCTTGGCGATATCGCGCGCCTTGCCGGTGCGAGCGTCGTCGCCGGATGGACGCCGATCTATCAGATTCCCGCGCATGCGCAGCCTTCCGGCTCCACGCCCCCGAATTTTCCGGCAAGCATTCCGCTCTACAAGCAGGCATTCCAGAACTGGAGCGGCGAGATCGCCGTGGCGGATCTGTGGACCGCCGCGCCCGCGACGCCCGCCGACGTCGTCGCGATCGTCAACTGGGCGGCGGCGAACGGCTATCGCGTGCGGCCGCGCGGCTACATGCACAACTGGTCGCCGCTCACGGTGGCCGCCCAGGATGCGAACGTCCGCGCGATTCTCGTCGACACGACGCAGCATCTGACGTCGGTGTCGGTCGACGTGTCGACGACACCCGCGCGCGTCACCGCGCAAGCAGGCGTGTCGATGGACACGCTGCTCGCGACGCTCGAGCGGCAAGGGCTCGGGATGACCGCCGTTCCCGCGCCCGGCGACATCACGCTCGGCGGCGCGCTCGCGATCGGCGCGCACGGCACCGCGCTGCCGGCCGCGGGCGAGACGCGGCCGGCGGGACACACGTACGGTTCGCTCAGCAACTCGGTCGTGTCGCTGACCGCGGTCGTCCACGACGCTTCGTCGGGCCGCTACGCGCTGCGCACGTTCGCGCGGACCGATCCCGACATCGGCCCGTTTCTCACGCACCTCGGCCGAGCGTTCATCGTCGAGGCGACGCTGCAGGTCGGCGCGAATCAACGGCTGCAATGCGAGAGCTTCGTCGACATCGCCTCGTCGGAGCTGTTTGCGCCGGCGGGCGCCCCGGGCCGGACCGTCGAGTCGTTCCTGCGGCGCTCGGGCCGGATCGAGGCGATCTGGTTTCCGTTCACCGACAAGCCCTGGCTGAAGGTATGGACCGTTCAGCCGAATCAGCCGTCCGGCGCGCTCGCCGTCGATCAGCCATACAACTATCCGTTTTCCGATTCGATATCGAAGGAATTGTCCGATCTGGTGACCCGCATTTTATTGAACGGCGAAATCCAATTGGCGCCGCTATTCGGAAAAACGCAATACACGATCACCTATCTCGGCTTGACGAATATCTTCAAGCCGCTGACGAATCTCTGGGGCTGGTCGCGCTCGGTGCTGCACTATATCCGGCCGACGACGCTGCGCGTGACCGCGAACGGCTATGCGGTGCTGACGAACCGCGCGAACGCGCAGCGTGCGATCAACGAGTTCGTCGAGTTCTATCAGCAGCGGGTCGCCGCCTATCGCGAGGCCGGCAGCTATCCGATGAACGGCCCCGTCGAGATCCGCGTGACGGGCGTCGATTCGCCGGACGATGTCGGCCCGGGCGCGACGGCGCCGTCGCTGTCCGCGATCCGGCCGAGGCCCGACCATCCGGACTGGAACGCCGCGATCTGGTTCGACATCCTGACGTTGCCGGGCACGCCTGACGCGAACCGCTTCTATCGCGAAATCGAGCGCTGGATGCTGGCGAACTACAGCGGCGACTATGCGACCGTTCGGCCGGAATGGTCGAAGGGCTGGGGCTACACCGACGCCGCCGCGTGGAGCGACGACACGATGATCGGGACGACGATTCCGGATCTGTTCCGGCAAGGGTTGTCGCCCGCCGACAATTGGGACGCGGCGCTGCGCACGCTCGACGGCTACGATCCGCAGCGCGTGTTTTCGTCGCCGCTGCTCGACCGGCTGGCGCGCTAGCGGGAGCGGCCAACGTACCGGCCGGGTCCTTTATCACTAAATAAAATAAAAACCGGAATTTTTATTATTTTTGATGCTGTTAGCGGTCTGTCATATTTCCGTCACACAAGAACAACGCGAGGAAACATGGCAACCACTACCGTCATCGCCACCATCGGGCCGGCTTCGGCCACGCCGGACACGCTGCGGGCGCTTCATCGCGCCGGCATGGGCGTCGCGCGGCTGAACGGCTCGCATGGCGATCTCGACTGGCATCGCGCGACGATCGCGCTCCTGCGCGACACGCTGCCCGACCTGCCGATCCTGCTCGACATCCCGGGCCGCAAGATCCGTACGACGCAGTTGCGGTTCGAGCCGTCGTTCGCCGCGGGCGACGTCGTCACCCTGACGACCGATCCGTCGCACGACGGCTCGGAGAAAGTGCCCGTCAACTACGCACGCTTCCACGAGAAGCTGCGCGCCGGCGTGCGTGTCTATGCGGACGACGGCACGCTGTCGTTCGTCGTCGACGCGGTGCGCGGCCGGGACGTGCGCGTGATCGCCGAAACGGCCGGCACGCTGAAGAGCCGCAAGGGCATCAACGTGCCCGATATCGACCTCGGTCACGATCTCGTCACGCCGCGCGACCGCGAGATGATCGCGTTCGCGAAGGAAGCGGGCGTCGATTTCGTCGGCATCAGCTTCGTCGAATCGGCGGCGCACGTCGGCGCGATCCGCGCGCTGATCGGCGGCGCGATGCCGCAGATCATCGCGAAGGTCGAGAACCGCGGCGGCCTCGAGCACCTCGACGAGATCGCGGCCGCCGCCGACGCGCTGATGATCGATCGCGGCGACCTGTCGGTCGAGACGGGCCTCGATCATGTGTCGCTCCATCAGCGGACGATCGTCGCGAGCGCGCGCCGGCACGCGAAACCCGTGATCGTCGCGACCGAGCTGCTGCACAGCATGATCGACAGCCCGCTGCCGACGAAGGCCGAGATCGGCGACATCACGCATTCGGTGATCGACGGCGCGTCGGCCGTGATGCTGTCGGGCGAGACGGCGGTCGGCAGGTTTCCGGTCGAGGCGGTCGCGCGGCTGCACGGCATCGCCGCGCTAGCCGACGCGCATCGCGCGGCGCTCGCGGCTTCGGCGCGGCCCGCCGCCGACGCGGATTACGACGATCTGCGCGCGGCGACCCAGGCGCTCGCGCGCACGCTGCCCGTGTCGAAGGTCGTCGTGCTGTCGCGCACGGGCCATGCGGCGCGACTCGTGTCGATGGCGCAGATCCGGCAGCCGATCGTCGCGGTCGGCAGCGACCCCGCGCGCGTGCGCGCATGGAACCTGCTGCCCGGCACGACGGGCGTGCATCTGCCGCAGCTCGACGTGGGATCCGCGGACGCGGTGCTCGCCGCGAGCGACGCGAACGACGCTTCGCTGAACGCGCTGCAGACGGTGCGCGTCGGCGCGCTCGCGAAAGAACGCGGCTGGTCGGCCGACCGCGCGCTCGAGGCGGCCTGACATGCACGATCTCACGCTGCTCGCGGCGCTCGTGACCGCGCTCGCCCTGATTCAATCGATCTTCGGGATGGGCATTCTCGTGTTCGGCACGCCGACGCTGCTGCTGTTCGGCGTCGAGTTCGCCGCGGTGCTCGGCCTCTTGCTGCCTGCGTCGATGACGCTCTCCGCGATCCAGGTGTGGTCGAGCCGCAGCCTGCCGCTGCCCGCGCGCGAGCGCGGCAACATGGCGGTCTGCGCGCTCGTCGTCGTCGCGTCGCTCGCGACGCTCGTGCTGACGAAGCTCAACGCCCGCGTCGATCTGCTCGTCGGCGTCGCGATGCTGGCCGCCGCCGTCGTGCGCGTCGCGCCCGCGCTGCGCGAACGCCTGCGCGCGCGCATCGCGCGGCACGATCGACGCTACGTCGTCCTGATGGGCGTCGTGCACGGCTTCACGAACATGGGCGGCGCGCTGCTCGCCGTCTATGCGGCGAGCGGCCGGCGCGACAAGCACGAGATCCGCGCGGCCGTCGCCCGTTACTACCTGCTGTTCGGCGCGATCCAGCTCGGCACGCTCGCGCTGCTGCGTCCGTCCGCGCTCGGTTGGGCAGGCGCCGCCGTCGCGCCGATCGCCGCGCTCGTCTATCTCGCGCTCGGCAACGCGATGTTCCGACGCGCGGGCGCATCGCTGTACGAGCACGCGATGACGGGATTCATCGGCGCATACGGCGCCGCCGTGCTCGCGAAGACCGCGCTATGACGGAGCACTCGATGGCGAACGTCATGGCGGCGCTCGTGCCGATCTTCGCGCTGATCCTGATGGGCTTCGTGATGCGTCGCCGGCGGCTGCTCGCCGATGCGTTCTGGCTGCCGTGCGAGACGCTCAACTACTACTATCTGTTTCCCGCGCTGATGTTCAGCCAGGTCGCGAAGGCGAACCTGTCGCAATTCGCGATCCGGCCGATCGCGACGGCGATCCTCGGCGCGGTCGGCTGCGGCGCGCTCGTGCTGTACGCATGGCGCGCATGGAGCCGGCAGCCGGGCGCCGTGTTCTCGTCGGTGATCCAGGGCGCGCTGCGGCCGAACACGTACGTCGGCGTCGCGGCGGCGGCCGCGATGTACGGCAGCGTCGGCCTCACGCTGACGTCGATCAGCATCGCGATCGCGATTCCGCTGCTGAACGTCGCGTCGATCGTGATCCTGATGCACTACGGCAGCGGCAGCACGCCGACTTTCAAGCAGATCGGCAACGCGCTCGTCAGGAATCCCGTGATCGTCGCGGTGCTGCTCGGCGCTCTCTTCAATCTGAGCGGCCTCGCGCTGCCCGGCACGCTCGCGAGCCTCCTGTCGATCCTCGGCTCGGCATCGCTGCCGCTCGGCCTGCTCGCGGTCGGCGCGGGACTCGACATGAAGGCCGCGAAAGCGGCGAGCGGCCCCGTGCTGCAATCGTCGTTCATCAAGCTGCTGCTCGTGCCGCTGCTGACGCTCTGGATCGGCGTGAGCCTCGGCATCAAGGGCCCGGCGCTCACGATCATCGTGCTGTTCAACTCGCTGCCTTGCACGCCGTCCGCGTACATCATGGCGAAACTGCTCGGCGGCGACCATCGCCTCGCGGCCGGCATCATCACCGTGCAGACCGCGCTCGCCGCGATCACGATGCCGCTCGTGCTGCTGCTGTCGCGCGGCTGACGGGCGCGCCCCGCGCGTTGCGCCGCCCCGTCCCCCAATAATTTGGAATCCGATCGTTCATCGCGCCGTTCCGTGACAAATCGATGAACGACGGACAAGCTTTGACCCGCGTCAACCGCGCGTCATGGATTCCACCGATTCAGCGCTCCCGCGATCGACCGTTAACCCGTCTATGTCGCAGGACTGCGTATCGGCGGCGAACGCGACATTCGCCTTTCATGACCCTGCGGAGAGCTTTCCATGCGCGCCAACCTTCCGGTCACTCAACGGGAATACGACTTCCCCGACGACGCGACGCTGATGTCGACCACCGATCCGCAAAGCTACGTCACATACGCGAATGCGGCGTTCGTCGAAGTGAGCGGATTCGAACCGAGCGAGATCATCGGCGAGCCGCACAATCTCGTTCGGCATCCCGACATGCCGGCCGAAGCGTTCGCCGACATGTGGACGACACTGAAGGCGGGCCGGTCGTGGACCGCGCTCGTCAAGAACCGCCGAAAGAACGGCGACCACTACTGGGTGCGCGCAAATGCGACGCCCGTGATCCGGAACGGGCAGCTGGTCGGCTACATGTCGGTGCGCACGAAGCCGTCGCGCGACGAAATCGCGCAGGCGGAATTGCTCTATCGCGATCTTCGCGACGGCCGCGCACGCGGCCGGAAATTCCATCAGGGCCTGATCGTGCGCACCGGGCTGCTCGGATGGACGTCGCTGCTGCAGACGATGAGCGTGCGCTGGCGCATCCGCGCCGCGCTGCTCGCCCTTCTCGCATGTTCGGCGTGGGGCGCATTCCTGTTCGGCCTGCGCGGGCTGATGCTCGACGGCTTCGCCGGTATGGAAGCCGTGCTCCTGCTGCTCGCGGAGCTCTGGCTCGCCGCGCAGATCACCGCGCCGCTGCAGCGCGTGCTGAAGCAATCGCTCGCGGTCGCGGCAGGTCAGGCGGGCGACAACATGCATCTGAACCGCGTCGACGAAATCGGCATGATCCTGCGCGCGGTCAACCAGGCGGGACTCAACCTGCGCTCGCTCGTCGACGACGTGAGCGATCAGCTTTCCGGCCTGCAAAGCGCGAGCGGCAACATCACCGCGGGCAACGACGATCTGAGCCGACGCAGCGAGCAGGCGGCCGCGAGCCTCGAGGAAACCGCCGCGTCGATGGAGCAGATGACGGCGACCGTGCGCAACAACGCGGAAACCGCGATGCAGGCGAGCCAGCTTGCCGGCTCGACGAGCGATGCCGCCGCGAAAGGCGACGCGGTGGTCGGCAAGGTCGTCGAGACGATGGGCGAGATCAGCGCGTCGAGCCGCAAGATCAGCGAAATCATCGGCGTGATCGACGGCATCGCGTTCCAGACCAACATCCTCGCGTTAAACGCGGCCGTCGAGGCGGCGCGCGCAGGCGAGCAAGGCCGGGGCTTCGCGGTCGTCGCGGGCGAAGTGCGCACGCTCGCGCAGCGCAGCGCGAACGCGGCAAAGGAAATCGCGGGCCTGATTCACGACAGCGTGCAGAAAACCACGGCGGGCGGCGCGCTCGTCAATCAGGCCGGCGAAGCAATGAACGACATCCGCTCGCAGGTCGCGCGAGTCGCGGACTTGATCGGCGAGATCAGCTCGGCGACGCGCGAGCAGTCGGACGGAATCGGCCAAGTCAACGTCGCGGTCACGCAGCTCGATCAGATGACGCAACAAAACGCCGCGCTGGTGCAGGAATCGGCCACGACCGCCGACGATCTGAAGAACCGGACGCAACGGCTCGTCGATGCGGTCGCCGTGTTCCGATCGACTGCGAACGCGGCGACGCGGCCGCGCGATGCGCGACCGGCCCGTGCGGCAAACGCGTCCGCGGCGGTCCGCGCGCCCGTCAAGCCGGGCCGGCGCGCGACGCGTGCGGTGCCCGCTCCGTCGTTTGCGAACGCGAGCGCAATGCCCGCGCCGGCCTCCGCATCCGTCGCGGCGGTCGCCGAGACGGATTGGCAAACGTTCTGAACGGCGCGGGAGAATCGGCGCGCGCTCGATACGAAACAGGCGGCGCTTGTGCGCCGCCTGTCCGTTTGCCGCTCGATCCGCCGCATAGGCGGCGTGCATCGAACGGATACGTCCGTACGAGCTTTCGCTATCGCAAGCCCGACGACGTCCCGCGAACGATCGCGATCACTGCGATGCGTCGCCCGGCAAGTGCTTGCGGCCCGCGAGCGCCTGAGCCTGCTGATAATGCGCCTGGATCACCGGCAGGCCCTTGCGCGCGGCATTCTTCAACTGCTCGTTGCGGCCCGACGCGATCTCGGCCTGGAACACCGACAGCGACTTGCGGTTGCCGTCGAGCGCGACCTGCTCGATATACGCCTTGTCGAACGCGTCGCCGCGCAGGTTCTTGATGCTGTCGAGCACGGCGGGATCCGGATCGTTGTGCGGCACGTCGACGCCGCGCGGGCTCGCGGCGCGCAGCGTCTGCGACAGCTTCTCGTTGTCGCTCGCGACGCGTTCCGCGAATGCCTTCACGGCGCGGTCGCTCGAGCGCGACGTCGCGATGCGCGCGGCATCGCGCTGCGTCGATACGGCTTTCGTCGCGTCGGTGACGAAGGCTTGATCGGCCTCATGCAGCCTCGTACCGGTTTCAGCGGCTGCCTCGGGGCGCGGCTGCGTCGGCGGGGTCGTAGGCGCGGTTTGCGCGGATGCGGCGGTCGCGAAGACGAACACACCGGCGGCACATGCACCGACGAGCGATAAAGTAGAGCGGCGAGTCATACGTTCTCCTTAAGGTGAAATTCATCAACGGATCGACGAACCGGGCTGCGGTGCTGCGGGCCGGGGGCGGCGAAGCGTTCGATGCCGTCGCCGCGGGCACACCGGCCGTGGACTCGGATGCGGCGCAACCCGTCCAAAACATTCTAGGAGGCGCGTCGCGATCGAGGTGAAACGATGGTGTCGCTTGTGTAACGGGAGGTAAGACAATAGGCCACACGAGCGTGTGCAACCTGCGCGCGGACATCGTGTACCCGCTCTTCTCGTTCGTCGTCGGCACGACGTGCGCGCGCCCATCGCGCAAAATTTTCTTGCGATGGAAAGCGGCGGCGCCGATGCGCGCATCTTTTACGCGGCGCTGTAAGCCCGATCGAATCCAATCATCGAGATTGGCGCGTCGACACTTCGGTTCGCTCGTCGCGCGAGCGGCGGCGCACGCGGGTCTCGCTTGCCGCATTCGCATCGATATCGCGCGATCGTCGATCCGCGCATCCGAAACGTTCGCGACGATTCTTTCGATGCACGCGCGCCGAACGCGCATGTCGCCGCGGCACCGCGTGCGATATCTAGGTGGATACGCTAACACCCCGTTTTTTCGCTCAAGAGCGAACGGCCGAGCGCCGATATCGCAAGGAATCCAATATGAAAAAATGAAGCGGAGGCTTCGTGAACACAGGATCCGAGGAATCGATCACGCCCGTCGCGCCGGAGGCGTCGCACGCGTGCGCCGGCACGGCCGGCAACGCGCCAGCCGCGCCCGTGATCCTGATCGTCGACGACGAGCCGAGCATCCTCTCGGCGCTCAAGCGTCTGCTGCGCACGGCGCGCTATCAGGTCGTCACGGCCGAGAGCGGCGCGGCCGCGCTCGACGTGCTCGCCGCCGGCGAAGTCGATCTCATCGTCTCCGACATGCGGATGCCGGGCATGACGGGCGCCGAATTTCTCGCACGCGCGCAGACGCGCCATCCGGACACGATGCGCATCCTGCTGACGGGCTACTCGGAGATCGACGCGGTCGTGAGCGCGATCAACGAAGGCGGCGTGTACCGTTATCTGAACAAGCCGTGGGACGACCACGACCTGCTGCTCACGGTCAAGCAGGCGCTCGAGCAGCGGCGGCTGCGCCAGGAGACCGCGCGCCTCTTCGCGCTCACGCAGAAGCAGAACGAGGCGCTCGTCGCGCTCAGCACCGCGCTCGAAGCGCAGGTGCACGCGCGCACCGAGGAAATCCGGCAGACCGTGCTGTTCCTCGAAGACGCGCAGCGCGACCTGAAGCGCAATTTCATGACGATGATCCAGGTCGGCGCGAACATGATCGAGCTGCGCTGCGGCGTGATGGGCGGCGAATCGCGGCGCATCGGCGAGCTCGCGAAGCAGCTCGCGCTCGCGTTCGACATGAGCGCGCTGCAGGCGCAGGATCTCCATTTCGCCGGCCTGCTGCACGGGATCGGCAAGCTGTCGCTGCCGGACGAGCTGCTGCGCAAATCGATCGACCGGATGAATGCGGAAGAAAGCCGGCTGTTCCATCAGCATCCGCTGCGCGCGCAGATGGTGCTCACGCCCGTCGCGCAGCTCAATCAGGTCGCGCACATCATTCGCCACCAGTACGAACGCTTCAACGGCCGCGGCACGCCGGACGGCCTCGCGGGCGACGACATCCCGCTCGGCGCGCGCATCCTCGCGGTCGCGCGCGACTATGAAGGGCTGCAGCGCGGCGGCGTCGTCAACCAGCGTATGCAGTCCGAACAGGCGATTGCGCTCATCAAGTCGCAGGCCGGCATGCGCTACGACCCGCACGTCGTCGATCGTTTCGTCGCGCTCGCGAAAGACCCGGCGACGCTCGGCTGCAACACGCCGTATGCGCAGATCACGGGCGGCCAGCTGCTGGAGGGCATGCGGCTCGCCGACGATCTGCGCACGAGCCGCGGCGTGCTGCTGATGACGAAGGGCAGCGTCGTGTCCGCGCATCAGGTCGCGCTCGTGCGGCGCTACGAGGCGCAGGAGGCCACGCCGTTCACGATCCTGATCCAGACGCCGCCGCCGAAGGTCGATGCCGCGGCGGCCTCCGGGCGCTGACGCGCGCGCCGCCCTCGCCGTCGCGCACACCACGACGAGCCGACGCCCATGCACGGAACCTTCGACTTCCCGCTCGTCCTGCTGTCGCTCGCGATCGCGACGCTCGCGTCGTACACGGCGCTCGATCTGAGCGCGCTCATCTCGCTCCTCGACAAGCCGAGGATGCGGCTCGCATGGCTCGCGGGCGGCGCGGCCGCGATGGGCACGGGCATCTGGGCGATGCACTTCGTCGGCATGCTCGCGTTCTCGCTGCCGATTCCACTCGGCTACGATTTCCGGCTCACGTTCCTGTCGCTCGCGATCGCGATGGTCGTCTCGTACTTCGCGCTGAACGCAGTGACGCGCGGCACGCTCACGCGCGAGCGGCTCGCGGTGGGCGGCGTGCTGATGGGACTCGGCATCGCCGCGATGCACTACACCGGCATGAACGCGCTGCAGATGCAGCCGGCGATCGAATACGACCGGACGCTCTTCGTCGCGTCGATCGCGATCGCGATCGGCGCATCGACGACCGCGCTCTGGATCGCGCACCGTCTGTGCAATGAAAACCAGCCGCGCGTGATCGTGAAGCGGATCGCCGCGGCGGGCGTGATGGGCATCGCGATCACCGGCATGCATTACACCGGGATGGCGGCCGCGCATTTTCACGCGAATGCGGTCTGCATGGCGAGGAACGGCATCAGCGGTGCGTGGCTCGGCGCGACGATCGCGCTCTTCACGGCCACCATCCTGAGCGCGACGCTCGTCGTGTCGCGCTTCGACGCGCGCACCGCGTTCCTGCGCGGGATGACCGACGCGCTCGAAGAGCTCGTCAGGAAGCGCACGAGCGAGCTCGAAGGCGCGCTGCGGCAATACGAAGCCACGACGCACGTGCTGCAGCGCACGCGCAGGAAGATGGAGCAGGAGATCGACGAACGCAAGGCCGCGCAGGCGCGCCTCGAACACGAGAAGGACGAGCAGCGCCGGCTGATTCACCAGCTCGAGGAAACGCACGTGCAGTTGCTGCAGTCGGAAAAGCTCGCGTCGATCGGCCAGCTCGCCGCGGGCGTCGCGCACGAGATCAACAATCCGATCGGCTTCGTCAACGCGAATCTCAATACGCTGAAGGGCTGGGTCCAGGGCCTGCTCGACGTGATCGCCGTGCAGGAAGCGATGACGCGCGCGCTCGCCGCCGACGCGCGCGCGCCGCTCGCAGCAGCGTCGCGCGACGTCGACCTCGACTACGTGCGCGGCGACATCATGGCGCTCATCGACGAATCGATCGACGGCGCGATGCGCGTGCGGCGCATCGTCTGCGACCTGCGCGACTTCTCGCGGCCGAGCGGAGACGAATGGACGTTCGCCGATCTGCACGCGGGACTCGAGAGCACGCTGAACGTCGTCCACAACGAGCTCAAGTACAAGGCGGAGGTCGTGCGCGAATACGGCGGCCTGCCGCTCGTCGAATGCAACGCCGCGCAGCTGAACCAGGTGTTCATGAATCTGCTCGTCAACGCCGCGCAGTCGATCGAGGCGCGCGGCACGATCACGATTCGCACGACGCACGACGCCGACACCGCGTCGATCTCGATCGCCGACACGGGCGTCGGCATTCCCGGCGACGTGATCGGCAGGATCTTCGATCCGTTCTTCACGACGAAGCCGGTCGGCCGGGGCACGGGGCTCGGGCTGTCGATCTCGCACGGCATCGTCGAGCACCACGGCGGGCGCATCGACGTCGAGAGCCGCGTCGGCCGCGGCACGACGTTTACGATCACGCTGCCGGTCCGGCGCAAGACCGACTCGGCCGAACGCGCGGGCGCGCTCGATCGCGACGCAGGCGGCGCACGCAAGACGGCGCGCGCCGCCGCCCCGCCCGCTTCGCCGCTTACGCGCGGCGCGCCTTGCTGAGCACGATCGTCTCGAACAGCTCGTACTCGGCGGTCGGCTTCTGATCGGCGCCCGGCGCGTGATAGTAGTTCACCGTGATCGACGTATCGCCGCCGTGCTCGCCCGGATCGTAGTCGAACACCGCGATCCCGTAGCCCGTGCCCGTGTCGCGCCGCGCGGACCAGATCGCATCCTCGAGCGCATCCGCGCCGTGCCGCACGAACGTGTTCGGCGCCGTGCCCGGCACCGGCCGGTTCGGCTTCGTGAACACGCGCGCCTGCGGCAGGCCCGTCGCCGGATTTTCGCCGTACACGTCGAGCGGCGCGCTCGTGCCGCCGCCGCCGAGAATCATGTGGATCGTGCCGCGCGACGTGTCGAACTTGCCGTCGGTCGGCTCCGACGTGACGACGGGACGCGGCTGCATCGTGTCGACGACCTCGCCCGTCGCCGAGTCGACGCCCGTGCGATGGTTGCAGCCGCGCACCGGGAAGCTCCGCTCGTAGTCGTGGTCGTGGCCGCACAGCACGAGGTCGACGCCGTAGCGGTCGAAGAGCGGCAGCCACGCTTCGCGGATGCCCTTGTCCGAGCCGTTGCCCGTCTTCGACGAGCTGAGCGCGTCCTGGTGCATCTGCACGACGATCCAGTCGATGTCGCGATCGTGCGACGCGCGGCGCAGCGTCTCTTCGAGCCAGCGCGTCTGCTCGCCGCGGCTGTAGCCGCGCACGTAGAACGACGTGCCGGGAGGAATCGGGCCGTTGCCGGTGCTCGCCGCCGGCACGAGCGGATTCGGGCCCGCGACGAACGCGGCCGCGTCCTGATAGACGACGTCGTCCGCGTCGAGCGACACGAACAGCACCGCGCCAACGCGGAAGCTGTACCAGCGGCCCGGGAAGCGCGTGCCGTTCTCCGGCAGCGTGTAGCGCGCGAGATACGAGTCGAGCCCTTGCGGGCCGTTGTGGAATTCGATCTCGTGATTGCCGGGGCACGGCATCCACGGCCGATTCGCGGCGGACGTCTGATTGTTGTTGCCGAAGTCGCGCCACACGTCGGGCTGATGCGCGGGATTCAGGTTCGCATAGCAGAGATCGCCGTTCAGCAGATGAAAGAGCGGCTGGAAGCGCTCGACCGCCTGCACCGCGAAGCGGCTCTGCGGCGACGACAGCACCCAGCCCGTATTCGGCGTCGCGAGGTCGCCGTAGCTCGTCCAGCGAAATGGCGCGCGGCCGCGCGGCGCCGTGTCGAAGCGGGCGGCGAACGGCTTCGCCGCGTTGCTGTCGTTGTCGGCCGTGACTTCGTAGCGATAGACGGAGCCCGGCTTGAGTCCGCGCAGCCGCGCGTGATACGCGAACACGACTTCGCCGTTCAGGCCG
The DNA here is from genome assembly GCF_000959365.1 of Burkholderia oklahomensis C6786. Lineage (NCBI taxonomy): Bacteria > Pseudomonadati > Pseudomonadota > Betaproteobacteria > Burkholderiales > Burkholderiaceae > Burkholderia > Burkholderia oklahomensis. Next base: position 989,752 of record NZ_CP009555.1, read on the forward strand.
TCGGTGTACGTGCGCTGCACGCCGTGCACGGTCCGCCACGCTTCGTTCGGACCCGCGAAGCGCACGCGCGGGTTCGCCGCGGCCGCGAGCGTCGCCCACGACACGACGACCTCGTTCGCGTCCGCGTCGCCCCACGTCAGATGAATCTGCTCGGGCGTGCCATCCGGCGCGGCGGCCGCTGCCCGCACGGCGGCAAGGCCGCTCGCGGCGGTCGCGAGTCCGGATGCGCCGGCGAACTTGAGAAAGCCGCGGCGGGAAACGGCGGAAGGCTGCTCGGTCGGCGGCACGTCGGGGGTTGGCTTGTTCGACATGATTTCGTTCGATCGTGGGAAAGTCGTGGGAAAGGTATGAAAGCGACCGGCATTCGCCGCGCGCAGCGGCGCGACAGCCTGCATCGAAGCTCGGCCGCGCGCGCCAGCGCCGACACCTTATGCCGGGATGCGTGACGCGACGATGTCAGCGCGTTGCGCTGCGCTCACGTCGGCTTCGGGCGGAAACCGGCGCGCGCTCCGGGCGTCGTCGAGTCGACTTCGGTCAGGTTTCGGCCGCATCTCGGCGCGATTCCGCAATTCCGCGATTCCGCGATTCCGCGATTCCGCGATTCCGCGATTCCGCAATTCCGCAATTCCGCGACGCCGCGGCGCAATCGCAGTCAAGGCCGCCGCCGCGCGACCGTCGCGCTTCGACATCGCGCTTCGACATCGCGCTTCGACATCGCACTTCGACGCGACAGCCCGGACATCGCGAAACGGCGCGCCCGCGCGCGGTGAACCCGCCCGGCGAGCCCGGGTCCAATCGCGGTTTGTTCGACGAGAATTCCCATGTTCAGCAAGACCCGCCACGCGCTCGCCCTCGCGGCCGTCGCGCTCGTCGTTGCGGCCGGCCTTGCCGGCTGCGAGACGAATGCCGCGGCGAACGCGCCCGCCACGCAGCCGGCTGCGCCGCAAGCCGCGACGAAGACCGTCTACGTCGCCGCGCAGACGGCGCGCTGTGTCGGCGTCGCGCCGATGGACTGCCTGCAGGTGCGCACGAGCCCGAACGCGCCATGGCAGCTCTGGTACAGCGGCATCGAAGGCTTCGACTACCGCCCGGGCTACGAATACCAGCTCGAGATCGCCGAGTACGAAGTGCCGAATCCGCCTGCCGACGGTTCGTCGATTCGCCGGGTGTTGAAGCGCATCATCCGGCAGCAGCCGCGCTGAGCCGGACGGCGTCGGGACGGGCGCGAAACGCGCGCGGCGCATGCCGCCCGCGCCTCGCGATCCCGAATCAGGCACGCGCGCTCAGAGCGCGCGTCCGTCGAAATGCCGGACCGGCACCGCGTCGAGATCGATGCCGTCCAGACAGCGGATGTTGACGGCCGCCATCGCGTTGCCCTTCGGATCCGTGCCCTCCGCGAACGGATGAATCCCGCAGGTCGGACAGAACCGATGCCGGATCACGTGCTTGTTGAACAGATAGGTCGCGATGTCGCCGTCGGGCGTTTTCAAGCGGAACGCGTCGCGCGGCACGAACCACAGCAGCGAGCCCTTGCGCATGCACATCGAACAGTTGCACGCACAGGCGCCCTCGATCTCCCCTTCCACTTCGAACTTGACTCTGCCGCAATGGCAGCTGCCGGTGTAAAGCATCGTCGCCTCCTTCGATCGGGCCCGGCTCGGCGACGCGGCGACGCCGCGTTCGCATGCCCGGCCGGTGGCGTACGTTAACGCTCGGCCGGACGGACCGCAACCGTCGGGCAGCGCCCCTCGAACTGCTTGCGGACGAAGCGGGAAATCGCACCCGACCCGACTCGCCCGACGACATTCGCGCCGAACGCGCGGCGCGATCCGGCCGCGCGTCCGCCGCCGCGTACGGCGCGAACTCCGCCGCGGCGCTCACTATGTGCGCAAGGCCGCGATCGATACTACTTTCGCGCGGCGCCGCTGTACGATTCATGCATGATTCATGCAGACGACAGGAGACACCCGCAATGAAAATCACCCGCCTCGAAACCTTCGTCGTTCCGCCTCGATGGCTGTTCCTGAAGATCGAGACCGACGCGGGCATCGTCGGCTGGGGCGAGCCGATCGTCGAGGGCCGCGCGCACACGGTCGAAGCGGCCGTGCACGAGCTCGCCGACTACCTCGTCGGCCAGGACCCGCTTCGCATCGAAGACCACTGGCAAGTGATGTACCGCGCGGGCTTCTATCGCGGCGGCCCGATCACGATGAGCGCGATCGCGGGCATCGACCAGGCGCTCTGGGACATCTCGGGCAAGCATCACGGCGCGCCCGTCCACGCGCTCCTCGGCGGCCCGGTGCGGGACCGGATCAAGGTCTATTCGTGGATCGGCGGCGACCGTCCGAGCGACGTCGCGAACAACGCGCGCGCGGTCGTCGAGCGCGGCTTCCAGGCGGTGAAGATGAACGGCTCGGAGGAGCTGCAGATCATCGACACGTTCGACAAGGTCGAAAAGGTGATCGCGAACGTCGCGGCGGTGCGCGAAGCGGTCGGGCCGCACGTCGGGATCGGCGTCGACTTCCACGGCCGCGTGCACAAGCCGATGGCGAAGGTGCTCGCGAAGGAGCTCGATCCGTACAAGCTGATGTTCATCGAAGAGCCCGTGCTGTCCGAGAACGCCGAGGCGCTGCGCGACATCGCGAACCAGACGAGCACGCCAATCGCGCTCGGCGAGCGGCTCTACTCGCGCTGGGACTTCAAGCACATCCTCGCGGGCGGCTACGTCGACATCGTCCAGCCGGACGCGTCGCACGCGGGCGGGATCACCGAATGCCGGAAGATCGCGACGCTCGCGGAGAGCTACGACGTCGCGCTCGCGCTGCACTGCCCGCTCGGGCCGATCGCGCTCGCCGCGTGCCTGCAGCTCGACGCGGTCAGCTACAACGCGTTCATCCAGGAGCAGAGCCTCGGGATCCACTACAACCAGGGCAGCGACCTGCTCGACTATCTGCGCAATCCGGAGGTGTTCCGCTACGCGGACGGCTTCGTCTCGATCCCGCAGGGGCCGGGGCTCGGTATCGACGTCGACGAGGAGAAGGTGCGCGAGATGGCGAAGATCGGGCACCGCTGGCGCAATCCGGTGTGGCGGCACGCGGACGGCAGCGTCGCCGAGTGGTGAGCCGCGCGGGCGGGCGGACCGCCCGTCCGCGGGCCGATGTCGGGAACGCGGCGGCGCGGCGTGCGAAACGGGCGACCGGCTCGGAAGAAAGCTGAAGAATAACGCATGCGATTCGCCAAGCGCGCCGCCTGCAGGCGGGCCGCGCGACGGCGCGCGCGAGCATGCGCCGACAATCCCGGCTGAGCGGCCGTCATGCGCAGCCGTTCGTCGCTACGCTCGGTCGGCATCGGCATGACGCCATGCATGAAGGCCGCATCACGACGTCACGCCCGCCGCGCGCCCCGCCGCTCCGAACGACCGGCCGTCGCCTACGCGACGGCCCGCCCGATCCATACCCGAGCCCACCCGCCGCCGAGCGCGCGCTCGCGCGTCAGCCCGCCGCGACCGGCGCGATAAACGACAGCACCGCCGCCGCGACGAACACGCCGATCATCGCGAGCGCTTCGAGATGCAGCACGTTGCGGAACGTATGCGCGTCCTCGGTCGACGCGGTGCGGCGCAGCCGCGGCAGCGCCGAGAAGCGATTGAGCGCCGCGAGCACCAGCGCGAGCGTGACGAGCGCGAGCTTCAGCAGCAATATGCGTCCCCACGCGCTGCCGTCGAGCGCCGCGAAATTACCGCCCGTGCCGCGGATCGTGTTGAGCGCGCCCGTGACGACCACGAACGCGAGCGCGGCGATCGACGCGCTCGACAGCCGCTGCGCGATGCGGATCATCGCGCCGCGCGCGATCGACGAGCCGAGCGCAGGCAGCACGGCCATCCCGCCCGCGATCACGAGCCCGCCCCATGCGGCCGTCGCGGCGACGTGCACCGTCTGCACGCCGACCGCGGCCGAGAGCGCGCCCGAATCGGCCGCATGGCCGAGCGACGCCTTGCCCGCCGCGACGACGAGCGTCGCAATCGCGAAGAGCGCGCCGGCGAGCGGGCCGCTCGGCCGGGCGAGCGCAACCGCGAGCAGCAGCAGCGCGCCGCCGCACGCGACGCTCCACGCATGCCCGACGTGCGTCTGCACGAGCACGGTCGGAATCACGCCGAACGCGCCGCGCAGGCCCGCGCCGCTCATCGACGCGGCCTCGTAGACGAGCCAGCCGACGTCGGCGAGGACGAGCACGGCCGCCGCGACGGCGAGCGAGCGAAGCGACTGCCGCCAGGCGGGATGCGACGGCGCGATGACGCTCTTCGCGCCGTCGTTCGCGAGCCACGCGCCGATCAGCGCGGAGCCGACGGCGACCGCGAACGCGACGTCGCCGAGCGCGGCGAGCGCCGCCTGGCCGAACCAGAGGCTGTCGATCTTCATCGCGCACCGCCTGCGCCGCGCGCACCGGACACCGCTCCGACACACGGCGCGTCGGAGAAATGAAAGGATCGACTGTTGTTTTCAGGCAAACAGGAAAAAGAGGACTTCATCGACTCGCATGGAAGGAAAAGAAATCGGGGCGGCGCGGCGGACCGCCCTGACGCCGCGCCCCCGAAGTGTACGGGCTTCGCCGTCGGCTGCGCAGCTTGTCCGACGTTTGAACTGTCATCCGCGCGTCAAATTGTCGCAACCCGACCAGGGCTTGGAACCGTGCCCTCCGCGTCAAATAGCCGCCATTATCCATCGATGATAGAATGCCGCGTCGCAGCAGCCCGGCTGCCTGCCCTCGTTAGTTCTTGCCGTCATGCCGAGCCGATCGGAGCCCGGTCAGGTCCCCGACGAATAACAATGGAGTCCCGTGTGTCTTCTAGACGCCTTTTCCGTCCGCTGCTCGCCGTTGTGTTGATGGGCGCAGCGAGCCTTCTGAGCACTGCGCACGCGCAGACCAAGCCCACCGAGCCGGCCGCCGCGAAGGCGCCCCTGAAGGCGCCCGACACGTTGGCTGAGCGCGTGCGCGGCTGTACGGCCTGCCACGGCACGCACGGGCAGGGCACCGACAACGACTACTTTCCGCGTCTGGCGGGCAAGCCGGCCGAATACCTGTACAACCAGCTCGTGAACTTCCGCGACGGTCGCCGCAAGTACCCGCCGATGAACTATCTGCTCACGTACCTGAACGACGACTACCTGCACGAGATCGCGCAGCACTTCTCGGAGCAGCGTCCGCCGTACCCGGCGCCGACGAAGCCGACCGTGCCCGCCGCCGTCGTCGAGCGCGGCAAGCAGCTCGCGCTGCACGGCGATCCGGCGCGCAAGCTGCCCGCGTGCGTCGCGTGCCACGGCACCACGCTGACCGGCATGCAGCCCGCGATTCCGGGTCTCGTCGGCCTGCATAGCGATTATCTGAGCGCGCAGATCGGCGCGTGGCGTTCGGGCACGCGTCATGCGAAGGCGCCCGACTGCATGCACGAAGTCGCGAGCAAACTGTCCGACGAGGACGTGACCGCCGTGACCGCGTGGCTCGCCGCGCAGCCGGCGCCCGCCAACCCCGTGCCGGCCCCGGCCCGCTCGATGAAGACTCCGCTCGCCTGCGGCAGCGAACCGCAATAAGGCAAGGGAGACAGACTAAATGAAACGCAAGTCCCTGTTTGCACTCTCGGCTGTCGCGATCGTCGCGGCAGCGGCCCTCGTGCCCGTCCTGTGGCCGGGCAACGACACGCTGCACGGCAACGCCGCCGTCGCCGCGACGCCCGCCGACCAGGCCGCGCTCATCAAGAAGGGCGAATACCTCGCGCGCGTCGGCGACTGCATCGCGTGCCACACCGTGCGCGGCGGCAAGTCGTTCGCGGGCGGCCTGCCGATGGCGACGCCGTTCGGCACGATGTACACGCCGAACATCACGCCGGACGACCAATACGGCATCGGCAAGTGGACGTCGGACGATTTCTACCGCGCGATGCACACCGGCCGCTCGAAGGACGGCAGCCTGCTCTACCCGGGCTTCCCGTTCGCGAGCTACACGAAGGTCACGCGCGCGGATTCGGACGCGATCTACGCGTACCTGCGCTCGGTTGCGCCCGTCAACACGGCGAGCCGTCCGCACGAGCTGCGCTTCCCGTTCAACAACCGCAACCTGCTGATCGGCTGGCGCACGCTGTTCTTCAAGGAAGGCGAGTACAAGCCGGATCCGACGAAGTCGGTCGAATGGAACCGCGGCGCGTATCTCGTCGAAGGCCTCGGCCACTGCAGCATGTGCCACACGTCGATCAACATGATGGGCGGTCCGGTGAGTTCGGCGGCCTTCGCGGGCGGCCTGATTCCGCTGCAGAACTGGTACGCGCCGTCGCTCACGAACGACAAGGAACTCGGCCTCGGCGACTGGCACGTCCAGGAGCTGTCCGACCTGCTGCAAGCGGGCGTGTCGAAGAAGGGCGCGGTGTTCGGCCCGATGGCGGACGTCGTCCACAACAGTCTGCAGTACATGACGGACGAGGACACGCGCGCGATGTCGACTTACCTGAAGTCGATCCCGCAGAAAGCCGAAGCGCCGAAGAACATGCAGTACGAGCCGTCGCCGCAGTTCGGCAGCGCGCTGCTCGAGCAGGGCAAGAAGATCTACGCGGACAACTGCGCGACCTGCCACGGCGCGCACGGCGAAGGCAAGCCGACCGCGTACCCGCCGCTCGCGCAGAACCGCTCGATCATGATGGAATCGGCCGTGAATCCGATCCGCATGGTGCTGAACGGCGGCTATCCGCCGAGCACGTCCAAGAATCCGCGTCCGTATGGGATGCCGCCGTTCGCACAGTCGCTGTCGAACCAGGAAGTCGCGGCAGTCGTTACGTACATCCGGATGTCGTGGGGCAACAACGGATCGCCCGTCTCGCCGCAACAGGTGAGCGACCTGCGTTCCGCGCCGCTCGATTAATCGGCACTCGACGCGAACGGGGCGCGGCTGCGGGAAACCGCGGCCGCGCCCTTTTGCTTTTTCGGTGACGTCCGTTTCCCGCGCGGGCCGCGCGAGGACGCCGCCTTACCAATAAATCAAGAGTATCTATGTCTTTCGCATCTCTCGGCCTCGCCGAACCACTCGTGCGGGCCGTCAACGAGCTGGGCTACACGCAGCCCACGCCGATCCAGGCCCAGGCCATCCCCGCCGTGCTGGGCGGCGGCGATCTTCTCGCCGGCGCGCAGACGGGCACCGGCAAGACGGCCGGCTTCACGCTGCCGATCCTGCAACGCCTGCACACGTTCTACGCGGAAAACCGCGGCGCGCGGCGCGCGGTGCGCGCCCTCATCCTCACGCCGACGCGCGAGCTCGCCGCGCAGGTCGAGGAAAGCGTGCGCGCATACAGCAAGTATGTGAAGCTGCGCTCGACCGTGATGTTCGGCGGCGTCAGCATCAATCCGCAGATCGATGCGCTGAAGCGCGGCGTCGACATCGTCGTCGCGACGCCGGGGCGCCTGCTCGATCACATGCAGCAAAAGACGATCGACGTGTCGAGCCTCGACATCCTCGTGCTCGACGAAGCCGACCGGATGCTCGACATGGGCTTCATCCACGACATCAAGCGCGTGCTCGCGAAGCTGCCGAAGAAACGCCAGAACCTCCTGTTCTCGGCAACCTTCTCCGACGAGATCAAGTCGCTCGCGGACAGTCTGCTCGACTCGCCCGCGCTGATCGAAGTCGCCCGCCGCAACACGACGGCCGAGACGGTCGCGCAGAAGATCCACCCGGTCGACCGCGACCGCAAGCGCGAGCTGCTCACGCATCTGATCCGCGAGCACAACTGGTTCCAGGTGCTCGTGTTCACGCGCACGAAGCACGGCGCGAACCGGCTCGCCGAGCAGCTGACGAAGGACGGCATCAGCGCGATGGCGATCCACGGCAACAAGAGCCAGTCGGCGCGCACGCGCGCCCTCGCCGAGTTCAAGAGCAGCACGCTGCAGGTGCTCGTCGCGACCGACATCGCCGCGCGCGGGATCGACATCGATCAATTGCCGCACGTCGTCAACTTCGATCTGCCGAACGTGCCCGAAGACTACGTGCACCGGATCGGCCGCACCGGCCGCGCGGGCGCGAACGGCGAGGCGGTGTCGCTCGTGTGCGTCGACGAGAAGCAGTTGCTGCGCGACATCGAGCGGCTCATCAAGCGCGAGATCTCGCAGGAAGTGATTGCGGGCTTCGAGCCGGATCCGAACGCGAAGCCGGAGCCGATCCAGCGGCGCGGGCAGCGCGGCGGGGATGGCGGCGGCGCGGGCACCGGCGGCGGCAATCGCGCGCCGCGGGCCGCGAATCAGGGGCAAGCGCCGGGCCAGCCCGCCGCGCGTCGCGACGGCGGCGCGCAGACGAAGGCTGCGCCACCGAAGGCCGCGCAACCCAAGGCCGCGAAGCCGCAGCAAGCGCGCGGCGGCAGCGGACGACCGGCGGGCAGCGGCAACGCGAACGGCGGCGGCGCGCATGCGAACCGCAATCGTTCGTCGCGCAGCGGTCAGCGCGGCCATTGAGCGTCACGCGCCGCTGCGCCGCTCGTCGAAGCAGCCCGGCGGCGCGCTGCCTCCTCTTCTCTCTGGGTGAGCGCGCCCTCGTGCGTCCTTCAGCGCTTGAGCTGCGCGATCTGCCGCGCCCAGCGCGCGAGCACGGCGGGCGCATCGGCGTCGGCGAGCTCGAACGCGATGCCCGCCGTCAGACGCGCATAGCCGACTCGCTGCGCTTCGCCGCCGACGAGCGTGGCGATGAAGCGCGCGAGCCCGTCGTCGGTGAAATCGGATGAATCGATGCGCAAGCGCGCCTGATGGAATGCGTCGTCGGCGACGAACGTGAGCGTCGCGTCGGGATGCGCGGCGAGCGCGCGCGCCGCACGCGACTGCGGCCATAATGAGAAGCGCAGCGACTGCGCATCGGGCGCGTAGAGCTCGCCCGCGCTCAGCAGCGTCGTGCGCGGCTGCGGCGGATCGACGTCGCGCTCGACGACGACGAGTGCGGCGGTGAAGCCCGCCTTGCGCGCGAGATCGCCGCCGTCGAACAGCGCGAGCGCGGCGCCCGGCCACGCGTCATACGTCGTCCGTTCGAGGGTGGGCCGGTCCGGATCGGTCACGGTGTTCTCCTGCTGCGCGTCGTGTCGAACGAAACCCGCAGCATACCGCGGCGCGACGCGGCGCCGACGCTTACCGGAAGAACACGTGCTGCGTGAGCTTCGTCAGCGGATAGTGGACGCCCGGCTGGATCTTCGCGGGCAAGTCGAGCGGCTTGAGCAGCATCTTCACGCACATGTCCGCGGACAGATTGCGCCGCACGAGCGCGTTCACGCGCGCGGTGCGCTCGCGGCAATACGCGGAATCGCCCGCGCGGTCCGGATAGCGGATCGCGAACACGTGCCGCAACGCGATCTCGGAGTCCTCGTTCTTGATCTCGAGCACGCGCCGCGTCAGCGCGCCGAGCACCGCGAGCCGGCCGTTGCCCTCGACCTCGTTGTACTTCTTGAAATAGCGGAAGAAGTGCTTGTAATGGCGGACTTCGTCGGTGCGGATGTTGTCGGTGATCTCCTTGAGCACGGGCTCGTCCGAGCACTCGTTGATCGCGCGATAGAGCGTCGCCGTGCCCGTCTCGACGACGCAGCGCGCGACCATCTCGAGCGCCCGCGTCTTCTCGAACGCTTCGAGCGAGCAGGTCTTCGAATACTCTTCGAAGAAATTCGCGAATGCGAGATCCCAGTCGAACTCGGGCCACACGTGCGCGATATACGCCTTCAGCGCGCGGCCATGCTGCAACTCCTCGTGTTCCCATTCGGTGTTGAGCCACGCCGACACTTCGCGATCGTCGTCGAAGAATTGGCTCAGGTTGCTCGTGTACAGATCGGAGCCGCTCTCGATGAACGACGCGGCGCACAGCAGCAGCAACAGATCTTCGTTCGCTGCGGCGCGTTGACGGTCGATTCGCGTCAGGTCGATGTCTTCGATGCGCCAGGGCATCTCGTGCGATGTATCAGCCAGCATGTTTCGCGCTCCCAAACGCTGCTTCGCGTCCCGACGGGCCGCGCCGCACGCGGCTCGCGATCCCGCCGGTTGCGGCGCGTTGAAATCGGTTATTCGACACGTCCGGCCATCTTAGCCGGACTTTTTTGATCGTGCTTCGAAGCACTGACCTTAACCGGCAATCGCAGTTCCACAGCGATTATCACGCAATATTAGACCCGTAATTCGAAAAGGCGTGCGATATCGAAAACGAAAGCTATTTTTTTGAAATGCCTTTCGATATCGTTTCGCCTGCAATAAACGCCACGTGCAAGACGCATGCGCGGCGCGCGCATCCCGTGCGCGTCAGAAGCCCGCCGCGAGGCCGTCGCGCCGGCTGTCGCTCGCCGCGACATAGCCGCGCTCGGGTTCGTTGCGGTCGAGCCGCCAGATGAACTGGCCGGATCCGAAGTCCATGTAAGGATCGTCGATCGCCTGGATCGCATGGCCGCGCGCGGCGAGCGAATCGACGACGGCCGCATCGAGCGTCGCTTCGACGTCGAGCGTGAACGACCGGCTCACCTTCCAGCGCGGCGCGTCGCATGCGGCCTGCGGCTGCTGGCCGTAGCCGAGCATCCGCACGATCGTCTGCAGATGGCCCTGCGGCTGCATGTCGCCGCCCATCACGCCGAAGCTCATCACCGCTTGTCGCCGCCCGTCCGCCTGCTGCGTGACGAACGCCGGAATGATCGTATGGAACGGCCGCTTGCCGCCCGCGACGACGTTCGGCGACGCCGGGTCCATCGAGAACCCGCAGCCGCGGTTCTGCAGCGCGATCCCCGTGCCCGGCACGACGAGGCCCGAGCCGAAGCCCATGTAGTTCGACTGAATAAAGCTCACCATCATCCCGCGCTCGTCGGCCGCCGACAGATAGATCGTGCCGCCCGCGCGCGGCATCCCGAACGTGAAGTGCGTCGCGCGCTCGACGTCGATCAGCTTCGCGCGCGCGTCGAGATACGCGTCGTCGAGCATCTGCGCGGGCGTGACTTCCATCGCTCGCGGATCGGCGACGTAGCGGTAGACGTCGGCGAACGCGAGCTTCATCGCCTCGATCTGCACGTGCTGCGAATCCGCCGAGTCGGGCGGCAGGTCGGCGAGATCGAAGCGCTCCATGATGCCGAGCGCGATCAGCGCGGCGATCCCCTGCCCGTTCGGCGGGATCTCGTGCACCGTGTAGCCTCGGTAGTCCTTGCCGATCGGCTCGACCCACTCGGGCCGGTACGCGCGCAGATCGTCCGCGGTCAGCGCGCCGCCGCCTTCGCGGAAGAATGCGGCGATCGTCTCGGCGATGGCGCCTTCGTAGAACGCGCGCGCGCCTTCGGCCGCGAGCGTGCGCAGCGTCTTCGCATGGTCCGGCAGCCGCAGCAGCTCGCTCAGCCCGGGCGCGCGGCCGCGCGGCATGAAGGTTTCCGCGAAGCCCGGCTGGTCTTTCAGCTCGGGCACGGCGGCCGCCCACTTGTGCGCGACGATGGCCGCGACCGCATGCCCGCGCTCCGCGAGCTCGATCGCCGGCTCGAGGAGGTCGGCGAACGGCAGCGAGCCGAACTTCGCATGCAGCGCTTCCCAGCCGGCGATCACGCCGGGCACCGTCACCGTGTCCCAGCCGCGCGTCGGCTGCCGCGCGAGGCCGTTGCCCGCTTCGCCGTGCCGGCGGCGGAAATAGTCGACGCTCCACGCGGCGGGCGCGACGCCCGATGCGTTGAGGCCGTGCAGCTTCGCGCCGTCCCAGACGAGCGCGAACGCGTCGCCGCCGAGGCCGCACGACACCGGCTCGACGACGGTGATCGCAGCCGCTGCGGCAATCGCCGCGTCGACCGCGTTGCCGCCCTTCCACAGCATCCTGAGCCCCGCCTGCGCGGCGAGCGGATGCGACGTCGACACGACGTTGCGCGCGAACACCGGCACGCGTGTCGTCGGATACGGGTTGCGCCATGAGAAGGTCGCGCCGGGCATGTTCGAGTGAAGATTCATTGCAGGTAAACTGTAAACAGGATCGAAACAGACATTCCAGCGCGAATGGGCGGCCGCGACAAATTCATTTGTCACATGAATCGATGCGCCGGCAGCATGAATCGAGTCTAATCCGAGTACGGCGCCCGTGCGCGGGCAAGTGCGCCGCGCGCCGGGCGAATCGGCCCGAACAGCCCTTACAATGCGGATTGCCGTCCCAGCTCCCCGCCCCATCGAGCCGAATCGAAACCCGCGAACATGACACGAGACCCCCGCCTCACCCTGAACGCACGTCAGCAGGAATTGCTCGAATGGGTGCAGCGCGACGGCTTCGTCACAGTCGACGATCTCGCCGCCCATTTCGACGTGACGCCGCAGACGATCCGCCGCGACGTCAACTGGCTCGCCGACCTGAACCTGCTGCGCCGCTACCACGGCGGCGCAAGCCTGCCGACGAGCTCGGAAAACGTGTCGTACACCGCGCGCCAGCGGATGTTCCACGACGAGAAGCGCAAGATCGCGGCGCTCGCCGCGTCGCACATCCCGGACCAGGCGTCGCTCTTCATCAACCTCGGCACGACGACCGAGGAAGTCGCGCGCGCGCTGAACCGGCATCGGGGCTTGCGCGTGATCACGAACAACCTGAACGTCGCGAGCATGATGAGCGGCTATCCGGACTGCGAGGTGCTGATCACGGGCGGCATCGTGCGGCCGTGGGACAAAGGCATCGTCGGCGAGCTCGCGATCGACTTCATCCGCCAGTTCAGGGTCGATTACGCGATCATCGGCACGTCGTCGATCGAAAGCGACGGCACGCTGCGCGACTTCGACACGCGCGAGGTGCGCGTCGCCGAGGCGATCATCCAGCACGCGCGCACCGTCTATCTCGTCACCGACCATTCGAAGTTCGGCCGCCCGGCGCTCGTGCGGCAGGGGCATCTGAGCCAGATCCACGCGCTCTTCACCGACAAGCCGCTGCCCGACGAGATGGCCGAGACGATCGCGCAAGCGGGCACACAGGTCTACGTCGCCGAATGACCGAACGGCCGCCCGAGCGACGCGCCGCGCTGCTGCACCGCACCCAAAACTTCAAGTGAAATCAAGGAATTGCCGCATTGGCAAAACCGCCTGAGGAATTTCTTGATGTCAATCAGAAAATTATCAGGGTGCGATTTGTAGATGCCGGCTCGCTTGACTACACTGCAAATCCCCGGCGCGGTTGCGCGTGCCTCGCGCAACCGGGGCAGCGTCAATAACGTAATGCCAAGGCCGGGACAGCGGCTTTTCCCCCCACGCCTTCCCTTGCTGGGTCACTCGACCGGACATTTGCACCCGGGACAGTACGGTTGTCATGGAGAGAACGATGCTAAGTCCGCATGAATTCGCCACGCTGTTGCTTGTGAAGGATGCTCCCGACCAAGCCGACATGGACCGCGACGAACTCGACGCGTTGCTTGAGCGACAGCTCGTGAAGCTGGAGGCGCTCGGCTCCGGCAAGAAATACTGCGTCACCGAAATCGGCGACGCGGCATTGCGATCGATCAAGCTCCGCTACTCGTGATGTACCGGCCGGAGGGACGCAGCCAGTGCCAGGCCGCGCCCCTCCGGCCCATCCCTCTCCCGCCTCTCAACCGCCGCGCAGCGACGGATCGACGGCTGCGCGCCAGCTGATCGCCTGCGCGCGCGCGTCGTTGAGATAGCTCAACCAGCGGCCTCGCTCGGCCGGGTCGGCGCTCGTCCCCAGCGCCGCGTGGCGCTGCGCAAGTTCGCTTTCGAACGCACAGAAGCGCGCATCCGTCAGCTTGCCGTGGCGCTTCGCGACCCACGCATCGAACATCGCCGAATAGACGGACTGCGCGTCGCCGCCGTAATCGCGCACCTCGCCGCAGGTCCGCTGCAGCCCGGCGAACGATGGCCCGCCCCAGTTGCCGAATCCGCCCTGCACGCCCGCACATCCGGCCAGCAGCGCGAACGCGCCGGCCGCGATCATCGTACGCATGTGTATCCCCTCGCTCGTTGCTCCTCCGCCAGTATCGTCCGGGATCGTGCGCTGCGCCACCCGACCCTCAAAAGCGAACTTTACTTTTTCGATTATGTTCGTTAAATTTCGAATACGAACATTTCAGGTTCGCTCATTTTCTGTTATATGAACGATAGGATCAGCGGGTGACTCAACAGAATCGTTACGATCTGCTCGTCGTCGGCGGCGGGATCAACGGCGCGGGCATCGCGCGCGACGCGGCCGGCCGCGGCCTGTCGGTGCTCCTGTGCGAACAGGACGACCTCGCGTCGCACACGTCCTCTTCGAGCACGAAGCTGATCCACGGCGGTCTGCGCTACCTCGAGTACAAGGAGTTCGGGCTCGTGCGCAAGGCGCTGCAGGAACGCGAGACGCTCTTGCGCGCGGCGCCGCACATCATCTGGCCGCTGCGCTTCGTGATGCCGCACATGCCGAACCTGCGCCCCGCGTGGCTCATCCGCATCGGCCTCTTCCTGTACGACCATCTCGCGAAGCGCGAACTGCTGCCCGGCTCGCGCGGCATCGACATGCGCCGCCACCCGGCGGGCGCGCCGCTCATCGATTCGATCAAGCGCGGCTTCGTCTACTCGGACGGCTGGGTCGACGACGCGCGGCTCGTCGTGCTGAACGCGCTCGACGCGCAGGAACGCGGCGCGCGCATCCTCACCCGCACGAAGCTCGTGTCGGCCGAGCGCCGCGACGGCGAATGGCACGCGCAGCTTCAGCGCGCCGACGGCCCGACGCTCGACGTGCGCGCCCGCGCGATCGCGAACGCGGCGGGCCCGTGGGTCGGCGAAGTGCTGCACGGCGCGCTCGGCCGCGGCGCGCAGCACAGCGTGCGCCTCGTGAAGGGCAGCCACATCGTCACGCGGCGCCTGTTCGATCACGACCACGCGTACATCTTCCAGAATCCGGACAAGCGGATCATCTTCGCGATTCCGTACGAGCGCGACTTCACGCTGATCGGCACGACCGACGTCGAATATCACGACGATCCTTCGCGCGTCGCCATTGACCGCGACGAAACGCGCTATCTGTGCGAGTCGATCAATCGCTATTTCAAGCGTAAGATCTCGCCCGCCGACGTGTGCTGGACCTATTCCGGCGTGCGCCCGCTCCTCGAAGACGAAAACTCGGACAACCCGTCCGCCGTCACGCGCGACTATCGCCTCGAGATGGACGACGGCGCGAGCGCGCCGCTCCTGTCGGTATTCGGCGGCAAGATCACGACGTTCCGCAAGCTCGCCGAAGAGGCGACCGACATGCTGGGCCGCGCCCTCGGCACGGCGCGTGGCGCATGGACGGCAGGCGTGCCGCTGCCGGGCGGCGACATCGCCGGCGCGCGCTTCGCGCCGTTCGCCGAAGCCTTCGCGAAACGCCATCCGTGGCTGCCCGCCGCGCTCGCGCGCCGCTATGCGCGCGCGTACGGCACGCGCGCCGAGCGCGTGATCGGCCGCGCGAAGTCGCTCGCCGAGCTCGGCGCCGAGCTCGCGCCCGGCCTTCATGAAGCGGAATTGCGTTATTTGCGCGACGCCGAATGGGCGACCTGCGCGGACGACGTGCTGTGGCGGCGCTCGAAGCTCGGCCTGCATGTCGCGCCGGGCACGCTCGACACCGTGACGGCCGCGCTCGACGCCTGGTTCGGCGCCGCGCGCGAAGCGGCGAGCGCCGCGCACTGACCGGCGCGCATCGACGCCGGCGGCAACGAACGACGACAGGAAACACCGGGAACGCGCCGCGCCCGCGGCGCCAATCACAACTACGTACGCTACGTACGGATGGAGATGAGACAAATGCAGGATCAGTACATCCTCGCGCTCGACCAGGGCACGACCAGCTCCCGCGCCATGCTGTTCGACCGACAAGGCAACATCGTGTCGATGGCGCAAAAGGAATTCGAGCAGATTTATCCGCAGCCGGGCTGGGTCGAGCATGACCCTCAGGAGATCTGGTCGACGCAAGCGGGCGTCGCGGCGGAAGCCGTCACGCGCGTGGGCCTGAACGGCACGGCGATCGCCGCGATCGGCATCACGAACCAGCGCGAGACGACGATCGTCTGGGATCGCGAAACGGGCCACCCGATCTACAACGCGATCGTCTGGCAGGATCGCCGCACCGCCGATTTCTGCGACCAGTTGAAGGCGCAGGGCCTGAGCGAAAAGGTCCGCGCGAAGACCGGCCTGCCGATCGACTCGTACTTCTCGGCCACCAAGATCCGCTGGATTCTCGACAACGTCGAGGGCGCGCGCGCGAAGGCGCGCCAGGGCAGGCTCGCGTTCGGCACGGTCGACAGCTGGCTCGTCTGGAACTTCACGAAGCACGAGCTGCACGTGACCGACGTGACGAACGCGTCGCGCACGATGCTCTTCAACATCCACACGCTCGACTGGGACGACGAGCTCCTCGACGCGCTCGAGATTCCGCGCAGCATGCTGCCGGAGGTGCGCGCGTCGTCCGAGATCTACGGGCCGACGAAAACCACGGTGTTCGCGTCGAAGATCCCGCTCGCCGGCATCGCGGGCGACCAGCAGGCTGCCCTCTTCGGCCAGATGTGCACGACGTCCGGCATGGTGAAGAACACCTACGGCACCGGCTGCTTCCTGATGATGAACACCGGCGAGCAGCCGATCGAATCGCAGAACAACCTCGTCACGACGATCGCGTGGCAGGTCGACGGCAAGGTCAACTACGCGCTCGAAGGCAGCATCTTCATCGCGGGCGCGGTCGTGCAATGGCTGCGCGACGGGCTCGGGATCATCAAGAGCGCATCGGAGATCGAAGCGCTCGCAGGCGGCGTGCCGCACACGGACGGCGTCTATCTCGTGCCCGCGTTCGCCGGCCTGGGCGCGCCGCACTGGAACGCGCACGCCCGCGGATCGCTGTTCGGCGTCACGCGCGGCACGACGTCCGCGCACCTCGCGCGCGCGGCGCTCGACTCGATCGCGTATCAGTCGCTCGACGTGCTGAAGGCGATGGAAGCCGACTCGGGCATCCGGATCGGCGAGCTGCGCGTCGACGGCGGCGCGAGCGCGAACAATCTGCTGATGCAGTTCCAGGCCGATCTGCTCGGCGTGGACACGGTGCGTCCGCGCGTCACCGAGACGACCGCGCTCGGCGCCGCGTATCTCGCGGGCCTCGCGATCGGCTACTGGAAGAACGTCGACGAGCTGCACAGCCAATGGCAGCTCGAGCGCCGCTTCGCGCCGTCGATGCAGAGCGAGCAGGTCACCTCGTGCCTCGCCGGCTGGCAGCGCGCGGTGCGCGCGGCGAAGGCGTGGGCGGACGACACGCACTGAACCCGTTCGTTCGGCATCCGTAACAAACTCGATTCAACTCATATTCACAACAATCAGGCGGGCCGCGCGACGCAAGCCGCGAGCCCGCCATACCGGTAGAGAGACGACATCATGTCACCATATATCGCGGAGTTCATCGGCACGGCGCTCCTCGTGCTGCTCGGCAACGGCGCAGTTGCGAACGTGCTGCTCGCGAAAACCAAGGGCAAGGGCGCCGACCTGATCGTCATCGTGATGGGCTGGGCGATGGCGGTATTCGTCGCGGTCTACGTGACCGCGTCGTTCTCCGGCGCGCACCTGAATCCGATCGTCACGATCAGCCTCGCGCTCGCGGGCAAGTTCGCGTGGGCGAAGGTGGGCGGCTACATCGCGTCGCAGATGCTGGGCGGCATGGCGGGCGCGTTCCTCGTGTGGCTCGCGTATCGCCAGCACTTCGCGAAGGAAGCCGATCCCGATCTGAAGCTCGCCGTGTTCTGCACGGCGCCCGCGATCCGCAGCGTCACGCACAACGTGCTGACGGAAGCGATCTGCACGTTCGTGCTGATCCTCGGCGTGCTGTACCTCGCGTCGCCGCAAGTCGGCCTCGGCGCGCTCGACGCGCTGCCCGTCGGCCTTCTCGTGCTCGGCATCGGCATCTCGCTCGGCGGCCCGACGGGCTACGCGATGAGCCCCGCGCGCGACCTGTCGCCGCGCATCATGCACGCGCTCCTGCCGATTCCGGGCAAGCGCGACAGCGACTGGCGCTACGCATGGGTGCCGGTGCTCGGGCCGCTCGTCGGCGGTGTGCTCGCGGCAAACCTGTATCTGTATCTGCATACGACGCACTGACCGCGACGCGGCGTCGAGCCGCGTTACGAATCCTCCCGCAGCCTGTCCGCCGCGCCCCCCGGCCCCCTCGCTCGTCGACGAGCGAGGGGGTTTTTCATTTGGCGCATCGCGCCGATATTCGAATGCGCCCCCAAAGTCCCCATTCCAATCGAATATTCGATTTCGCTCTTATAAAAATAATTATTCCATCGCCAAATTAAAATATTATGTCGCCAAATCAAATATACAAAAACCACCTCAAGTAAAGTTTATCCTGACATTTTTATCAGTTGTCAGTTTCCCTAATTGAATCGATCCCCGGACATCAAAATAATTAGCAAATCAAACACCACTTTTTATTTCCGACCTCGCATGTCGATCTGCGCAGGTCGAAGTGAATCGGGCCCGGACAAAATCACTGTCGCATCGATTCCACCTATTCGCGATGACCCGGTAAGCCATACCCAGAGGATTGCCATGATCGCAAGACCCGTTGCATCGAATGTGATTTGCCTTCCCGCCGGCTCCGCACGCGAGCCGGCCATTGCAGCCGCGCCGCATGCCGCGCGGGCGCGCGTCGCATTGCGGCGCGCCAGCCTTCCGCCATCCTGAATCCGTCGAATTCGCCGCTTCTCGCCGTGCTGTTCGCGTAAACGCGAACGGCAGGCCGTGTTGCAGCGCTTGCTTCCGGCGACCTCCGGCCGGCGCGTTCGCCGCACGGCCGTCGTGACGAAATAGCGGATCGGCCGTCCGCTCTACTCATGCCCGCGTTTCGAAACGAGGGCGGGCGCAGCTCATTCTCGATTTTTAAATCGATGCCTCGCCATGCACCCCAATCCATAAAAACCGATCAAAGGAGATTCATTCATTACGCGAAACAAGCAATCGCCTGATATCGCCCCCATTCATTCCTTTTTTACGTCATTCAACTTGCGAGCAAAACCATGTCCACTATCGATACGAGCGAATCCAGAAAAACCGTCTTCAGCCCCTCGTTCTGGGAAGACAAGATGGGCTACGCGCGAGGCAAGCGGGTCGGCAATCACGTGTACATCGCGGGCTGCGTCGCGTCGGACGGCAATGCCGCCGTGATCGGCAGCGACGCGTACGAGCAGACCGCCTTCATCATCGACAAGATAGAGAAATACCTGAACGAGCTCGGCGCCGAGCTGACCGACGTCGTCAGCACGGTCACGCACCTGACGAGCTTCGAGCACTTCGACGACTATTGCCGCGCATTCAGCGAGCGCTTTCGCGACATCCGCCCCGTCAACACGACGGTCGCCGTGAAGTCGCTCGTCGAGCCGCGGCACTACGTCGAGATCACCGCGACGGCGATCGTCGACGACTGACATTCCCATACGAGACAGCCATGAGCCACGCAACCGTCTACCCGAGCGGCGCACTCAAAGGCGCCACGACGCTTCCCGCATCCAAGCCCCACGTTCAGAGAGCGCTGCTGCTCGGGCTCCTGAACGGCAGGACGACCCGGATCGAGAACATGTCGTGGTGCGCCGAGACCGAGCTGCAGTTCGCGGCGTTGCGACAGTTCGGCATGACCGTCGTCGAGCGCACTGCCACGTCGCTGACGCTGCGAGGCGTCGGCAGCGACGTCGAGGCAAGCGGCGCGATCGACGCGGCCGGCTCCGGCATGCTCTTCCGGATGAGCGCGGCGCTCGCGGCGCTGGCGACAGAACCCGTCACGATCCGCTGCAACGATTCGCTGTTCAGCCGCGACAGCGTGTTCGACGCCGGGTTCTTCTCGCATCTCGGCATCGACGCGCGCCGCGCGGAAGGCAATCTCGTCACGATCTCGCGAAAATCGCATCCGGAACGCGTACCGCTCACGACGCACAAGAGCACGCAGTTCATCTCGTTCGCGCTGTTCGTCGCGCCGTTCTCGGCCGACAGGACGCTGCGCGTCGCCGACGACGGCAGTCACGCCGGCTACATCGACATGAGCGTCAAGACGATGTCGCTGCTGCACAGCGCCGTCGTTCGAACGCCGGGCAGCCTGACGGCGAGCGAGTACCGCGCCGACGACATCGTCGTCCGCATCCCGACCGATTTCACGTCGCTCAGCTACATCGCGTCCGCCGCGCTGAGCGTCGGCGCGGAAAGCGACATCGAAATCGCGAACTACCGGCCGGGAGACACGCTCAACGAACAGACGCTGTTCGACGTCTATCGCGAGCTCGGCATCCGCCTGACCCGCGACGACGCGCGTCATACGCTGCGGATCGAGCGCGAACGCGCCTTCCGGCGTTCGCGCCGCGAGCTGTCGCTGCACGAACTGCCGTCGGCCGCGACGAACATCATCGCGGCCGCGTCGAACCTCGGTGATCCGATCCGCTTCGGCGGTGTGGACGGCATCAACAACCACAAGTGCCAGCGCGCGTTCGTGATCAACGAGAACATCCGCGCAATGGGCGGACGCAGCGCACTCGTCTTCAACGACGTCGGGCGGTTCGACAAGATCGACGTGATGAGCGACGGCCCGCTGCACGGCGGGGCCGAATTGCCGAGCTATCGCGATCACCGGATCTGCGCGGCGAACATCATTGCGTCGCTCGGCGCGCAGCGCAAATCGATCGTTCACGACACCGACAAGCTCGACGACGGGTTTCCAAAATTCATCGACACCTTGAGGGCGTTGGGCGCCGAAATCGCATAACCGACCGGCCCCTCGCTCCTTCACGATTACGGAGTTGCCATGACCACCAGCGATCGTCTCCGGCCCTCGTTCGTCGAAGTGAAGAACACTTCGACGCTGAGCGGCACCATCGACCTTCCCGCATCGAAGAGCTCGTCGACGCGCGCGCTCCTGACGGCGGCCCTCACCCCGGGCATCAGCACGATCCGCAATGCCGCGACGGGCTTCAACTCGAACGCGATGAAGCACAACTGCGAGCGGCTCGGCGCATCGTTTTCGAGCGAGGGCGACACGACGGTCGTCAAGGGCGTCGATGCGATGCACGTCGATCGCAAGATCGTCTTCGATCCGGGCAACTCCGGCGTCGTGCTGCGCCTGCTGATGGGCGTCGCGGGCTACCTGCCGGAAACCGACTTCGTCACGCAATACCGCTATTCGCTCGGCGTGCGTTCGCAAGCGGAGATGGTCGCCGCGCTCCGGCGGCTGAACGTCGAGTGCGAGGCGGTCGGCCCCGAAGCCCGGCTGCCGATCGGCATCCGCTCGACGCGCGAGCTCGGCAAGCATACCGAAGTATCGTGCAGGAAGAGCTCGCAATTCCTGAGCGGCCTGCTCTATCTCGGCGCGATCGGCGACCGCGATCTCGAAATCGACGTGGTCGATCACATCACCGCGCCGTCGATGGTGCACACGACGATCAACAATCTCGCGCACGCAGGCGTCGCCATCGAGTACGACGCGCGCTTTCGCCACTTCTTCGTGCCGGGCAGCGACCGCTTCAAGCCGTCGGAATTCACGGTCGGCGCGGACCCGGCGAGCACGGCGGCGATCCTCGCGCTGTGCGGCTCGCTCGCATCGGACGTTACGCTCAACGGCTTCTTCGAGGAAGAACTGGGCAACGGAGCCGTGATCCGCTACCTGACCGATACCGGCACGCTGATCGACGAACTTCCCGGCAACCGGATCCGCATCAAGGGGGGCGCGTCGATCCGGCCGCAGGACTTCGACGGTTCGCTCGCGCCGGATGCCGTGCCCGCGCTCGCCGGACGCGCTGCGTTCGCGGACGGCACGAGCACGTTCTACAACATCGAGCACATCCGCTATAAGGAATCGGACCGCATCTCGGACTTCCGCCGCGAACTCGACAAGCTCGGCGTGCGCTCCGAGGAAAAGCTCGATCAGCTGATCATCCACGGCAATCCGCGCGGCTATCGCGGCGGCGCGGTCGTCGACGGCCACTACGATCACGGGCTCATCATGGCGCTCACCACGGTCGGCCTGCACTGCGAGCATCCGGTGCTGATCAAGGAACCGTTTCACGTCGGGCAGACCTATCCCGACTACTTCGTCGACATCGGCTCGCTCGGCGCGAGCGTCGACGAGCTGATCTATCCGGACATCGCCGCGGCGCGCGCCTGAGCGTCGAGCGCACCATCGAATCCACTCACGAGAGAGAACATCATGTGCGGAATTGGGGCCATTTTCAGTACGCAGCGCGCGTCGGTCGAAGGAATCGACCGGTCGCTGACCGCGTTGATGTCGAAGATCGCGCATCGGGGAGACGCGTCGCGCTTCAACGAGAATCTGATCCGCGATCGCTTCGGACTGGCGACGAACCGGCTCGCGATCGTCGAGCGCGAGCATGCGCGCCAGCCGGTGTCCGATCCGGAGCGCGACCTGCACGTCGTGCTGAACGGGCAGATCTACAACTACAAGGAATTGCGCGACGAGCTGTCCGCGCGCGGCCACCGCTTCAGCCATGCGGGCGACGCCGAAGTGATCCTGCGCGCGTACATCGAATACGGCCCGTCGTTCGCGACGAAGCTCGACGGCATGTTCAGCTTCGTACTCTTCGACAACCTGAACGGAAAATTCCTGATCGGCCGCGACCACGTGGGCATCAAGCCGCTCTATTACACGCGGCGCGACGGCGTCTGGTACGTCGCGTCGGAGATCAAGGCGCTGACGCACGTGAACGCGCCGATCGAGACGCTCGCGCCCGGCACGCTGTTCGACGGCCGGGAGACGATCAAGTACGTGTCGTACGACGACAGCCATCCGGTCAGCCGCGACAGCTTCGATGAAGCGAAGGCACGCGTGCGGACGCTGCTCGAGGACTCGGTGCGGCGCCGCGTCGATACGGATCTGCCGATCTGCGTGATGTTCAGCGGAGGGATCGACAGCGCGATCGTGCTGCAGCTCGCGCATCGCTATCACCCGGACGTGACCGCGATCTCGTTCGGCCTGCCCGGCTCGAACGACATCGAAATCGCGCATCGCTACTGCGCCGAAAACGGAATCCGCCACGTGATCTATACGTTCACGAAACAGGACCTGCTCGACAACATCGACGACGCGGTCTATTACGGCGAGTTCTTCGAGAAGATCGACGCGATCGATTCGACGATCGCGCATTTCGGCTACTACATCGCGAACAAGCTCGGCTTCAAGGTCGCGCTGTGCGGCGAGGGCAGCGACGAGATATTCGGCGGCTACGATCTCTTCAAGACGCACGCGCGGCCGGGCGCGCTGTCGCTCTATCGGCTCAACAACCTGCACCGGACCGATCTGCAGCGCGTCGATCGCGCGAGCATGCGCAATACGGTCGAAGCACGGGTGCCGTTCATGGACGCCGAGCTGATCGATTACGTGCTGAGCCTCGACTTTTCGTACAAGCTGCACCGGGGCGTCGAGAAGCACATTCTGCGCGAGGCGTTCCGCGACGTGCTGCCGGACTACATCATCGACCGCCCAAAAATCAGGATGCCTGACGGCAGCGGCGTGAAGAACGTCATCATCGATCACATCGACAGCCTCGGCGACGTCCCGCCCGCCGACATCGCCAAGCGGCTCGGAGCAATCGGGCTGTCCGATCGCTCGGCGCTCTTCTTCGCGCAGAAATACCTGGACTGCAACTTTCCTTTCCCGACGCAGCGCTTCAAGCAGGCCGGACAGGATTTTTCGGAATCCGGATATTTCAACTTCATCTCGTGACGCGCACCGGCGCGGCGGCCGCGCCGCCGCGCCAGCCCGGGGAATACCCATGAAGACCTTTCTGTTCATCGAAGCCCGCCCGATCGAATGCGCCGGCATCGGCTACATTCGCCGGCTCGGCTACGCGCCCGTCCTGTTCACGTCGATGCAGTCGATGAACAAGGGGCTGTTCGACGACCTCGATCTGAGTCTGTTCGACGAAGTCCATCATGTCGACACGCGCGACGCCCGCGCGATGCGCGAGCGTATCGCCGAGCTGCGAATGTCGGTCGGCGCGGTGCTCGGCTGCTACGACGACGTGATGATTCCCGGGTCGGAGCTCGCCGGCGCGCTCGGTCTGCCGCACCCGTCGCTTGCCGGATTGCGCAACGCGTACAGCAAGAAGCGCGTGCGCGACACGCTGCACGCGAACGGCTACCGGCAGCCCGGATACCAGGTGCTGTCCGCCGATCGCTTTCCGCCGCGCCCCGACATCGGCTTTCCGTGCGTGCTCAAGCCGCTGCGCGACGCGGGCGCGTACGGCGTCAGCCTGTGCGCGAACGAGGCCGACTATCGCGCCGCCGTCGAACGCCTGCGCTCGGGCGACGGCGTGTCGATGCTCGGCAACCGGCATCGCGAGTTCCTCGCGGAGGAATTCCTCGAAGGACCGTTCTACGGCGCGGAACTGCTGCACAACCAGGGCCGTTGGCATGTGCTCGGGATCAACCGGATCTTCGTATCGCCGCACGACAGCCTGTGCATGACGGGCATCTCTCATCCATCCGACCTGCCCGCCGTCGACGCGGAGGCGATCGCGGGCGAAATCGTCGACTGGGTGAATCTGCTCGGCCTCGCGGGCGGCGCGCTGAACGTCGAGTTCATCCTGACCGAACGGGGGCCGGCGCTCGTCGAAGTGAACCTGCGCATCGCGGGCGCGCGCGCCGTCCGGCAGATCATGCTGACGACGGGTATCGACATGGTCGAGCATCTGATAGATTTCGTTTGCGGAATCGATCGGCCCATCGTGCCGCGGGAATCGATGCGTTACGACTTCGTCGCGGATGCATTCGTGTTCGCCCCGGCGCCCGGAATCGTCCACGACATCGCATTCGCGCCCCGCGACGCGCATTACGTCGCGAGCGGCTTCCGGAAGGTCCCGCTCGAATCGACGTCCGCATCGAAGAATTTCGGGTCGGTGATCGGCTATGTGCTCGCGCACGGCCGCACCTGCGACGAAGCGATGCGCCACGCGCGCGCGCTCGCTGACGATGTGCGCGTCGATCTCGGCTGAACGACGCAACACCGCGGCACCAACACAACGACAGAGAGACGAGGGAACGACATGGCGATTCTGATGGGTTTGCTTTCGGCATTGTGCTGGGGCAGCACCGATTTTCTCGCGGGACACGCGGCAAGGCGCGTCGGCGTCACCAAATCGCTGTTCTACAGCCAATCGTTCGGTTTCCTGATCCTCACCGCGTCGCTCGTGTTCCATCCGTCTTCGCTGCGCATCACGGCGATCGACGTCGGCTTCGGCGTCGGCATCCTCGCGGCTGTCTGCAACCTGGTCGCGATGGCCGCGCTGCTCAAGGCGCTGTCGATCGGCAAGGCTTCGGTCGTTGCGCCGATCGTGTCGCTGTACGGCGCGGTGACGACGATCCTGTCGCTCGCGACAGGCCAGTCGATCACGCAGCTCGCGATCGTCGGCCTCGTGCTCTGCATCGCGGGCGCGAGCCTCGCGAGCATCTCGAGGTCCGCGGACGGCAAGCCGGAGTCGCCCGCGTCGATCGGCTTCGCGCTGCTGTCGGCGGCGATGTTCGGGCTCGGCTTCTGGCTGCAGGGCGCGTTCGCGGTCAAGAGCCTGGGCGTCGTCAGCGCGCTGTGGATCTATTACCTGACGGCCGTCCTGATCCTGTTCACGACACTCGCCCGCGCCCGCAACCTGTCCGCGCCGCCCGGCTCGATCGTCTTGCTGATCCTGTCGATCAGCGTGTTCAGCCTCGTCGGCTTCTTCTCGCTCGCGTACGGCTCGACAACGGGGCACGTCGCGATCGTCACCGTGCTGAGCTCGCTCGCGAGCGGCGTCACGGCGCTGCTCGGCTTCTTCCTGCGCGGCGAACGGCCGAGCGCGCTGCAGTGGGTCGGCATCGCGACGATCATCGCCGGCGTCGTGATGCTGAAAATCACGCCGCAAGCGCTCGCGGCCTGAGCGGCGCGTGCCGCTCGGGCCGCACGCCGACGAGTCGGCGCGCGCATCGAGCCCGGTTGCGCCGGCCGCCGGGCCGGGCATGATGGCGGTTGCGGTCGGCGTCCTCGCCGGCCGCACGTCGGCACCATCGCCGTGCGGGCGCGCATCGCAAACGCATGCGACGCAGCCATGCCGACGCGATGCGCAACTCGCGCGACGCGCCGCGCACTGACCGACGCCCGCCCTGCGCGCGCCGCATCGCCTTTCGCGTTGCGCGCGCGAATCGTGCAGGATTCGCGGCGCCGCGGACATCCTCGCGGTCTCGCCAACGCGCCGGCGCGAACGCACGAACGCCGCCGCGCCAACGCCACACGCGACACCGCGCGCCGGCGCAGACAAAGCGCGCCCGCCGCCGGCAAAGCACGTATCATGGCGCTTCGTCGCCTCATCCCATTTATCGTTGTTTCTATGCTCGACCACCTCATTTGCGACTGCGACGGCGTGCTCGTCGACAGCGAAGTGATCGCCGATCGCGTGCTGTTCGACACGCTGTCGGCCGCGTTCCCCGCGATCGATTTCGCGGCCGATGCGAAAGCCGCGTTCGGCCAGCAGACGTCGCGCTTTCTCGCCGGCCTCGAAACGCGTCACGGCATCGCGATGCCGGCGAATTTCCTCGAGACGATCGACCACAACATCGAGATCGGCCTCGCGCAATGGCTCGCGCCGATCGCGGGCGTGCGCGACGCGCTGACGAAGATCGCGCTGCCCGCGGCCGTCGTGTCGAACAGCCGTCTCGAGCGCGTGCGCAGCTCGCTCAAGCGCGCGGCGCTCACCGACGTGTTCGGCGAGCGCGTGTTCAGCGCCGAGCAGGTCGCGCGGCCGAAGCCCTATCCGGACGTGTACCTGCACGCGGCAAAGACGCTCGGCGTCGAGCCGGCGCGCTGCGTCGTCGTCGAGGACAGCGTGTCGGGACTGAACGCGGCGCGCGCCGCCGGCATGAAGACGATCGCGTTCGTTGGCGCGAGCCACATCCCCGGCGGCTACGAAGACGCGCTGCGCAAGATGGGCATCACGCGGATCATGCGCTCGATGGACGAGCTGCCCGCGCTCGTCGAGGCAGGCAGGCGCGGCGAATTCGGCGACGTGCAGTCGTAGCCGCGCGATTTCGCTTCGCGCACGGCGCGGCTGGCGCGCCGTGCGCGATCATCTCGGCAGAACCGGACGGCATCGATCAGGCGGCGTCCTCGCAGCACGCGTCGCGTTCGCGTTCGCGCTCGCGCACCGCTGCGAGCCGTTCGCGGAACGCGACGAGCTCGGCGATCGTCAGCATCGGCAGCCCGTGCTGCGCGGCGAAGCGCTCGACGTCCGCGCCGCGCGTCATCGTGCCGTCCGGATTCATCAGCTCGCACAGCACGCCTGCCGGCTTGAGCCCGGCGAGGATCGCGAGATCGACGGTGCCTTCGGTGTGGCCGCGCCGCGCGAGCACGCCGCCCGGTGCCGCGCGCAGCGGGAACACGTGGCCGGGGCGCACGATGTCGTGCGGCAACGCGCCGTCGGCGATCGCCGCGCGAATCGTCGTCACGCGATCGGCGGCCGACACGCCCGTCGACACGCCGGCGCGCGCCTCGATCGACACCGTGAACGCCGTGCCGTTCTTGCTCTCGTTCAATTGCGCCATCGGCGGCAGCTCGAGCGCGCGCACCCTCTCGTCCGTCAGGCACAGGCACACGATGCCGCTGCACTCGCGGATCAAGAGCGCCATCGTCTCGTCGGTGAGACGCTCGGCGGCGACGATCAGATCGGCTTCGTTCTCGCGGTCGTGGTCGTCCTGCAGCACGACCGCGCGCCCTTCGCGCAGCGCGGCGAGCGCGGCGGCGATGCGCGGCGGCACAGGTTCGGCGGCGAGCAACGGGAGATCGGAGAAAGCGTCGGCGGGCGCCGACTTCGAAGGCAACGGAAACGACATGATATGAAACGCTCCTCGCGGAAAGAATGGGGCGAAAAACGTTTCAGGGCTTAGCAAACAGACAGCGCGACGCCGCTTCCGCGCCGCGCGGACGACACCGCGCGCAACGGACGAGACCTGCGCACATGACCATCTGCACATCTTCTTTCATCCGGACTATGACCGTCGGCTCTGGCATCGGACCAGATCTGCTGACCCCGCGCATCGCGCGGGCGCTCGCGGGCTCGCCGGCAACATGCCGACCTACCGCCGGTGGGGAATTCCGCCCCGCCCTGAAGACGCACTGATTGCCGGACGAACCGGCGGGTGAAGCATACAACACCTGCGGGCCCGCCGCAGCGAGAACCCGCCAAGACCCTACTGACGAATCCGTCTAAACCGCGCGACGCGGCCCGGCGTCACGCCGGCACGTGCCAGCGCGGCGGCACTTCGGCGTTCACCGTCACGCGGAACGCGCGCGCCTCGGTGTCGCCGGGATTGCGCAGCGTGTACGGCTGGTCGGCGTCGAACACGATCGCGTCGCCCGTGGCGAGCAACTGCCGGCGATCGTGGATGCCGACTTCGAGCGTGCCTTCGCTGACGACGAGATTCACGCTCGTGCCGGGCGCGCGCGGCGCGCCGGGCTCAGTGTGCAGCGGCGCGATCCGCAGCTCGTGGAATTCGGCGACCGCGGGCTCGCCTTCCGGATAAAGCGCACGCGCGGAGAAGCGCCCGTTCGAGCTGACGACGCGCACCGCGCGCTCGGCGGACAAATGCTCGAAGCCGTTGACCGCATGCCGGCGCAGGAACGCGGCGACCGACACCTTCAGCGCGGCCGCGACCTTGCAGAGCACCTTGATCGACGGCACGCTGCGCGCGGATTCGATCTGCGCGAGCATCGCGCGCGACACGCCGGAGAGCCGCGCGAGCGCGTCGAGCGACAACTGGCGTTCCGCGCGCAGACGCGCGAGGTTTACGCCGACGAGCCGCTCGAGCGCATCGAACGACTCGTACGACGCGTCGGCCGCGGAAGCGGCATCCTGTGAAGACACATCGCGCACGAGCGCCAACGGAGAATGCATGACGTTGCCTCCAGGGCCCGAGCGAGCCCAGCGGTTTCAGATGAGGCAAAGACTAACATCCGCTACGGGGACATCAAACAAAGTTATCTTCACACTGTTATCAGGATCGCAGAGGACAGCGTTTTGCGATGCGTCATTGCGCCGTTGCAGCCGCGCCGGACGAGACGCGCGTATCGAGCCGCGCGGCGAGCACCGTGACCGCGAGCGCGGCGAGCGTGACGACGGCCGCCACCCAAGGCAGCGCGTCGAGCGGCACCCCATGCGACAGCGCGACGCCGCCCAGCCACGCGCCGCCCGCATTGCCGACGTTGAACGCGCCGATGTTCAGCGTCGACGCGAGATTCGGCGCGTGCGCGGCCTTCTCGACGACCCGAGACTGTAGCGGAGGAACCGTCGCAAAAGCAGCGATTCCCCAGACGAACACGGTGACGGCGGCCGCGACGGGCAGATGGCTCGTCTTCGCGAACACCGCCATCACGGCGATGAGCGCGACGAGAATCGCCATCAGCGAAGGCATCAGCGCGCGATCCGCGAGCTTGCCGCCGATCACGTTGCCGACCGTGAGCCCGGCGCCGAACAGCACCAGCACGAGCGACACCGCGTGCGGAGAGAAGCCCGCCACGTCCTCGAGGATCGGCGCGATGTACGTGAACACGACGAACACGCCGCCGAAGCCGAGCACCGTCATCGCGAGCGCGAGCCACACCTGCGGCTCCTTCAGCACGCGCAGCTCGTGGCCGAGCGCGGCGCCCGCCGCGCCGCGCTGCTTCGGCACGAGCGCCGCGATCCCGGCGAACGACGCGACGCCGAGCGCCGCGACGATCCAGAACGTCGCGCGCCAGCCGAGCATCTGGCCGACGAACGTGCCGAACGGCACGCCGAGCACGTTCGCGAGCGTGAGCCCGGTGAACATCAGCGCGATCGCGCTCGCACGCTTGTCGACGCTCACGAGCGACGCGGCGACGACCGCGCCGATGCCGAAGAACGAGCCGTGCGCGAACGACGTGACGACGCGCGCGATCATCAGCGTCCCGTAGCCTTGCGCGACCGCGCACAGCACGTTGCCGACGATGAAGATCGCCATCAGCAGCTGCAGCGCCGCCTTGCGCGGCATCTTGCTCGTGAGCACGGCGAGGAGCGGCGCGCCCGCCGCGACGCCGAGCGCATAGCCGCTCACGAGGAGGCCCGCGGACGGCAGCGTGACCGCGAGGTCGCGCGCGACGTCGGGCAACAGGCCCATGATGACGAATTCGGTAGTGCCGATGGCGAACGCGCTGATCGCGAGCGCGAGTAACGGTAGGGGCATGAGACTCTCCGGGGGCGGGACGCGGCGCGGCTCATGCCGCACCGCATCAAAAGACCTGATGAGCGCGCATTGTCCCGAATCACAATATTTTTGATAATTGGCGTAGCATTTGAACCATTTTCAAAAATTTTCTAAAAATCACATGGATCGACTGGGCGACATCCGCTTGTTCGTCGAGGCGGCGGAGCTCGGCAGCCTGTCGGCCGCCGGGCGCAAGCTGAACCTGACGCCCGCCGCCGCGAGCGCGCGGCTCGCGAAACTGGAGGCGAAGGTGTCGACGCGCCTCTTCGAGCGCTCGACGCGGCGGCTGCGGCTTACCGACGAGGGCCGCCTGTACCTGAACTGCTGCCGCCAGGCGCTGCAGGCGCTCGACGACGCCGACGCGATGTTGCAGGAAGGCCGCAACATCGTGAGCGGCAAGGTGCGGCTGTCGTCGACGTCGGATTTCGGGCGCAACCAGCTGCTCGACTGGCTCGACGAGTTCAATGCGCGCTACCCGGACGTGACGTTCGCGGTGACGGCGTCGGATTCGTCGTCGAACCTGTGGCAGGACGAGATCGATCTCGCGATCCGCTTCGCCGCGCCGCCCGACGGCGCGCTGATCGCGCGGCGGCTCGCGGCGAACCGGCGCGTGCTGTGCGCGTCGCCCGCATTCGTCGACAAGCACGGCGCGCCGAAGGACCCGCTCGATCTGGCCCGCTTTCCGTGCAACGTGATTACGGTCGCATCCGGGCCGATCAACGTCTGGCGCTTCACGCGCGGCGATGTCACGCAAACCCACACGGTGCCGCTCGCGAACGCGCACGAGACGAACGACGGCGGCCTCACGCGCGAATGGACGATCCGCGGCTACGGAATCGCGCTGAAATCGATCTGGGACATCGCCGCCGACGTCCGCGCGGGCCGGCTGAAGGTGCTGCTGCCCGAGTGGCGGCATCACGACGCGCCGCTGCACGCGATCTATCACGGCAAGCGCTACATGGCGCCGCGCGTGCGGGTGCTGCTCGACTTCCTCGTCGAGCGCTTCGCGAAAGAGGAGGCGGCGCTCGAGGATCTGCTGAACGCGTGCCGGTGACGCGGGGCGCGTCCGGCTTCGCGCGTCTTCGCCCGCGGATTCGCTTCTCCGCTTCTCCGCTTCTCCGCTTCTCCGCTTCTCCGCTTCTCCGCTTCTCCGCTTCTCCGCTTCTCCGCTTCCAGCGCGAGGGCCGCGCGCCGCCGCGGACATCCCCGCGATCGCGCAAGCACGCCGCCGACCGGCGACCGTCCTCGGCGCGGCCGAACGAACACCGCCCTCCCCGCGCGACGCGCCGCCGCCCGCCCCGCCGAGCCCGAAAAGCTATAATAGAAAGCTTTCCCGGCGGCATCTCCCCGTACGCGGCACGCGCTTTCGCGCGGTTGGCGGCGCGCCGATCCGTCCCCCGATCCACTTTGAACGACGCCCCCAGGTCAACCACTGCGAACGGCGAATCCTCATGACCAAGAAAGTTTACGTAAAGACCTTCGGCTGCCAGATGAACGAGTACGACTCCGACAAGATGGTCGACGTGCTCAATGCATCCGAAGGCCTCGAAAAGACCGACTCCCCCGAAGACGCGGACATCATCCTGTTCAACACCTGCTCGGTGCGTGAAAAAGCGCAGGAGAAGGTGTTCTCCGACCTCGGCCGCGTGCGCGAGCTGAAGGAGGCGAAGCCGGATCTGCTGATCGGCGTCGGCGGCTGCGTCGCGAGCCAGGAAGGCGCGTCGATCGTCGCGCGCGCGCCGTACGTCGACCTCGTGTTCGGTCCGCAGACGCTGCACCGCCTGCCGCAGATGATCGACGCGCGGCGCGCGAGCGGCCGCGCGCAGGTCGACATCACGTTCCCCGAAATCGAGAAGTTCGACCACCTGCCGCCCGCGCGCGTCGAAGGCCCGAGCGCGTTCGTGTCGATCATGGAAGGCTGCAGCAAGTACTGCAGCTATTGCGTCGTGCCGTACACGCGCGGCGACGAAGTCTCGCGCCCGCTCGACGACGTGCTGACCGAAATCGCCGGCCTCGCCGACCAGGGCGTGCGCGAAGTGACGCTGCTCGGCCAGAACGTGAACGCGTACCGCGGCGCGCTGACGGCCGGGGCGAGCGACATCGCCGATTTCGCGACGCTGATCGAATACGTCGCCGACATTCCCGGCATCGAGCGAATCCGCTATACGACGTCGCATCCGAAGGAATTCACGCAGCGCCTGCTCGACGTCTACGCGAAGGTGCCGAAGCTCGTCGACCACCTGCACCTGCCCGTCCAGCACGGCTCGGACCGCATCCTGATGGCGATGAAGCGCGGCTACACGGTGCTCGAGTACAAGTCGGTGATCCGCAAGCTGCGCGCGATCCGCCCGAACCTGTCGCTGTCGACGGACATCATCGTCGGCTTCCCCGGCGAGACCGAGGCCGACTTCGACAAAACGATGGCGCTCGTCCACGAGATGAGCTACGACACGAGCTTCTCGTTCATCTACAGCCCGCGTCCCGGCACGCCGGCCGCGAACCTCGCCGACGACACGCCGCGCGAGCTCAAGCTCAAACGCCTGCAACATCTGCAGGCGACGATCGAGGAGAACGTCGTGCGCATCAGCCGGTCGATGGTCGGCAAGGTCGAGCGCATTCTGGTCGAAGGGCCGTCGCGCAAGGATCCGAACGAGCTCGCGGGCCGCACCGAGAACAACCGGGTCGTGAACTTCCCGGCGCCGCTCGCTTCGCACCCGCGCCTGATCGGCCAGATGATCGACGTGAAGATCAATCACGCGTATCCGCACTCGCTGCGCGGCGAGCTCGTGCTCGCGCACGACGACGCGAGCGCCGCCACGCACTGAACGCCCAACAGGAACCCGACGCCACTTTGAAAACCGCTCAAGCACTGGAATTCACCGCGCCGCGCGACGACAACGCGCGCCTCGCGAACCTCTGCGGCCCGCTCGACGAGAATCTGCGCCAGATCGAACAGGCGCTCGACGTGACGCTGTCGCGGCGCGGCCACCGGATCGCGATTCGCGGCCGGGCCGCGAAAACCGCGCTCGCGGCGCTCGAAGACTTCTACAACCGCGCGCGCGATCCGCTGTCGGTCGACGACATCCAGCTCGCGCTCGTCGAGGCGCGCCACCCGGGCAATCCGCGTCGCAACGGCAACGGCGAAGGCGAGCCCGAAGTCGACGTGCGCTTTCGCGGCGATCCGGATCATCCGTTCGACGAGCCCGTCGTGCGCATCGACGAAGAACCGTACGTCGACGAGACGGCGCCGAAGCTCTACACGCGCCGCGCGGACCTGCGCGGCCGCACGCCCGCGCAGCGCGAATACCTGAAGCAGATCCTGTCGCACGACGTCACGCTCGGCGTCGGGCCGGCGGGCACCGGCAAGACCTATCTCGCGGTCGCGTGCGCGGTCGACGCGCTCGAGCGCGACCAGGTCAAGCGCATCGTGCTGACGCGTCCGGCCGTCGAGGCGGGCGAGCGGCTCGGCTTCTTGCCGGGCGACCTTGCACAGAAGGTCGATCCGTACCTGCGGCCGCTCTACGACGCGCTGTACGACCTGCTCGGCTTCGACAAGACCGCGAAGATGTTCGAGCGGCAGATGATCGAGATCGCGCCGCTCGCGTACATGCGCGGCCGCACGCTAAACCACGCGTTCATCATCCTCGACGAGGCGCAGAACACGACGCCCGAGCAGATGAAGATGTTCCTCACGCGGATCGGCTTCGGCTCGAAGGCGGTCGTCACGGGCGACACGAGCCAGGTCGACCTGCCGCGCGGACACAAGAGCGGGCTCGTCGAGGCGCAGCAGGTGCTCTCCGGCGTGCGCGGCATCGCGCTCACGCGCTTCACGAGCGCGGACGTCGTCCGGCATCCGCTCGTCGCGCGGATCGTCGAGGCATACGACGAGTTCCACGCGCAGCACAAGGACGAGTAAGCGGGGCGATCGGGCTCGATCGGGCTCGATCGGGCTGGTCAATCGGGGCTGGTCGATCGGGGCTGGTCGATCGGGGCTGGTCGATCGGCGAGCGGGAGCAGATCGCACGCGGTCGATTCGATCGGCGAGCGGCCGCGCGATCGCGCGCGGCGGGTGACGGGCGCCACGCGCGGCCTGTCCGGGCAGCTTCCGCTTTGCGTCGGTCGCTTGATCGCTTGATCGCTTGATCGCTTGATCGCTTGATCGCTTGATCGCTTGATCGCTGGCAGCATAGACCGCAGCGGCGCTCGGCCGCGCGCATGGCGATCGCGATCCAACCCTCGCGACACCACGCCGGCCGATCCGGCGACGATCGAGCGCCGTTCGCGCCCCGACTGGTGCGGCGCCCGTGCAACGATCGCACGATCGCCTGATTCCGCGCGCACCTTGCGTCGACGAAACGCCACCCCAACAGCCGATCGTTTTCAGGCCCTCGCCCGCCGCAGAACGCGGCCGAACACCGCCCTTCGAATCGCCCGACCGCCGCGCGCCGGCACCTCCCCCGCCTCCGGCGATCCTGCTAAACGGCGCTCCGGAGGCCCGTCCGTTTGGTGTATCCTCAACCGCGTTCAAACCGACGCAAGCGTCATGAAATCGTCCCGTTCCTCAAAGTCCGTACGCGCCGACGCGGCGCAACCCGCATTCCCTCGCCTGTCGCTGCTCGACGCGAAAGGCAAAGTCAAGACGGTCGATGCGCAGGCGCTGCGCGTCGACTTCGCCGACGGCCGCAGCCTGATGTTCGACCTGTCCGGCAGCTCGGGCGACGCGGCGGTCGCGATCGTCGCGCAGCACACGGATCCGTCGCTGCGCGCGACGATCGCGCTGCGCCCCGAGCACTACGACAGCGTGACCGTCGTAGTCGGCGCCGACGAGAACCCGGACTTCGCGCACGATGAAGCCGACGGCGAAGCACAGGAGCGCGAGCCCGAGCTCGACCTCGCGGTCCAGTACGGCGACGAGGTCGGCGACGCGCAGCGCAGGTCGCTGCCGAAGCGCAAGGTGATCGCCGAATGGCTCGAGCCCGCGATCTTCTCCGATGCGCAGTTCACCGTGCGCTTCGTCGGCGCGGACGAAGGGCGCGCGCTCAACAACAGCTATCGGCACAAGGACTATGCGACCAACGTGCTGACGTTCGCGTACGGCGAGGAGCCGGACGGCGTCACGGTCGCGGACCTCGTGCTGTGCTGCCCCGTCGTCGAAAAGGAAGCGCGCGAGCAGGGCAAGACGCTCGTCGCGCATTACGCGCACCTGCTCGTGCACGGCGCGCTGCATGCGCAGGGCTACGACCACGAGCGCGGCGACGAAGACGCGGCCGAGATGGAAGCGCTCGAAATCGACATCCTCGCGAAGCTCGGCTTTCCGAATCCGTATCGCTGATTCGCGCCGCCCTGCCCGCCGTGAGCCGCCCCGCATCCGCCCCCACCCGCTGCCCCTACCCTCCGTCGCTCGGCGAAGCGCGCTACCTGAGCGACGACGAACTCGCGGCGTCGCTCGGCGCGACGCTCGCCGGCTGGGATCGCACGAGCGATCTGTGGCTGTTCGGCTATGGCTCGCTGATCTGGAACCCGGGCATGCCGGCCGTCGAGGCGGTGCGCGGGAAGGTCCACGGCTACCACCGCGGGCTCTACTTGTGGTCGCGCGTGAACCGCGGCACGCCCGAGCAGCCTGGGCTCGTGCTCGCGCTCGACCGCGGCGGCTCGTGCACGGGGCTCGCGTTCCGGCTCGCCGGCCGCACCGCGATGCCGCACCTCGAAGCGCTGTGGCGGCGCGAGATGGCGATGGGCTCGTACCGTCCCGCGTGGCTGCCGTGCGCGCTCGCGGGCGGCGAGCGGGTCAGCGCGCTCGCGTTCGTGATGCGGCGTGACGTCCCGACCTACACCGGCAAGCTGGCCGACGACGTCGTGAAGGCCGTGTTCGACTGCGCGAGCGGCCGCTACGGCACGACGCTCGACTACGTGAGCCGCACCGTCGACGCGCTGCGCGACAGCGGAATGCCCGACCGGGCGCTCGAGGCGCTGCTCGCGCGCTGCCGGTAGTTCGCTGCCGGCATCCTGCGGGATCGGCGCGCAAAACCGGCGGGCATCATGCGCCGTCACGGATCGGGCGCCCGGCCGCATGCGCGGCGATGCCGGTCGCACGCGCGGTCTCCCCGCCACGTCTCGCCGACCTGCTCCACGAACCTGCATCGCCCGCCCCGCGAAATTCACGCCTCGCCCGGCTTCCCGCGTCATCGGCCATGCAATTCGTCTCGTCGCGCCGCCGTCCCGTCGGGCCGGCCGGGCAGCGTGCCTCGCCGCACGGCTTCCCGTCGCGCCGACGACGCGCTCCGCTACGCGGCACGCCGCGGCATCTCGTCCCATCCGCCGCTTTTTTCCCGCCGCTGCCCGCGCGCCCGTTTCTGCGCTACGATGGGGGCACGCCCAAGGCCGCGCCGTGTGGCCGGAATCGCGCGAAAAGCCGCTTCGGCCCGCGCGCACGCCCGTCGACACGGTCGCGCCATGACCTTGGTGTATCCTTCCCAATTCCGTGACAGCGCGCCTCCGATCCGCGGGGCGCACCACCATGAACGATTCGTATCCCAGTCGAAAATCCTCCGACAAACCGCATGAAAAACGCTCGCTGCTCGAGCGTCTGACCGACTTCATCTCGCCCGAGCCCGACTCGCGGGCCGAGCTCCTCGAAATCCTGCAGGACGCGCACGAACGCAACCTGATCGACGCCGATTCGCTGTCGATGATCGAAGGCGTGTTCCAGGTGTCCGACCTGTGCGCGCGCGACATCATGGTGCCCCGCGCCCAGATGGACGCGCTCAACATCGCCGACAAGCCCGAGGATTTCATCCCGTTCGTGCTCGAGAAGGCGCACTCGCGCTACCCGGTGTACGAAGACAACCGCGACAACGTGATCGGCGTCCTGCTGGCCAAGGACCTGCTGCGCTTCTACGCGGAAGAGGAATTCGACGTGCGCGGGATGCTGCGCCCCGCCGTCTTCATCCCCGAATCGAAACGGCTGAACGTGCTGCTGCACGACTTCCGCGTGAACCGCAACCACCTCGCGATCGTCGTCGACGAATACGGCGGCGTCGCGGGCCTCATCACGATCGAGGACGTGCTCGAGCAGATCGTCGGCGACATCGAGGACGAATACGATTTCGACGAGGAAGCCGGCAACATCATCGCCGCGCCGGACGGCCGCTACCGCGTGCGCGCGCTGACCGAGATCGAGCAGTTCAACGAAACGTTCGGCACCGATTTCTCCGACGAGGAAGTCGACACGATCGGCGGCCTCATCACGCACCATTTCGGCCGCGTCCCGCATCGCGGCGAGAAGGTGCGTCTGGACGACCTGCTGTTCGAGATCCAGCGCGGCGACGCCCGCCAGATCCACGTGCTGCTCGTGCGCCGCGCGCCGCTCGCGGGCCGGCGCAGCGGCTCGGCCGGCGAAGACTGACGCGCCGCCCGCCCGTTTCCCCAACCCGCTCTCCCGACGCAACGCATGGCCGAACCGATCTCGACCCGCTCGCAACCGAGCGTCTCCTCTTCGGCGAGCGGCCGTGCGCTGCCCGTCTGGCACTATCCGGCCGCGCTCCTCGCGGGCGCGGCCAACACGCTGACGTTCGCGCCGACGCCGCACGGCGGCTGGCTGCAGTTCGTCGTATTCGCGTGGCTCTTCGCGCAGCTCACGCGCACGACGAGCTGGAAGCACGCGGCGGCCACCGGCGGCGCGTTCGGCTTCGGCAACTTCATCACCGGCATCTGGTGGCTCTACATCAGCATGCACGTGTACGGCGAGATGGCCGCGCCGCTCGCGGGCGGCGCGCTCGTGCTGTTCTGCCTGTTCCTGTCGATCTATCCGGCGTTCTCGGCGGGCCTCTGGTCGTTCTGCGCAGGACACGCGCAGAACGGCCGCGCGGCCGACCCGCGCCTGTTCCCGCCGACCTGGCACGGCGCGTTCGCGTTCGCGAGCGCATGGGCCGTCGGCGAATGGCTGCGCGGCACCGTGTTCACCGGCTTTCCGTGGCTCGCGAGCGGCTATGCGCAGGTCGACGGGCCGCTCGCCGGCTATGCGTCGATCGTCGGCGTCTACGGGATCGGCTGGGTGCTCGCGCTCGTCGCGGCGCTCGCCGTGCAGGCGATCGTCCGTGCGCGCGGCGACGGCGACGGAAACGGCAGCGCCGATACGAACGCGACAGGCGCGCCCCGGTCGTCCCGCGCGCCGCGCGTCGCGGCGCCGGCGTTCGCGGCCGTCGTGTTCGTCGCGATCGGCCCGCTGCTCGCGCTCGTGCCGTGGACGGTGCCCGCGAACGCACCGCTCACGGTGCGCCTGCTGCAAGGCAACGTGAAGCAGGACATCAAGTTCGAGGAAGCGGGCATCAACGCGGCGATCGAGCTGTATCAGAAGATGATCACCGACAAGCCCGCCGATCTGATCGTCACGCCGGAGACGGCGATCGCGGTGCTGATCCAGGAGCTGCCCGAGCCGTTCGCGCGCGCGGTGCGCAATTTCAGCGACACGACCGATACGGCGGTGCTGTTCGGCGCGGTCGGCGGCACGGTGACGGCCGACGGCCGGATCGTCGACTACACGAACAGCCTGTACGGCGTGACGCCGCATTCGCGCGACATCTACCGCTACGACAAGCATCATCTGGTGCCGTTCGGCGAGTTCATCCCGTGGGGCTTCCGCTGGTTCGTCGACCTGATGAAGATGCCGCTCGGCGATTTCGCGCGCGGCGCGCCGGTCCAGCAGCCGTTCATCGTGCGCAACCAGCCGGTGATGGCCGACATCTGCTACGAGGACATCTTCGGCGAAGAGATCGCGGCGACGATCCGCGACAATCCGGTGTCGCCCGGCGTGCTCGTCAACGTGACGAACCTCGCGTGGTTCGGCGACACGATCGCGCTCGACCAGCACCTGCAGATCGCGCGGATGCGCTCGCTCGAGACGGGCCGGCCGATGCTGCGCGCGACGAACACCGGGATGACGGCCGCGATCGACGCGCAGGGGCGCGTGCTCGGCCAGTTGAAGCCGTACACGATCGGCTCGCTCGACGTGAGGATCGAAGGCACCGCCGGCCGCACGCCGTACGTGACGAGCGGCAATGCGACGGTGCTCGCGCTATCGCTGCTGCTGCTCGCATTCGGCTTCGCGTTCGGGCCGGGGCTGCGCCGGCGCGGCTGACGCCGTCGGCGCGGGCGCGCGGCCATCCGCCGGCCCGCCCGCGCAAACGGCCGGCCGGCGTTCCCGCCTCAGCGCGCGCGCCGCGCCCATTCGCGCAGATCGCGCGCCGCCTCCTCCATCACCGGCTCCCAGCGCGTGAACTCGCGCTGACGATACAGCGTCGCCGTCGGATACCACGGACTGTCGCGCCGCTCGAGCTGCCACACCCAGTGCGGATTGACGTCGAGCAGCACCCACGTCGGCCGCCCGAGCGCGCCGCTCAGATGCGCAACCGATGTGCAGACGCTCACGACCAGATCGAGCGCGCCGACGTAGGCCGCCGTATCGTCGAACGTGCGCAGCTCGGCGGTCTCGTCGACGATCGGAAAGCCCGCCGCGCGCGCCGCCTCGATATCCGCCGCCGCGCCCGGCTGCAGCGAATGAAACGTCACGCCGCCGACCCCGCCGAACGCGGCGGCATACCGGTCGAGACCGACGCGCCGGAACGGATTGCGCTGATGCGCGAGGCTGCCCGTCCACGCGAGCCCCACGCGCAGCGGCGCTGCGCCCGCCGGCGCCGACGCGGCGAAGCGCTCGCGCCATCCGGCGATCGCCGCATCGTCCGCGCGCAGATACGGCACGGTGTCGCCGAGCAGCGCGTCGCCGAGTCCGAGCATCCACGGCACGCTCATCAGCGGAATCTCATAGTCGAACGGCTGCAGCTCGGCGACGCCGCCGCCCGCGCGATAACCGTCGACGTGCGCGCCCAGGCTGCGCACGAGCAGATCGCCCATCTGCGGAAACGAATTCCACTCGAGCCGCCCGCCTTCGCGATGCACGCGCTCGGCGAGCGCCGGCACGAAACGGGAGAACTGCAGCAGGTCGCCCATTCCCTGCTCGCCCCACACGAGCAGCGTCTTGCCCGCGAGCGGCTCGCCGCGCCAGCGCGGGCCGGGCAGCGCTGGCAGCTTGCCGCGCAGCTCGGGCGCGCCGCTCCAGCGCATCTCGTGCTCCGGCCAGCCGGCCGCATAGTCGCCGCGCGCGAGATGAATCAGCGCGAGGTTGAAGCGATGCGACGCATTATCGGGGTCGCGCTCGCTGACGCGCGCCGCGATGCGTTCGGCGTCGTCCCAGCGCTGCGCCTCCTTGTACGCCATCGCCGCGTTGTTGAGCGCGAGCGGGCTGTCGGGCGCGAGCGCGAGCGCCTTCGCCGACGCGTCGAGCGCGCCCGGCAGGTCGCGGCCGCGCAGCCGCGCGATGACGAGATTGATCCACGCATCGGGCGCCGACGGCGCGTCGGCCGCCGCCCCTTCGAGCAGCGCAAGCTCTTCCGCCGCGTCGCCTCCCGTCATGCGAACGGCAATCGCGAGGTTGTTCTTCAGCGACGGCCATGCGGGCGCGACGGCCAACACCCGTCGGTACGGCGAGATCGCATCCGCGTGCCGCCCCGCATGCTGCAGCGCGTAGCCGTGATTGAACGCGGCGGCGGGCGACGCCGGCGCGAGCGCGTCGTAGAGGCGCGCGAGTTCGACTGCGTCGCCCGCGCGCCCTGCGCCGACGAGCGCCATCGTCAGTTGCGGGATCGCGTCGTCGTCCACGGGATGCAGCAGGCGGGCGGCCTCGAGCCAGATCGCGCGGGCGTCGCCGCCCGCGTCGAGCGCCCGGCGAAGCATCGCGACGAGCGGCGGCGCGAGCGGGATATTCGGACAGGGTGCGGCTGAAGACATGAGCGATCGTCACGGTGACAGCGTGGCGCGCCTCACGGCGCCGGAAGCTCTCCATCTTACCGGCTCGACATCGCCCGGCATCTCGAAAATGCGACGGAGGCTTCGCCGCGTCGCCCGGCGGCATGCCGCGCCCGAGCGAATGCCCGACAGACGATCCGTCGCGTAGCGCCCGCCGCCGCGCGCCATGTGCAGCACGCCACACGCCGCGTGCCGCGTCGAACGCCATCTGCCGAGCACCGCGCGCTCGGCGCAGCGCCGCCGCTCGCCGGGACGCGGCTCACGTCCTCGACATCGCCGGAGGCAAAGAAAAAGAACGCGTCAAAACCGCCGGCACATCGCACCGACGCGCCGTGCGCGCCGCCCCGCGCTACCGCGCGTTTTCCCGCGATTTTCGCGCCCGCGAACGCATATGGAGGGCTGCCCCACCCCGTTCCGGCCGCACCCGCCCGCCGATCCGGTAAAATTGCATGTTTTAGCACAGACCCAAGCCGCGCGCCGCGCGAGCGGCCGGCGCGGACCTCGCTCGCGCCGGCCGCCCGAAGCGAAGCGCCCAGCGCCACGAAGGCCTCTCATGCTTACGTTTCAGCAAATCATCCTGACGCTCCAGTCCTATTGGGACAGGCAGGGTTGCGCCCTGCTCCAGCCGATCGACATGGAAGTCGGCGCCGGCACGTCGCACGTGCACACGTTCCTGCGCGCGATCGGCCCCGAGCCGTGGCGCGCCGCGTACGTGCAGCCGTCGCGCCGCCCGAAGGACGGCCGCTACGGCGAGAACCCGAACCGCCTGCAGCACTACTACCAGTACCAGGTCGTGCTGAAGCCCGCGCCGGAAAACATCCTCGACCTGTACCTCGGCTCGCTGGAAGCGCTCGGCTTCGACCTGAAGCAGAACGACGTGCGCTTCGTCGAGGACGACTGGGAGAACCCGACGCTCGGCGCGTGGGGCCTCGGCTGGGAAGTCTGGCTGAACGGCATGGAAGTCACGCAGTTCACGTACTTCCAGCAAGTGGGCGGCCTCGACTGCAAGCCGGTGCTCGGCGAAATCACGTACGGCCTCGAGCGCCTCGCGATGTACCTGCAGAAGGTCGAGAACGTCTACGACCTGATCTGGACCGAGTGGGAAGAGCAGGGCCCGAACGGCCCCGAGCTGCGCCGCCTGACCTACGGCGACGTCTATCATCAGAACGAAGTCGAGCAATCGACTTACAACTTCGAGCAGGCGAACGTCGACCTGCTCTTCACGTTCTTCAACAGCTACGAAGCCGAAGCGAAGCGGATGATCGAAGCGCGGCTCGCGCTGCCCGCGTACGAGCTCGTGCTGAAGGCGGGCCACACGTTCAACCTGCTCGACGCGCGCGGCGCGATCTCCGTGACCGAGCGCGCCGCGTACATCGGCCGCATCCGCGCGCTGTCGCGGCTCGTCGCGCAGGCGTACTACGATTCGCGCGAGAAGCTCGGCTTCCCGATGATCGGCAACCCGGTGCCGGGCGTGCCGGGCTTGACCACCGACGCGCAGGAAGCCGCGCAGCCCGCATGGGCGCCGCCGCTGAAGGCCGAACGCAAGATCGATCAGGACTGACGAGATTCCTCACACCATGACGCAAAACCATCCCGCTCCGCTGCTCGTCGAACTGCTGACCGAAGAGCTGCCGCCGAAGGCGCTCGCGCGCCTGGGCGACGCGTTCGCCGAAGGCATCGCGCAACGTCTCGCCGCGTGCGACCTGATCGAAGGCGAACTCGCGTTCGAACGCTATGCGACGCCGCGACGCTTGGCCGTCGTCGTGCAGAACGTGCGCGCCGTCGCGCCGGAAAAGCAGGTCCGCGAAAAAGTGCTGCCGGTGTCGGTCGCGCTCGACGCCGAAGGCAAGCCGACCGCGCCGCTCGCGAAGAAGCTCGCGGCGCTCGGCCGCCCGAACCTGTCGATCGCCGATCTCGAGCGCGCGCACGACGGCAAGGCCGACGCGTTCTTCGTCAACTACGCGGCGCCCGGCGCGTCGCTCGCCGACGGCCTGCAGGCCGCGCTCGACGAAACGCTCGCGAAGCTGCCGATCCCGAAAGTGATGACCTATCAGCGCCCGGACGGCACCGATGTCCAGTTCGTGCGCCCCGTGCACCGCCTGACCGTGCTGCACGACGAACGCGTCGTGCCCGTCTCCGCATTCGGCATCGACGCGGGCGACACGACGCTCGGCCACCGCTTCCTGTCGGACGGCCTCGTCGCGATCCAGCATGCAAGCGCGTACGCGGACACGCTGCGCGAGAAGGGCCGCGTGATCGCGCACTTCGCGGGCCGCAAGGAGGCAATCCGCACGCAGCTCGACGCGCATGCGGAAGGCGACGAGGTCGTGATGCCGGAGGCGCTGCTCGACGAAGTGACGTCGCTCGTCGAATGGCCCGTCGTCTATCCGTGCCGCTTCGAGGACGAATTCCTGCAGGTCCCGCAGGAATGCCTGATCCTCACGATGCAGACGAACCAGAAGTACTTCGCGCTCACCGATGCGGCGGGCAAGCTGCGCTCGCGCTTTTTGATCGTGTCGAACATCGAGACGAAGACGCCTGGCGAGATCGTCGAAGGCAACGAGCGCGTCGTGCGCCCGCGCCTCGCCGACGCGAAGTTCTTCTTCGAGCAGGACAAGAAGAA
The DNA here is from genome assembly GCF_000959365.1 of Burkholderia oklahomensis C6786. Lineage (NCBI taxonomy): Bacteria > Pseudomonadati > Pseudomonadota > Betaproteobacteria > Burkholderiales > Burkholderiaceae > Burkholderia > Burkholderia oklahomensis. The sequence continues at coordinate 1,033,465 of NZ_CP009555.1, forward strand.
GCCGCTCGCCGACCGCGTGCCGCTCCTCGCGAACGTCGTCTATCACAACAAGCTCGGCTCGCAGCTCGCGCGCATCGAGCGCCTAGAGACACTCGCGGGCGAGATCGCGCCCGCGATCGGCGCCGACGCGACGATCGCGATCCGCGCGGCCCGTCTCGCGAAGGCCGATCTGCTGACCGACATGGTCGGCGAGTTTCCCGAGCTGCAGGGCACGATGGGCACGTACTACGCGCGCCACGACGGCGAGCCGGAAGACGTCGCGATCGCGTGCACCGAGCACTACCAGCCGCGCTTCTCCGGCGACACGCTGCCGACGACGCCCGTCAGCACGGCGGTCGCGCTCGCCGACAAGCTCGAGACGATCGTCGGCATCTGGGGCATCGGCCTCGCGCCGACGGGCGAGAAGGACCCGTTCGCGCTGCGCCGCCACGCGCTCGGCGTGCTGCGCCTGTTGCTCGAGAAACAGCTTCCGCTCGATCTCGTCTGGCTGTTGCGCACCGCGTACGAACGCTTCGCGGCGGTGCCGGGCGTCGCCGAATCGACCGACGCGATCTACGCGTTCTTCATCGACCGCCTGCGCGGCCTGCTGCGCGAGCGCGGCTACTCGGCGGGCGAAGTCGACGCGGTGCTGAGCCTGAACCCGACGCGCCTCGACGACATCGTCGCGCGCCTCGACGCGGTGCGCGAGTTCGCGCGCCTCGACGAAAGCGAAGCGCTCGCGGCCGCGAACAAGCGGATCTCGAACATCCTGAAGAAGTCGGAGAGCGGCGCGAACGGCGCGGTGCAACCGGCCCTCTTCGTCGAAGCGGCCGAGAAGGCGCTGCACGAGCAGCTCGCCGAAGTGACGCCGCGCGTGCAGTCGCAGCTCGAGGCGCGCGCATACACGGGCGCCCTGTCCGCGCTCGCCGCGCTGCGCGCGCCCGTCGATACCTTCTTCAACGACGTGATGGTCAACGCCGAGGATCCCGCGCTGCGCGCGAACCGGCTCGCGCTGCTGTCCGCGCTGCATCAGCAGATGAACTGCGTCGCCGACATCTCGAAGCTCGCCGCATAAGCCAGAGGAACCACACGATGCCGACCAGTCTCAGCAAGAAGCTCGTCATCCTCGACCGGGACGGCGTCATCAACGTCGATTCGGACGCGTTCGTCAAGTCGCCCGACGAATGGGTCGCGCTGCCCGGCAGCCTCGAGGCGATCGCGCGGCTCAATCACGCGGGCTACCGCGTCGTCGTCGCGACGAACCAGTCGGGCATCGGCCGCGGCCTCTTCGACATGGCGACGCTGAACGCGATGCACCTGAAGATGCATCGCGCGGCGGCCGCGGTCGGCGGGCGGATCGACGCGGTGTTCTTCTGCCCGCACACGGCCGACGACCACTGCGACTGCCGCAAGCCCCAGCCGGGAATGATGAAGCTGATCGCGGAGCGCTTCGAGATCGATCCGGAGGACACGCCCGTCGTCGGCGATTCGCTGCGCGACCTGCTGGCGGGCGCGGCGCTCGGCTTTCGGCCGCACCTCGTGCTGACGGGCAAGGGCAAGAAGACGCTCGCCGCGGGCGGGCTGCCGGAAGGCACGCTTGTGCACGACGACCTGCGCGCGTTCGCGCTCGATTTCCTTTCCGAAGAACACGAGTGATGCCGGCCCGCGCGCATCCTCCCTCACCGTAACGTCACGCCGATGCGCTTCGTCCGCTCCCTGCTGCTTTTCGTCTATTTCATCGTCTACACGGCGCTGTACGCGACCGCGTGCTTCATCGCGTTCCCGTTCCTGCGCCCGAACGCGCGCTACTGGATGGCGGCCGGCTGGTGCAAGTCGACGCTCTTCGTCGCGCGCTGGCTGAACGGCATCCGGTACCGCATCGAAGGGTTCGAGAACCTGCCCGACGGCCCCGCGGTGCTGCTGCCGAAGCATCAGTCCGCGTGGGAAACGATCGCGCTGCCCGCGCTGATGCCGAAGCCGCTTTGCTACGTGTTCAAGCGCGAGCTGCTGTACGTGCCGTTCTTCGGCTGGGCGCTCGGGATGCTGCACATGGTCCACATCAACCGCAAGGACGGCAAGAACGCGTTCGGCTCGGTGATCCGCCAGGGCCGCGCGCGGATGGCGGACGGCGCGTGGGTCATCATGTTTCCGGAAGGCACGCGCACGCCGGTCGGCAGCCAGGGCAAGTACAAGACGGGCGGCGCGCGCTTCGCGATCGGCGCGGGCGCGCCCGTCGTGCCGATCGCGCACAACGCGGGACGCGTGTGGCCGCGCAATTCGTTTATGAAATATCCCGGCACCGTCACGGTGTCGATCGGCAAGCCGATCGACACGCAAGGCCTCACCCCCGATCAATTGAACGAACGCGTCGAAAACTGGATCGAAGCGGAAATGCGCCGCATCGACCCGGACGCCTACCGGCACGAGCGCGACGGCGCACGCGGCGCCGCTCGTGCGTCCGACGCCGCGCGTACCTGAAGTCAAGCGAGTTTCACCCATTGCGCACTGCCAAACGAAGCGAACTGATGCCGAAGCGTCCCAGGCCACGGCCGGCCGTCGTGGCTCTCGATCACCGCCAGCTCGACCTGCCGCTCTTCGACGGGCCGGCCGCCTCGCCGTCCCCCGCTTCCCCGCCGCCCGTTCCGCCCGCTTCGCCCGCGACGCCGCCTGACGCCGACCGCTCCCGGCGCCGCACGCTCGCGCTCGAAGGCCGCGTGCTCGAATACAAGCTGAAGCGCTCGGCGCGCCGCACGATCGGCTTCGCGATCGACGGCAGCGGCCTCACGATCACCGCGCCGCGCTGGGTGACGCTCGCCGACATCGAAGCGGCGATCGCCGAAAAGCGCCGCTGGATCTTCAACAAGCTCGCCGAATGGCAGACACGAACCGAGCAGCGCGCGCTGCCGCAGATCGACTGGAAGGAAGGCGCGCAGATTCCGTATCTCGGCAAGCCCGTCAGCATCGCGCTCGTGTCGGCGAAGGGCGCGCTCAGCTTCGACGCGGCCGCCGCGACGCTCGAGCTCGGCTTGCCCGCGCACGCGAGCGAACAGCAGATCAAGGATCGCGTGCAAGGCTGGCTGCAGAGCGAGGCCAAGCGGATCTTCGGCGAGCGGCTCGCGGTATATGCGCAGAGGCTCGGCGTCACGTATGCGGCGTACGCGCTGTCGTCGGCCGCGACGCGCTGGGGTAGTTGCTCGAGCGACGGCAAGATCCGCCTGAACTGGCGGCTCGTCCACTTTCCGATGTCGATCGTCGACTATGTCGTCGCGCACGAGCTGTCGCATCTGCGCGAGATGAACCATAGCCCGGCGTTCTGGCAGACGGTCGAATCGATCTTCCCGGAATTCCGCGAAGCGCGGCATACGCTGAAGCACCATCCGCCGGAGCTGCTGCCGGCGCTCTGAGCGCCGCGCGTCGGTCGTGCGATCGCCCGCTCGGCGGCGACTCGGCCTGCAAGCGTCGAACGGGAAACGCTTGCAGCGGCCGAGCGCCGCCGCAGCCGACACGGGCCGGCTTCATCCGCACGGCTGCCGGCCGACTGACGCCGATCCGGATCGATTCAGCCGGTTCGCTCTTCTTTTCCTTGCACCGCCTTGGTCCCGCATCGCGCATCCGATGCACCCGCGCGACGACCGGCAGCGAAACACCCGCAGCGGCGCCCGAACCCGCGCGGTTGAGTCCGCGGGCGCAACCGCGCCGCAGCGTCGCGCCGCCGAAGCAAAGCAAAATCACGGGAACGAAAAACAGCGCGGCGCGCATGCTCGATCGCATCACGCACCGCGGGCCGGCGCGGAACGCCGCAGCGCCCCGCGCGGTGAGACAGCGCTCAGTGACTCTTGCGCTGGATGAACTCGATCTTGTAGCCGTCCGGATCCTCGACGAACGCGATCACCGTCGAGCCATGCTTCATCGGCCCGGCTTCGCGCGTGACCTTGCCGCCTTGCGCCTTGATCTGCTCGCACGCCTTGTACGCGTCGTCGACCTCGAGCGCGAGGTGGCCGAAGCCCGTGCCGAGCTCGTACGACTTCGTGTCCCAGTTGTGGGTGAGCTCGATGACCGTGTGGTCCCGCTCGTCGCCATAGCCGACGAACGCGAGCGTGAATTTCCCGTCCGGATAGTCGTCGCGGCGCAGCAATTTCATGCCGAGCAGCTCGGTGTAAAACTTGATCGAGCGGTCGAGATCGCCGACTCGCAGCATCGTGTGAAGCAAACGCATGATGGGTACTCCGTGGGGACTTGCTTGAACGTGCGAATGTACCAGACCCGCGCGATTCTCGCCGGCACGCGCCGCGTCCATCCGGGCAGCAGGGGCGATACGCGGCGCGCGGCGCGATCGGTTAAGATCGTCGCGGCGGGCTCGCGACGCGCGCGCCGCAACACTGCCTGCCGCGCTGCGCGACGACGCCCGCCCGGTCGGCGTCCCGCAACGAATCGAAGATCCGAACAACCCTTTCCGACGGCCGGCCCCACCGGCCTGCGAACCGTGCAAATCTATTTCCCCGAACCGAGCCGGCCCGCCGAGCGCCTGGCCGCCGTCCCGTGCGCGGCTCACGCCGCCGTCTTCAGGAGCGCCCGATGAGCGCCGTCGCCTATGCGCCGGCGCGCCCGTCGCTCGATATGCGCGCGATCGGCGTGATGGTCCTGCTGTGCGCGATCTGGGGCTTCCAGCAAGTCGCGATCAAGAGCGCGACGCACGCGATCCCGCCGATGTTCCAGGCCGGGCTGCGCTCGGCGATCGCGGCCGTCGGCGTGTGGGCATGGGCGAGCACGCGCGGCACGCCGCTCTTTCGCGCGGACGGCACGTTCGGCGCCGGCATCGCCGCGGGCACGCTGTTCGCGGGCGAGTTCGTCTGCCTCTTCTTCGGCCTCACGCTGACGAGCGCCGCGCGCATGGCGATCTTTCTCTATACCGCGCCGTGCTTCACCGCGCTCGGGCTGCATCTGTTCGCGCCGGGCGAGAAGATGCGCCGCATGCAATGGACGGGCGTCGCGATCGCGTTCGCGGGCATCGCCGTCGCATTCGCCGACGGCTTCGCACGGCCGGCCGCGGACGGCGCGTCGGCGCTCGCCGGACTCGCGGGCGACGCGCTCGGCGTGCTCGGCGGCGTGATGTGGGCGGCGACGACGGTCGTCGTGCGCTCGACGTCGCTCGCGCGCGCAAGCGCGAGCAAGACGCTGTTCTACCAGTTGACGGTGTCGTCGGCCGTGCTGCTCGGGCTCGCCGTCGCGACCGGACAGACGACGCTCGCGAACGTGACGCCGCTCGCCGTCGCGAGCCTCGCGTATCAGGGCGTGATCGTCGCGTTCGCGAGCTATCTCGCGTGGTATTGGCTGCTGACGCGCTACAGCGCGGCGCGGCTTTCCGTGTTCACGTTCCTCGCGCCGCTCTTTGGCGTGAGCTTCGGCGTGCTATTGCTCGGCGATTCGGTCGATGCGCGCTTCGGCGCGGCGGCCGTGCTCGTGCTGGCGGGCATCGGGCTCGTCAACGCGCCGCCGCGCGGCGATCGCAAGTAAATGCGTGCGGGGGTGGGTCGAGAGAAATGGAAGCCGGCGCAAAGCGCTGCGCCGATGGGCTGATATGTCGATGCGCCGACGCGTGGAACCGCAAGCGCGCCGGTGCGTCGACGTGCATGTGCCGATGTGCCGATGTACTGATGTACTGATGTACTGATGTACTGATGTACTGATGTGCCGGCACGGATACGCCGATGCGCGCGTCGTGAAGATTGCAGGCTTCGACTCTGAAGAAGCGTTGTCGACGGCATCGCGAATGCATCGCGCAGCCATGCCGTCGCCGAGCCCTGGCCCGCCACGCGAAAGGCCGCCGCGTATCGACGATCGACCGCGGACGATCGACCGCTCATCGTTCGAGAAAGCCTCTCGTCCAAGGCCGGCGCGCGGATGCGTGCTGGCGGCGTCGCGCCCCGCAACCGGAAAGAAGCGACGTCAGAAGCAATCCGCGGCAGCGACGAAACCGCCCCAAGCGGCCCCTATCGCCAGCACTGACCGGACAATCGCGACGCGCCCCGCCCCTTCAACCGCGGATCAGCCGCCCGAGCGCCGCGCGCCGACCGCTTGCGCGACGCGCACGTACTCGTCGACATCGACGTCTTCCGCGCGGCGCGCGAGATCGAAGCCGAGTGCATCGAAATCGACGAGATCGCGATAGCCGCCGAGCGTGTTGCGCAGCATCTTGCGGCGCTGCGAGAACGCGGCCGTCACGACTTCGCCGAGCACTGCCGGATCGACGGGCTGCAACTCGTGCGGCGCATGCGGGATCATCCGCACGATCGCCGAATCGACCTTCGGCGGCGGCTGGAACGACTCGGGCGGCACGTCGATCAGCTTGTCCATCGTGTAGCGGTACTGGAGCATCACCGACAGCCGGCTGAACGCCTTCGTGCCCGGCTCCGCGACCATCCGCTCGACGACCTCGTTCTGAAGCATGAAATGCTGGTCGATCACGACGTGCGCGAACGACATCAGATGGAACAGCAGCGGGCTCGAGATGTTGTACGGCAGATTGCCGATGATCCGCAGCGACGGCTTGTCGCCCGGCAGTGCGAGTGAGCCGAAGTCGAACGCGAGCGCGTCGCCCGCGTGCAGCTCGAGCAGGTCGCCGAAGCGCTGCTTGAGGCGGCCGATCAGGTCGCGGTCGAGCTCGACCGCGTGCAGCGGCGAGTCGGGCGTCGCGAGCCGCGCGATCGTGGGCCCCGTCAGCGCGCCGAGACCCGGCCCGATCTCGACCATCCGCTCGCCGCGCTCGGGCCGGATCGCCGCGACGATCGCGTCGATCACGCCGTGATCGACGAGAAAGTTCTGCCCGAAGCGCTTGCGCGCGAAATGCCCTTGGTGCTGTCTGCTGTTCGACATCGAAAGATAGAAAAACGGATGACGCGAAAATTCAGCCTGCGCGCCGATGGCGCGCCATCGTCACGGCGGTGTCGATCGCGGCGACGAGGCTGCCCGGATCGGCGCGGCCCGTGCCGGCGAGATCGAGCGCGGTGCCGTGGTCGACCGACGTGCGGATGATCGGCAGGCCGAGCGTGACGTTGATGCCCTCGCCGAACGTCGCGTACTTGAGGACCGGCAGCCCCTGGTCGTGGAACATCGCGAGCACGCAATCCGCATGCTCGAGGTAGCGCGGCTGGAACAGCGTGTCGGCCGGATAAGGACCGCGCGCGTCGATGCCCGCGGCCCGCGCGCGCTCGAGCGCCGGCTCGATCACGTCGATTTCCTCGCGGCCGAGATAGCCGTTCTCGCCCGCGTGCGGATTGAGGCCCGTCACGAGGATGCGCGGCGCGGCGAGACCGAAGCTGCGCCGCAAGTCGCGGTCGACGATCGCGAGCGTATCGGCGAGGCCGTCGATGGTCAGCGCGGCCGACACGTCCTTGAGCGGCAAGTGCGTCGTCGCGAGCGCGACGCGCAGCGGCCGCTCGCCCGTGCCCGCGAGCATCATCACGACGTGCGGCGTGTGCGTGCGCTCGGCGAGATATTCGGTGTGGCCGGTGAACGGCACGCCGGCATCGTTGATCGTGCTCTTCTGCAGCGGCGCGGTGACGATCGCGTCGAATGCGCCGGCGACCGCGCCGTCGATCGCCGCATCGAGCAGATCGAGCACGTAGCGCCCGTTCGCCGGATTCAGCTTGCCCGCTTCGGCGGGCGCGGCGAGCGCGCGATGCGCGACCGCGACATGCGCGTTTGCGACGTGCGCGTTTGCGACGTGCGCGTTTGCGACGTGCGCGTCGGCGACGTGCGCATCCGCGCCGCTCGCCGTCAAGCGCGCCCAGTCGACGCCGACCGCGGCTGCGCGCTGGGCGATCAGGCCCGCGTCGCCGAGCACCGTGAAGCGCGCGTCGGGCCAGCGTGCCGCCGCGTCGGCGAGCGCGCGGGCCGTCAGCTCGGGACCGACGCCGGCCGGCTCGCCGGTCGTGATCGCGATGCGCAGCGGCTGCGGGCTGGCGGACATGATTCGGCTACGCGCTTACTGGACGACGGGCAGCTTGATCTGCACGTACGACGAGTCGCGCAGCTCGCGCAGCCAGTCCGAGTACGCCTGCTCGGCCTTGCGCTGGCCGATCGCCTGGCGCGCGATGTCCATCTGCTGCTGCACCGAGCCTTCCGCGTCGCGGCGGCCGAGCACCTGGATCAGGTGGTAGCCGTACTCGGTACGCACCGGATTGCTGACCTGGCCGTCCTGCAGGCTGTTCATCGCACGCTCGAATTCCGGCACCGTCTCGCCCGGGCTGATCCAGCCGAGATCGCCGCCTTGCGACGCCGAGCCGTCCTGCGAGTAGGTGCGCGCGAACTTCTCGAAATCGCCGCCCGCCTCGACCTGCCGGCGGATGTCGATCAATTGCTGGCGCGCCTGCGATTCCGACTTGCCTTCGCCGACGCGCAGCAGGATGTGGCGCACGTGCGTCTGCACGATCTTCGGCGACGCGGCCGACACGCTCTGGCTCGCGCGGCGGTCGACGAGACGCACGATCTCGAAGCCGTCCGGCACGCGGACGAGCGTCGGGTTGACCTGGCCGGGACGCAGCTTCGACACCGCGTCGACGACGTCGGACGGCAGCGACGACGGCGACTTGAAGCCGAGATCGCCGCCCTTCTTCGCATCGTCGGCTTCGGAATTGTTCTTCGCGAGCCGCTCGAAATCGGCGCCCGACGCGAGCGCCTGCTGCAGCAGGCCTTCGGCCTTCTTCTGCGCGACGTCGATGTCGGCTTGCGGCGCGCTCGTCGGCGCCTTCACGAAGATGTGCTCGAGCCGCAGATCCTGCTGCGAGCCGGCGTTCGGGCCGCGCTGGCTCGCGATGTAGCTCGCGACTTCGGCGTCCGACACGGTGATCTTGCCGTCGACTTCCTTCTCGCGCAGCTTCGAGAGCATCAGCTCGGTGCGCGCGTCGCGCACGAACACGTCCCACGGCACGCCCTGCGCCTCGATGCGCGCCTTGTACTGGTCGAGCGGCATCCCGTTCGCCTGCGCGAGGCGCCCGAGCGTCGCCTGCACGGTGGCGTTGTCGACGACGATGCCGTCGTCCTTCGCCCGCTGGATCTGGATGCGCTCGAGCACCATCTGGTTCAGCACCTGTGCGCGCAGCTGGTCGATCGGCGGCACGGGCGCCTTCTGCTGCTGCAGACGGCGCGCGATCAGGCCGACGCGCTGATCGAGCTCGCGCCCGGTGATCACGTCGTTGTTGACGACGGCGACCACCTCGTCGGCGAGCGACGCGCCCTGCGCGCGCAGCGCCTGCGCGGACGCTGCCGGCGCGACCGTGATGAGCGACGCGACCAGACCGGATGCGACAGCCGCGAAGCGAAGGGTTTTCTTCATTGCCACAGGTACTCCATTGAAAGCGGGCTGCGCAAACGCCGCTCGCCGCGAACGCCTCGTCGGCGGTTAATCGTAATTGCTGAAGCGCGACAGCGGCGCCGGCGCGGGCGGCAGCGGCGTATATCCCTGCACGCCGGCCCGGAACGCGGACACGAGACCATTGTCGACGCTCGTCAGACCCTTGAGCACGAGTTGCGCGAGCACGCGGGTCGACGAGTTCTGCTGCCCCGACGTGTTCACGCCGTTCGCGTAGCGCTGGACGCCGACGCCGAACGCCCAGCAGTCGGCATCGTACTGGAAGCCGACGAGACCGTCGACAACCCGGCTGCTCGCGAGATCGTAGTTGAAGCGGCCGACCGCGTAGAGCCGCCGCGTGAGCGGCCATTGCGCGGACACGAGGACCTGGTTGATCGGCTCGTTGCTGAGCGTCGGGTTCTGCCGCGTGTAGCGATAGCCGACGTTGATCACGCGCCGCTCGCCCGGGCTGTAGCCGAAGCCGACGCTCGACTTGACGAGCTGGTTGTTGTCGACGTTGTACTGGAACGCGGTTTCCGACGCGAAGCCCGCGCCGAGCTTGACCGACGCGCCGAGGATCAGGTCCGAGTGCCGAGCCGTCGCGGGCGCCTCGGTCGGCTGCAGCGTCACGCGCTGGTCGGTGAAGTAGTACTGCTGCGCGATGACGAAGCGCGCGCGCTCGTCGCCCGTCGTCGGATTGATGAATCGGGTCGTGAGCGCGGCCGTCAGGCGGTTCGCGTCGGCGATCCGGTCGTTGCCGACGAACGTGTTCGGCGTGAAGATCTCCGCGAGCCCGAAGTCCGATACGGCCGTGTCGAAGAGCGGCGCGTCCGACTGGTTCCGGTACGGCGTGTATACATAGTACAGCCGCGGCTCGAGCGTCTGGATGAAATCCTGGCCGAACAGGCGCACCGAGCGGTCGAAGATGAGCCCCGTATCGAAGCTGAGCGTCGGGATCGAATAGGTGAAGCGCTTCGGCTGGCCGGGCACGCCGCCCGTCGTCGTCGTCAGGTCGTACGACGCGAAGTGCATCTGCGCCTTCGGGACGACGAAATAGCCGGGACCGTACAGCCCGTACGACACGTACGGGTTGAACATCACGCGGTCGCCTTCCGGCTGGTCGGCGGTCGTGATCCGGAAGCGCGAATAATCGGCTTCCGCGCCGAAGTCGAAGCCGCCGACGTTGTACTTCGCGTACTTCACGTTCAACTGCGGCTCGCGGCCGTACGGCGCGACCGACGGCGTGAGCGTCTGCCAGTGCTGGTAGCGCCCGAGCACGGACCACGGCCCGTTGTTGTACGTGAGGCCGGCTTCCTGCTGATAAACGGTCTGGATCCCGTTCAGGAACTGGTTCGTCGACCCAAGGTCCTCCGGATACGTGTTGTCCGAGACCTTGTTGTAGTAGATGTAGCCGCCGAAGCCGTTGCCGAAATTCTGCTGGTGCTGCCAATAGATCGCGTAGCGGTTGCGCTTCGCGACTCGGTCGTCCGGCAGGTACTCGCCCGTCAGCGTGCCCGAGTAGTTCGTCGACAGATAGCGGAACGTCGCCTGCGTGAAGATCCCGCGCTTCGAGATGATGTGCGGCGTGACCGTCAGGTCGCGGTTCGGCGCGATGTTGAAGTAGTACGGCAGCGCCAACTCGAAGCCGCTCGACGAATCGAGCGAGAACGTCGGCGGCAGGAAGCCGCTGCGCCGCTCGCCCGACAGCGGGAACGTCAGCCACGGGCTGCCGAAAAGCGGCACGCCCTGAAAGAACAGCACGCCGTTGCGCGCGACGCCTTCGTCCGCGCCCGTATCGAAATCGAACTCGCTGCCCTTGATGTACCACGCCGGGTTCGCCGAGCACTGGCAGCCCGTGTAGGTGCCGTTCGTAAACACCGAGCGCTCGCTGTCGAGCAGTTGCACCCGCTCGGCGCTGCCCGAGCCGCCCGTCGCCGTGAAACGGTACTTCGGCGTCGTCATGAAGCCCTGGTTCGCCTCGACCTTCAGATGCGCCTCGGGGCCCGAGAACGTCGTGCCGCCGTTCGACACCGTGACCTTGCCGTACGCGTCGGCCATGTCGGTGTCCTGGTCGTAGTGGATCGCATCCGCCTTGACGACCGCGTTGCCGCGCCGGATCTCGGCCGAGCCCTTGGCGGCGAGGTCCTGGTCGGCCGTGCCGTTCGTGTGGTCGCCGAGCACGAACGTCGCGGGCTTGCCGTGCTGCTTTTGCGGATGCTCGTCGAGCTGCGGCGCGAGGCGCAGGTCCCACGGCGAGCCGAACGCCTGCGGCTCGGCCGCGGCGCCCGACAACTGGGCGTGCGACACCGCCGGCACGAGGCCCGGTACGGCCAAAAGCGCGACCGCGAGCCGTTTTTTGCGCGGCGCGGCATCGCAAGCTGGGACGAGCGGGAATAACGTTTTAGGCGGCATCTATCGTTCGGCGAATCGACCCTGTCAAACCCGGCCTCCGCACGTCGCAGCCCTCGCAATCGAACCGTGACTGCGGCTTCGCGCATACCGGGGGAAAACGGGCAAACGAGCGGCATGGCGGGCTGCGGGCCCGCGCCGGCGGGGATTGACACGGGACGCGTCAAAAAAGTCGTGGGGTATTATATGGCAAGACGTTCCCCCTCCCCGACTTTCAATGACGCAGCCCTCAGCCGATCCCCGTCTCGCCCTCCTCACCGACTGGCTCGCCACGTTCGCCGACCGCCACGCGCTCGACCCGGCGTCGCTCGTCCCGGCATCCAGCGACGCAAGCTTCCGACGCTATTTCCGCATCGCGAGCGCGAGCTCGCCGGGCGGGACCGCAATCGCCGTCGACGCGCCGCCGCCCGAAAAATGCCGCGAATTCGTGCAGATCTCGCAGTTGCTCGATGCGGCCGGCCTGCACGTGCCGAAGGTGCTCGAGCACGACTTCGACGCGGGCTTCATGCTCGTCACCGATCTCGGCACGCGGTCGTACATCTCAGCGCTCGATCCCGCCGCGCCGGAAGCCGCGCGACCGCTGATGCGCGACGCGCTCGACGCGCTGATCCGCTGGCAGCTCGCGTCGCGCGAAGACGTGCTGCCGCCGTTCGACGAAGCGTTCCTGCGCCGCGAGATGGAACTGATGCCCGAGTGGTACGTTAGCCGGCATCTCGGCAAGACGCTCACGGATCACGCGCGCGGCGTGCTCGACCGCACGTTCGCGCTGCTGATCGCGAGCGCGAGGGCGCAGCCGCAGGGCTACATGCTGCGCGACTTCATGCCCCGCAACCTGATGATCGCTCAGCCGAACCCGGGCGTGCTCGACTTCCAGGACGCCGTCTACGGGCCGCTCACGTACGACGTCGCGTCGCTGTTGCGCGACGCGTTCATCAGTTGGGACGAGGCGTTCGAGCTCGACTGCTTCGCGTACTACTGGGAAAAGGCGAAGAAGGCCGGGCTGCCCGTCGAGCCCGACTTCGGCGAGTTCTACCGGCAGCTCGAATGGATGGGCCTGCAGCGCCACGTCAAGGTGCTCGGCCTGTTCGCGCGGATCAACTACCGCGATCACAAGCCGCACTATCTCGCCGACCTGCCGCGCTTTCTCGGCTACGCGCGCAAGGTCGCGCTGCGCTACCGGCCGCTCGCGCCGTTCGCGAAGCTCCTCGACGATCTCGAAGACAAGACGGCCGACGTCGGCTACACGTTCTGAACGATGATGCACACACTCGACACGGCGATGATCTTCGCCGCCGGGCGCGGCGATCGGATGCGCCCGCTCACCGACACGACGCCGAAGCCGCTCCTCGCGGTCGGCGGCAAGCCGCTGATCGTCTGGCAGATCGAACGGCTCGTCGCGGCGGGCATTCGCACGATCGTCATCAATCACGCGTGGCTCGGCGCGCGGATCGAGGCCGCGCTCGGCGACGGCTCGCGCTGGGGCGTGCGGCTCGTCTACTCGGCCGAGCGCGAGGCGCTCGAGACGGCGGGCGGGATCGCGCAGGCGCTGCCGCTCATCGAGGACGGCGGCGGGCCGAAGGTGTTCGTGGGCGTCGCGGGCGATATCTACGCGAACTTCGACTACGCGACGCTGATCGCGCGCGCCGCCGCGCTGGCTGCGGCGCCCGAGCCCGGCATGCACCTCGTGATGGTGCCGAATCCGCCGTTCCATCCGGCGGGCGACTTCGCGCTCGACGGCGACGGCCTGCTGTCGCTCGACGGCGCGCCGCGCGTCACGTTCGGCAGCATCGCGCTCTACGACACGCGGATGTTCCGCGCTCTGCCCGCCGGCACGCGCTGCGCGCTCACGCCCTATTATCACGAGACGATCGCCGCGCGCCGCGCGACGGGCGAGCTGTATTCGGGTGCATGGGAGAACGTCGGCACGCCCGCGCAGCTGGGCGAACTCGACGCGGCGCTGAAAGCGGCCGGCTGAGCGGCCCGCCCGGGATGCGCCGGGCGCCGCTGCGTCAGACCTCTTCCGCCGCCGCGCCGTCGGCCGCCGCGCGCTGCTGCTGCAGCGCCCACATCTGCGCGTAGAGGCCGTCCATGCGCAGCAGCTCGGCGTGCGTGCCGCGCTCGACGATGCGCCCGTGGTCCATCACGATGATCTGGTCCGCGTGCACGACGGTCGACAGCCGGTGCGCGATCACGAGCGTCGTCCGGTGCCGCGCGATCTGCTCGAGCTCGTGCTGGATCGCGCGCTCGGAACGCGAATCGAGCGCCGACGTCGCTTCGTCGAACACGAGGATCGGCGGGTTCTTCAGGATCGTCCGCGCGATCGCGACGCGCTGCTTCTCGCCGCCCGACAGCTTGAGCCCGCGCTCGCCGACGGGCGTGTCATAGCCCTTCGGCAGACTTTCGATGAACGTGTGGATGTGCGCGGCGCGCGCGGCCGCGATCACCTCGTCGCGCGTCGCCGACGGCCGGCCGTACGCGATGTTGTAGTAGATCGTGTCGTTGAAGAGCACCGTGTCCTGCGGCACGATGCCGATCGACGCGCGCAGCGAATCCTGCTTCACGCCGCGGATGTCCTGGCCGTCGATCGTGATCGCGCCGCCCGTCGCACGATCGAGATCGTAGAAGCGGAACAGCAGGCGCGACAGCGTCGACTTGCCCGAGCCGCTGTGGCCGACGACCGCGGTCGTCGAGCCTGCTTCGATCGTGAAATCGACGTCGTGCAGGATCTGCCGCGCCGGCTCGTAGCTGAAATTCACCCGCTCGAAGCGCACCTGCGCGCCGTTCACCTTCAGCGCGGGCGCGCCGGGCGCGTCGTCGACTTCGCGCGCGGCCGACAGCAGCCCGAACATCCGGTCCATGTCGGTCAGGCTCTGCTTCAGCTCCCGATAGACGACGCCCAGGAAGTTGAGCGGAATGTACAGCTGCAGCATGAACGTGTTGACGAGGACGAGGTCGCCGAGCGTGAGCTTGCCCGCGAGCACGCCCTGCGTCGCGCGCCACAGGATGAACACGAGCCCCGTGCCGATGATCGCCTGCTGGCCGAAGTTGAGGAACGACAGCGAGTTCTGCGAACGGATCGCCGCCTTGCGGTAGCGCTTCAGATTCTCGTCGTAGCGCTGCGTTTCCCACTCCTCGTTGCCGAAGTACTTGACCGTCTCGTAGTTGATCAGCGAATCGATCGCGCGCGAGTTCGCCCGCGAATCGAGCTCGTTCATCGTGCGGCGGAAATGCGTGCGCCACTCGGTCACCTTCACGGTGAACACGATGTACGCGACGAGCGCCGCGAACGTCACGTACGCGTAATACGCTTCGTACTTGACGGCGAAGAAGCCGAGCACGAGCCCCACTTCGACGAGCGTCGGAAGGATGCTGTACAGCGAGTACGAAATCAGCTGCTGGATGCCGCGCGTGCCGCGCTCGATGTCGCGCGACATGCCGCCCGTCTGCCGTTCGAGGTGAAAGCGCAGCGACAGGCCGTGCAGATGCCGGAACACTTGCAGCGCGAGCCGCCGCACCGCGCTCTCCGTCACCTTCGAGAACAGGATTTCGCGCAATTCGGTGAAGAGCGACGTCGACAGCCGCACGAACGCGTACGCGACCACGAGGAGCCCCATGCCGCCCGCGAGCACGATGCTCGCCGACTGCTCGGCGCGGCCGAGCGCGGTCAGATGCTGGACGGCGGCGAGACTGTCGACGATCCGCTTCATCACGACGGGCACGCCGAGATTCGCGACCTTCGCGCCGATCAGGCACGTGAGCGCGAACGCGACGCGCCACTTGTAGGCGGTCAGGTACGGCAGCAGCGAGCGGATCGTCTGCCAATCGTTGCGCGGCCCGGTCGCGATCGGCGCGGGCTCGGAAGAAGCGGGATAGCGGCGCATGGGGAGTTCGTGGGTTCGCTTCGTCGGTGAAAGTGTGTGTTTCGGGCTCCATTGCCGGCGTCGGCGCGGCGCGCACTTCGCGCACTTCGCGCCTCGCGACACGCGCTCGCGTGCGTCGGGCCGCAGGCGTTGCACGGCGCGCCGGACTCGGTGAACGCAATCGACGACGCGCGACGCGGACCGCGATGCGGCGCGCGCGAATCGCGCGTCTGCCGCCCTCTGCGTTCGCGGTTCCGTCTGCTCGCATGCCGATCGGGCTCGGGCGGGTCCGGCGTCGCCACGCGCGCAGCCGGTCGGCGACGCCGTCGCGCAACGCAATGCGACCGGTGCGCCTCGACTCGCGCGGACCGGCCACACGACGCCGCCTACGCGAGCCGGGCCTGCACGGCTCGACCTAACGCGAACCAGCCTGCGCGGCTCGGCCTGCGCGGCTCGGCCCAAATCCACACTTTCTCGTACAATTTCAGATCTTTGCATTGTCGCAGAAGCCGGTTCGCGCCGCTGCAAGCCGCTTCGCCCGCGGCGGCTCGCGAAATCGCGCAAGCCGGCCGCTTTTCTTACAAGATGGAAGCTTCAACCATGACCGATACGTCCCTGCAACTCCCGCAAAAACCGCCCGCGCTGCGCGTCGTGCCGCAACCGTCCGACGCGAACGTCCACGGCGACGTATTCGGCGGATGGATCATGGCGCAGGTCGACATCGCGGGCTCGATCCCGGCGTGCCGCCGCGCGAACGGCCGGGTCGCGACGGTCGCGGTCAATTCGTTCCTGTTCAAGCAGCCGGTGTTCGTCGGCGATCTGCTGAGCTTCTACGCGAGCATCGTCAAGACGGGCAACACGTCGGTGACGGTCGACGTCGAGGTCTACGCGCAGCGGATGAGCCTGATGAGCGAAATCGTCAAGGTGACCGAGGCGACCCTCACCTACGTCGCGACCGACGCCGACCGCCGCCCGCGCGCGCTGCCGCCGCTCGAATAAGCGCGGCCGAGCCTCGCGGCCGGCGCGCCCACGCCCGCGCGCGAGACGCCGCGACAACGAGCGCCGCGCCGCCCGCTCAATGCGTGGAGAGGCCGAACTCGCGCATCGCGGGGATGAAGTCGTGGTTGAGCTTCGGCTTGCGCGACAGCTTCGCGAGCACGTAGCGCTGAAACGGCGTGAGCGTCGCCCACTGCGCGGCCGACGGCGCCCGCAGCCCGGCCAGCCCGCTCTGCGCGACGAGCGCATCCGGCACCGCATCGGCGCTGCGCCAGGCCGGATGCTCGTCCGGCTGGAACCAGGTCGGCTCCACGTTCGCGTGCGTGCGCAACATCTCGAACAGCGCATGATCGAAGTTCGGCTCGATCACGACGTCTTCGTCGGCCGGAAAGCGCGCGAGCAGCTTGCGATCCTCGATCGGCAGCATCTGCCATTGCTCGAGCGAAATCCGCAGCCCGAAGCGGTCGAGGTTGAAACGGACGATCATCGGAATGTAGGTCAGATCCTCCGACGATACGATTTCGAAATTGAACAGCAACGGCGCGTCGCTCAGTCCCATGTTTGCACCCACTATGACGTTTGCCGGCACGTTTGGCCTGTCTGGAGTATTTTAGAACCTTCGCGGACGACGAGCGTGCCGCCGGATGTCGCGCGCCGCCCGTTCGCCCGCCTCGCCATATCGAAGGAGCCCCCGTGAGTCTGTCCGAAACCGTCGAACCCAGCGGCATCGTCGAGCTCGCGGTGCGCAGGCGGCGCGGCGACGCGGTCGAAGCGACCGTCGACCACGTCGGTCAGGAGTGGCCCGTCGCGCTCGTGTTCAACGGCATCTCGCACGCGGTGATGATGTGCACGCCGCGCGATCTGGAAGCGTTCGCGGTCGGCTTCGCGGTGTCGGAAGGCATCGTCGAGCGCGGCAGCGACGTGAAGGACATCGAAGTCCTGCTGCACGGCGACGCGCCGCTGCCGCACGCCGAAGTGCAGCTCACGGTCGTCCAGCAGGCGTTCGCCGCGCTGAAGGAGAAGCGCCGCGCGCTCGCGGGACGCACCGGCTGCGGCGTGTGCGGCATCGAGAGCATCGATCTGCTCGATCTCGTGCCGGAACGCGTACCGGATACCGGCTTTCTCGCGCGCATCGCTCCGGATGCGATCGCACGCGCGGCGCGCGATCTCCCTGCCCATCAGGTACTCACGCGGCAGACGGGCGGCCTGCACGCGGCCGCGTGGTGCGACGCGTCGGGCGCGATCGTTCACGCGTTCGAGGACATCGGCCGCCACAACGCGCTCGACAAGCTGATCGGCACGCTCACGCTCGCGCGCGCCGACATGACGAACGGCTTCGTATTCCTGTCGAGCCGCGCGAGCTACGAGCTCGTGCGCAAGTCCGCGCGCGTCGGCATTCCGATGGTCGCGACGATCTCCGCGCCGTCGTCGCTCGCGATCGAAATCGCGCGACAAGCCGGGCTGCGGCTCGTGAGCTTCTGCCGCGAAGCGGGCTACGTCGACTACGGTCCCGCGTAGCGCGCCGCCGAATCGATCCGCGTGCGGCGGACGGCGGCAAACCACCGCAAGCCAAGCCGCCGCGTTCGCGTTCAGTCGAACTGCCGGAAGTCCGGCTTGCGCTTCTCGAAGAACGCGGTGATCGCTTCGCGCACTTCGGGCGAGCGCAGCATCCTGCCGAACTGGTCGCCTTCTTCCGACATCCGCGCGGCGACGTCCGCGCCGCCCTCCTTCTTGAGGAACGCCTTCGTCGCGCGCAGCGACGACGCCGGCAGCGCGACGAGCTTCGCCGCCTGCTCCGCGGCGAACGCGTCGAGATCCGCGGCGGGCAGCACGCGGTTCACGAGGCCGATCCGGTGCGCTTCGAGCGCGTCGAACGGCTCGCCGAGGAGGAGCTTCTCGGCCGCGACCTGATGGCCGGCAAGACGCGGCAGCAGCAGGCTCGACGCCGCCTCGGGACACAGGCCGAGCTGCACGAACGGCAGCGAGAGCTGCGCGGTGTCGGCCGCGTAGACGAGATCGCAGTGCAGCAGCATCGTCACGCCGATGCCGACCGCGACGCCCGAGACCGCCGCGACGATCGGCTTCTGCGCGCTCGCGATCTGGCGCAGGAACTGGAACACGGGTGCGTTTTCGTCGTTCGGCGGCGCCTTCATGAAGTCGTCGAGATCGTTGCCCGCGCTGAAGTTGCCGTCGCTGCCGCGAATCACGATCGCGCGCACCGACTTGTCGTCCTGCGCCGCCGCGAGCGCATCGGCCATCGTCTGGTACATCGCCGCGGTGATCGCGTTCTTTTTCGCGGGGCGCGCGAGCGTGATCGTCAGCACGCCGCCTGCGTTTTCGATCTGGATATCCATCTGGGCCGTCTCCATGGCTGTTTACATTCGATAAACAAAAAAACGGTGCGCGAGCTGGCCGCCCGCGCACCGTCGTCATGCGTCGCGCGCTCCGATCAGAGCCGCTCGATGATGCCTGCCGCACCCATGCCGGTCCCGACGCACATCGTCACCATCCCGTACTTCAGGTTGCGGCGGCGCAGGCCGTGCACGACGGTCGCCGCGCGGATCGCGCCCGTCGCGCCGAGCGGGTGGCCGAGCGCGATCGCGCCGCCGATCGGGTTGACCTTCGACGGATCGAGGCCGAGATCGCGGATCACGGCGAGCGACTGCGCGGCGAACGCCTCGTTCAGCTCGATCCAGTCGAGATCGTCCTGCTTCAGGCCCGCCGCCTTCAGCGCGGCCGGAATCGCTTCCTTCGGGCCGATGCCCATGATCTCCGGCGGCACGCCGCGCACGGCGAAGCTGACGAAGCGCGCGAGCGGCGTCAGGTTGAACTGCTTGAGCACCTTCTCCGACACGACGAGGAGCGCGCCCGAGCCGTCCGACGTCTGCGAGCTGTTGCCCGCCGTCACCGAGCCCTTGTTCGCGAACACCGCGCGCAGCTTCGCGAGGCCCTCGAGCGACGTGTCCGCACGCGGGCCTTCGTCGATCGCGATCTCGCGCGTCTTCGTCTCGATCTCGCCCGTCGCGAGATTCGGGAAGCGCTCGATGATCGCGTACGGCGCGATCTCGTCCTTGAATTCGCCCGCCTGTTGCGCGGCGAGCGCCTTCTTGTGCGACTCGACCGAGAACGCATCCTGGTCTTCGCGGCTCACCTTCCACTGCTCGGCGACGCGCTCGGCGGTCAGGCCCATCCCGTACGCGATGCCGACGTCTTCGTTGCGATCGAAGATGTGCGGCGACATCGACGGCTTGTTGCCCATCATCGGCACCATGCTCATCGATTCGACGCCGGCCGCGAGGAGCGCGTCCGATTCGCCGACGCGAATGCGGTCCGCCGCCATCGCGAGCGCGGTGATGCCCGACGCGCAGAAACGGTTCACCGTCACGCCGCCGACCGTGTTCGGCAGGCCCGCGAGCAGCGCGCCCATCCGTGCGACGTTCAGGCCCTGCTCGGCCTCGGGAATCGCGCAGCCGACGATCGCGTCTTCGATCAGCTTCGTGTCGAATTCCGGCACCTGCGCGATCGCCGACTTGATCGCGTGGACGAGCAGCTCGTCCGGGCGCGTGTTCTTGAATGCGCCGCGGGGCGCCTTGCCGATCGGCGTGCGGCTCGCGGCGACGATGTATGCGTCTTGCAACTGTTTGCTCATTTCTGGCTCCTGTCGACTGGAGTTAGCGCTTCAGCGCTTACTCCAGTCCCATGCAAAGTTGTCCGCTCGGCTCGATCAGTTGCGAACCGGCTTGCCGGTCTGCAACATGCCCATGATCCGTTCCTGCGTCTTCTGCGTGCCGAGCAGCTCGACGAACGCACGACGCTCCAGCGCGAGCAGCCATTCCTCGTCGACCGTGCTGCCGGCTTCGACGTCGCCGCCGCAGACCACCTCGGCGATGCGGCTCGCGATCAGGAAATCGTGGTCGCTGATGAAGCGGCCGTCGCGCATGTTGACGAGCTGCGCCTTGATCGTGGCGATCGCCGAGCGGCCGGCCACCGGGATTTCCTTTGCCTTCAGCGGCGCGCGGTAGCCCGCCGCCGCGAGGCCGCGCGCTTCCTTCTTCGCGATGTCGAGCAGTTCGAACACGTTGAACACGATCGTGTCCGACGGCTTCACGTAGCCCATCGCACGCGCTTCGTGCGCGGACATCGACACCTTCGCCATCGCCGCGTTCTCGAACGACTTCGTCAGGAACTTGAGCAGCTCGCTCGTCAGGCCCGCCGCCGTCGCCGCGTCCGCCGCGCGCAGCGCCGCTTCCTTCAGGCCGCCGCCCGCCGGCACGAGGCCGACGCCGACTTCGACGAGACCGATGTAGCTCTCGACGTGCACGACGCGCTTCGCGCTATGCAGCATCAGCTCGCAACCGCCGCCGAGCGCGAGGCCCGACACCGCCGCGACGACCGGCACGTTCGCGTACTTGACGCGCAGCATGCCTTCCTGGAACTTCTTCACGAACGGCTCGATGCCCTTCGCGCCGCCCATCATGAACGCGGGCATCGCCTCTTCGAGGTTCGCGCCGGCGGAGAACGGGCCGCCCGGGTTGCCGAGCTTGAGCGACGTCGGCTGCCAGATCACGACGCCCTTGTAGTCCTTCTCCGCGAGCTCGATCGCCTGCACGAGGCCGTCGATCACGCTCGGGCCGATCGTGTTCATCTTCGACTTGAACGACACGATCACGACGTCGTCCTCGCCCGCACGGTCGTCGACCCATGCGCGCACCGAGTCGGTCTCGAACAGCGTCTTGCCGAACGCCTTCGGATCGCGGCCCGCTTCGCCCAGGACCGGCGCACGGAACACCTGCTGGTCGTAGACGGCGAGCGTCGAGCGCGGCACGAAGCGCTTCGTCGCGGGCGACCACGAGCCTTCGGCCGTGTGCACGCCGCCCTGCTCGGCGACGACGCCTTCGAACACCCACGCGGGCAGCGGCACGTTCGCGAGTGCCTTGCCGGCCGCGATGTCTTCCTGCACCCACTCGGCGACCTGCTTCCAGCCCGCGGCCTGCCAGCCTTCGAACGGACCTTCGTTCCAGGCGAAGCCCCAGCGTATCGCAAGGTCGACGTCGCGCGCGTTGTCGGCGATCGACTCGAGGTGGAGCGCGATGTAGTGGAACACGTCACGGAAAATCGACCACAGGAACTGCGCGTGCGGATGCTCCGTCTCGCGCAAGAGCTTCAGGCGCTCCGCGGACGGGCGCTTCAGGATGCGGCCGACGGTCTCGTCCGCCTTCGCGCCGGAGTCGACGTAGGCGCCCGTCTTCGCGTCGAGCACCTTGATCGCCTTGCCTTCCTTCTTGTAGAAGCCGCCGCCCGTCTTCTGGCCGAGCGCGCCCTGCTCGACGAGCTTCGCGAGCACGGCGGGCGTCTTGTAGACCGGGAAGAACGGATCGTCGGCGAGGTTGTCCTGCATCGTCTTGATCACGTGCGCCATCGTGTCGAGGCCGACCACGTCCGCCGTGCGGAACGTCGCCGACTTCGCGCGGCCGAGGCGGCTGCCCGTCAGGTCGTCGACCTCGTCGAAGCGCAGGCCGAACTTCTCGGCCTCGGTGATCACGGCGAGAATCGAGAAGATGCCGACGCGGTTCGCGATGAAGTTCGGCGTGTCCTTCGCGCGCACGACGCCCTTGCCGACGACGCTCGTCAGGAACGTCTCGAGCTGGTCGACGATCTCGCCGCGCGTGTGCGCGGTCGGGATCAGCTCGACCAAGTGCATGTAGCGCGGCGGGTTGAAGAAGTGCACGCCGCAGAAGCGCGCCTTCAGCTCGTCGGCGAAGCCGTCGGACAGCGCCGTGATCGACAGGCCCGACGTGTTGGTCGCGAAGATCGCGTGCGAAGCGATGTGCGGCGCGACCTTCTTGTACAGGTCGTGCTTCCAGTCCATCCGCTCGGCGATCGCTTCGATCACGAGGTCGCATTCGGCGAGCTTCGCGATGTCGTCGTCGTAGTTCGCGGGTTCGAGGTACTTCGCGTCGTCCTTCACGCCGAACGGCGCGGGCGACAGCTTCTTCAGGTTCTCGATCGCCTTCAGCGCGATGCCGTTCTTCGGACCTTCCTTGGCGGGTAGATCGAACAGCAGCACCGGCACGCGCGCGTTGACGAGATGCGCGGCGATCTGCGCGCCCATCACGCCGGCGCCCAGCACGGCGACCTTGCGAATGTTGAAATTGCTCACGGGACTCCTCCGGATTGAGCCGCGCGTCGCCGTTCGTATGGACGCGGGCGCGGCGTGTGAGTGCTAAGAATCGGTCGTTCGGGCGACGTGCGTCGCACGCCGCCCGGCGGTCGCGTTAGAACAGCGCTTCGTCGACTTCCATCATCGTCTTCCCGCCGGCGCGCGCGAGACGGATCGACGCCGCCGTTTCGGGCAAGAGGCGCGCGAAGTAGAAGCGCGCGGTCGCGAGCTTCGACTTGTAGAACGGATCGCCCGACGCTTCCTTGTCGAGCGCGATGCGCGCCATCCGCGCCCAGAAGTACGAGAACACCAGGTGACCGACGGTGCGCAGATACGGCACGGCCGCGGCGCCCACTTCGTCCGGGTTCTGCATCGCCTTCATGCCGATTTCCATCGTCAGCTTCTGCACCTTTTCGCCGATGTCGGCGAGCGGCGCGACGAATTCGGACATCTCGGGCTTCACGCCTTCTGCTTCGACGAACTCGGTGACGATCTTGCCGAACTTCTTCAGCTTCGCACCCATGTCGCCCAGCACCTTGCGGCCGAGCAGGTCGAGCGCCTGAACCGAGTTGGTTCCTTCATAGATCATGTTGATCCGCGCGTCGCGCACGTACTGCTCCATGCCCCACTCGGAGATGAAGCCGTGGCCGCCGTAGATCTGCATCGCGTGGTTCGTGCACTCGAACGCGTTGTCGGTCAGGAACGCCTTGATGATCGGCGTGAGGAGCGCGACGAGATCCTCCGCTTCCTTGCGCACCGCTTCGTCGGCGTGCGACAGCGCCTTGTCGATCTGCAGCGCCGACCAGTACGTGAACGCGCGCGCGCCTTCCGCGTACGCCTTCTGCGTGAGCAGCATGCGGCGCACGTCCGGGTGGACGATGATCGGGTCGGCCGGCTTGTCCGGCGCCTTCGGGCCCGTCAGCGAGCGCATCTGCAGGCGCTCCTTCGCATACGTGAGCGAGTTCTGGTACGCGACTTCGGTGAGGCCGAGACCTTGCATGCCGACGCCGAGACGCGCGGCGTTCATCATCACGAACATCGCGTTCAAGCCCTTGTTCGGCTCGCCGATCATCCAGCCCTTCGCGTTGTCGAGGTTCATCACGCAGGTCGCGTTGCCGTGGATGCCCATCTTGTGCTCGATCGAGCCGCACTTGACGCCGTTGCGCTCGCCCGGCTCGCCCGACGCGTCGGGGATGAACTTCGGCACGATGAAGAGGGAGATGCCCTTCGTGCCCTTCGGCGCGTCCGGCAGGCGCGCGAGCACGAGGTGGACGATGTTCTTCGAGAAGTCGTGTTCGCCGCTCGAGATGAAGATCTTGGTGCCGCTGATCGAGTACGAGCCGTCGCCGTTCGGCTCGGCCTTCGTGCGCAGGATGCCGAGGTCGGTGCCGCAGTGCGGCTCGGTCAGGCACATCGTGCCCGTCCATTCGCCCGCGACGAGCTTCGGCAGATAGACTTTCTGCAGCTCGGGCGCGCCGTGCGCGTGCAGGCATTCGTATGCGCCGTGCGACAGGCCCGGATACATCGTCCACGCCTGGTTCGCCGAGTTCAGCATTTCGTAGAGTGCGTTGTTGACGAACGCGGGCAGCCCCTGGCCGCCGTAGTCCGGATCGCAGCCGAGCGCCGGCCAGCCGGCCTCGACGTACTGCTGATACGCTTCCTTGAAGCCCGTCGGCGTCGTCACGACGCCGTCGCCGACATACGTGCAGCCTTCACGGTCGCCGACCTGGTTGAGCGGGAAGAGCACCTCCGAGCAGAACTTGCCCGCTTCCTCGAGCACCTGGTTGATCGTGTCGGCGTCGAGATCAGCGTGCTTGGGCATCTGCTTGACCTCGGCTTCGACGTTCAGAAGCTCGTGCAACACGAATTGCATGTCGCGCAACGGCGCGGCGTACTGTCCCATGACTCTCTCCAAGATAAGGCAATCGGCTCGAGCTCCCGGCGGCGGTCGCGCCGCCGCTAACGGCTCTCGCTCTGGTACGAAACAATCGTCTTTTCAAGCGCGGCCCACGTGAGACGCACGGCGTCCGGCTGATGCAGGAAGCGTGCGTCGTGATGCAGACCGAGCGTGAAGCTGTACAACTCGAAGAGCATCAGGTTCGGGTCCGTATCCGGACGCAGATGCCCCTCTTCCTTCGCCTGCGAAATGGCGCGCAGCAGCGCGGCGCGCCAAGCTTTCACGCTCGCGATCAGCTGCTCGCGCACCGCGCTGTCCGGACGGTCGTCGTATTCGACGGCGCCGCTGATGTAGATGCACCCCGTCGTCACTTCCTGGATGCGCTTCTCGATCCAGCGCGCGAGCATCGCCCGCAAGCGCGGCAGACCGCGCGGCTCGCGCAGGCTCGGAAAAAACACCTCGTTCTCGAAACGATGGTGGTACTCTCGCACGACCTCGACCTGCAAATCGTCGCGCGATCCGAAGTGCGCGAACACGCCGCTCTTGCTCATCTGCATGCGCTCGGCCAATAGGCCGATCGTCAGACCCTCGAGCCCGTCACGGCTGGCAAGGTCCAATGCTGCTTCGAGTATCGCGGCACGCGTCTGTTCGCCTTTTCGCATAGCTTTTAATAACCGTTCAAGGTGACCGAATAAAATCGAACGGCCGTACTATTATTGAGTGCGGCCGTCGGCGAAACAAGGAAATTATTAGAAATCGGTTTCTAACCGTCCCCGCTATTTTGCAGGGTCGCGCGCCTTTGGAGGAGGCCCTGTGCAGGCCGTGGCGCGCGGCGTGTGTAAGCGAATGCTTAGTCGTATCCGCCGACTGTCAGGAGCTTCATCGCCCCCCGGTACGCGGTGTACGCGAACCAGTTCAGGAACCGCTCGACGGCCGGTCGCGCCGCGTAGAGCGCGGCGTCGATCTCGCGGCCGTCCGCGAACGCGGCGGAGATCGCATCGCGCAGCGCGGCGGTCTCGTCGCGATGCCGCACGAGCACGACGTTCGCCTCATTGTTCAGCATCAGGCTCAGCGCGTCCAGATTAGACGAGCCGACGGTCGCCCAATGATCGTCGATCACCGCGACCTTGCCGTGCAGCATTGTCTTGTCGTACTCGGCGACGCGCACCCCGGAGCGCAGCAACGCATGATATAGGAACGGCACCGCCATATCGAGCGACGCGAACTCGTTGCGGCCGATCAGGATCCGCACGTCGACGCCGCGGCGCGCGGCGCCCGCGAGCGCGCGGCGCAGCTTGCGCCCGGGCATGAAGTAAGGGTTGGCGAGCAGGATCGACTGGCGCGCGCGGCCGATCGCGGCGAGATACGCCTTTTCGATCGCACGGCGGTTCACGACGTTGTCGCGCGCGACGAACGCGACGCTCGGCTCGGTCACGTTACGCAGCGCGCCCGCCTTCACCCACCGGTGGCTGCGCATCCAGCGGCGAAAGCGCGCGGCGAACGCGGGACTGTCGACGCCGTGCGGCACGAACTCCGCGTAGCTCTTGTGGCCGGCGGCGATCCGGTGCCACTGCACCTCGAATGCGGCGCGCACGTCGGCGACGGCGGGCCCGTGCAGTTCGACCGCGAAATCCCAGCGCGGATACGGCAGGCGCTCGCCGCTCTGCTCGAAATCGTCGACGATGTTGATGCCGCCGCAGAACGCGTACGCGTCGTCGACGACCGCGAGCTTGCGGTGCGTGCGCGAGAAGCCGAAGCGGCCGAACAGATAGGGATTGTAGATCCGGTGCTCGATGCCCGCGTCCGGCCACGCGTCGAAGAGCGGCAGGCGCTCGGTGCCGATCCCATCGGTGATGACCCGCACGTGGACGCCGCGCGCGGCCGCGCGGATCAGCGCATCGGAGACCGCGCGCCCCACCGCGTCGTCGCAGAAGATGTAGGTTTCGAGCGCGACGCGCTCGCGGGCGGCGTCGATCCGCTCGATCAGCGCCGGGAAGAACGCGGCGCCGCCGTCGCAAAGCCGCACCGCGTTGCCGGACGTGAACGCGAGCCGCGACGCGGAGCCGCGCTCCTGCAGGAACATCTGCCGCAGCTGCGCGAGACGGTGCCGGGTCTTGCCGCTCATGCGGCGCGCGATGCGACGCGTTCGGGCAGTTGCAGGATCGCCTCGGCGTTCGACGGCGAGTAGCAGCGCGCGGCCGCTTCGCGGTAAGGCAGCCACAAATAGGCGGTGTGCTCGCGCGGCGACAGTGTCACGTCGATGCGGCCCGGCACCTCGAGGCCGAACCAGTGCTCGATGTTGCGCGTGACGCCGGGCGCATAGCGGTGCAGGTACTGCGGGTAGATCGTGTATTCGATCGCGTGATGCCAATCGACAAGCGCGCTCGGCGGAATGCCGGGGCTGCCGACGACGATGCCCGTCTCTTCGGCGACTTCGCGCGCGGCAACCTGCTCGATCGGCTCGTCGAGCGCGTCCTTCGAGCCCGTCACGGACTGCCAGAAGTCGGGCTGATCGGCACGCTTGATGACGAGCACGTCGAGCGCGGGCGTATGGATTACGACGAGGACGGATTCGGGGATTTTCGGCGGTTTCGTCATCGGGATGTCATCGGCGCCAGCCCGCTCGACGCGGCGGACAGCGCGGCACCGTCAAAAAAACCATGGGGCTGACTGTACCGCAAAAAACGAAAAGGGCGCATCGCGCGCCCATTTCTGCGATTGCTCCCGGCTCCGGCCGGTTGCGGCCGGGGTCATCGGCCGCGCCGATCGCCGGCCGATCCACGACGGTCGAGGATCGGCCGCGGCCGGCGCGCGGGCGACCGTTACGCCTTCGGCTGCTCCGGCTGGCGCAAGCGGATGTGCAGCTCGCGCAGCTGGCGCTCGTCGACGGGACTCGGCGCCTGCGTCAGCAGACACTGCGCACGCTGCGTCTTCGGGAACGCGATCACGTCGCGGATCGAATCGGCGCCCGCCATCATCGTGACGATGCGATCGAGGCCGAACGCGATCCCGCCGTGCGGCGGCGCGCCGTATTGCAGCGCGTCGAGCAGGAAGCCGAACTTCGCCTGCGCCTCTTCCGCCCCGATCTTCAGCGCGCGGAACACCTTGCTCTGCACGTCCTCGCGGTGGATACGCACCGAGCCGCCGCCGATTTCCCAGCCGTTCAGCACCATGTCGTATGCCTTCGCAAGGCAGCGGCCCGGGTCGGTCTCGAGGTACTCGAGATGCTCGTCCTTCGGGCTCGTGAACGGGTGATGCGCGGCGACGTAGCGCGCGTCTTCGTCGTCGTATTCGAACATCGGGAAATCGACGACCCACAGCGGCTTCCAGCCCGCTTCGACGAGGCCGTTCGCCTTGCCGAACTCCGAGTGGCCGATCTTCAGGCGCAGCGCGCCCAGGCTGTCGTTGACGACCTTCGCGCGGTCGGCCGCGAAGAAGATGATGTCGCCGTCTTCCGCGCCCGTGCGCTCGAGGATCGCCGCGATCGACGCGTCGTGCAGGTTCTTCACGATCGGGCTTTGCAGGCCGTCGCGGCCCTTCGCCTTCTCGTTGACCTTGATCCACGCGAGGCCCTTCGCGCCGTAAATGCGCACGAACTCGGTGTAGCCGTCGATGTCGCCGCGCGTGAGCTCGGCGCCCTTCGGCACGCGCAGCGCCGCGACACGGCCGTCCTTCGTGTTGGCCGGCGTGCTGAACACCTTGAAGTCGACGTCCTTCATCGCGTCGGTGAGCTCGGTGAACTCGAGCTTCACGCGCAGGTCCGGCTTGTCCGAGCCGAAGCGCGCCATCGCTTCCGAATGCGGCATCACCGGGAATTTCGCGGCCAGCTCGACGTCGATCGTCGTCTTGAAGATGTGACGGATCATGTCCTCGAACAGATCGCGGATTTCCTGCTCGCCGAGGAACGACGTCTCGCAGTCGATCTGCGTGAATTCCGGCTGGCGGTCGGCGCGCAGGTCCTCGTCGCGGAAGCACTTCGTGATCTGGTAGTAGCGGTCGAAGTTCGCGACCATCAGCAGCTGCTTGAAGAGCTGCGGCGACTGCGGCAGCGCGAAGAACTGGCCGGCGTTCACGCGCGACGGCACGAGGTAATCGCGCGCGCCTTCCGGCGTGCTCTTCGTCAGCATCGGCGTCTCGATGTCGATGAAGCCCTGCTCGTCGAGGTACTTGCGCGCCTCGATCGCGACGCGGTAGCGCAGGCGCAGGTTGTGCTGCATCTGCGGACGGCGCAGGTCGAGCACGCGATGCGTGAGGCGCGTGGTTTCCGACAGGTTGTCGTCGTCGAGCTGGAACGGCGGCGTGACCGACGCGTTCAGCACGTTCAGTTCGTGGCACAGCACTTCGATCTTGCCGCTCTTCAGGCCGGCGTTGATCGTGCCCTCCGGACGGCCGCGCACGAGGCCCTTGATCTGGATGCAGAACTCGTTGCGCACGCCCTCGGCGGCAGCGAACATCTCGGCGCGGTCCGGATCGCACACCACCTGCACGAGACCTTCGCGATCGCGCAGGTCGATGAAGATCACGCCGCCGTGATCGCGGCGACGGTGGACCCAGCCGCACAGCGACACCGTCTGGCCCAGCAGGTGTTCGGTCACGAGACCGCAGTATTCAGTTCGCATCGACATGATGTTTGCTTTCTTTCGTAGTGATCAACGGGAAGAGCCGCACTCTCTCCCGGGCATTACAGCGGCGGCTCGACGGGACGGCGCGCGGGCGCGGCGACGGGCGCCGGGGGCGCGACGACGCCCATCGAGACGATGTACTTGAGCGCGGCGTCGACCGACATGTCGAGCTCGACGACCTCGCTTTTCGGCACCATCAGGAAGAAGCCGGACGTCGGATTCGGCGTCGTCGGCACGTAGACGCTCACGTGCTCTTCCTTCAGGTGATTGACCACGTCGCCGCCCGGCGTGCCGGTCAGGAACGCGATCGTATAGGAGCCGCGGCGCGGATACTCGATCAGGAGCGCCTTGCGGAACGCATTGCCGCTGCTCGACAAGAGCGTGTCGGACACCTGCTTCACGCTCGTGTAGATCGGCCCGACGACCGGAATGTGCCGCACGACCGCGTTCCACCAGGTGACGAGCTTCTGGCCGATGAAGTTCTGCGTCGCGAGCCCGACGACGAAGATGAACGCGAGCGTCAGCACCGCGCCGATCCCCGGCAGGCGGAAGCCGAGCAGCCGCTCCGGCTGCCACGATTCGGGCAAGAGGAGCAGCGTCTGATCCATCGTGCCGATGATGAGCCCGAGGACCCACAGCGTGATCGCGAGCGGAACGAGAACCAGGAGTCCCGTCAGAAACACCGATTTGAGGGTCGTCTTTTTCATCATCTGCCGTCGAAAAATCGCGCCGGGACCTTAAGCGCAGGACGCGCCGCCGATACGGGCGGCGCGGCGATCAAGTGCTGCTCGCGGGCGCGGCGGCGGCAGGCGCGGGCGCTGCCGGCGCGCTCGCCGAGCTGTCCGCCGCGGCGGGCGCGCTCGCCTTCTCGCCGCCCGCCTGGTCGCCGTTCGCGGCCGACGCACTCGCCGGCGCGCTCGCGCCGCTCGAGCCGCCGCGGAAATCGGTCACATACCAGCCCGAGCCCTTCAACTGGAATCCGGCCGCCGTGACCTGCTTGCGAAAAGCGTCCTTCCCGCATTCCGGGCACTGCGACAGCGGCGCGTCGCTCATTTTCTGAAGCACATCCTTCGCGTGACCGCACGCTTCGCAACGATAGGCGTAGATCGGCATGGTATTTTCCCGCAGAAACAATAACCGGTATAAAAAGCTTGCAAAGCTTTGAATTATAGCCGAAAGGCGGCCGCTATCCCCCGCCTCCGCGGGCGGGCCGCTACGAGCGGCGCCACGCGAGCCAGCGCTCGCGCCCGGCGAATACAGGCAGCGAATCGGCGACGGGCGCGTCCTCGACGAGCTCGAAGTGCGGAGAAAGAAGCGCATCGAGGTCCGCGCGTTCGATGCCGAACGGCGGGCCCTTCGGCGTCGCGCCCACATAGAAGAAACCCGCGAGAAAGCCGCCCGGCGGCAGCAGCTCGGCCATCCGCCGCGCGTAGTCGGCGCGGCGGCTCGGCGGGATCGCGCACAGGAACGCGCGCTCGTAGATCCACTGCGGGACGAAGGGCGGCGCGTACGTGAAGAAGTCGGCCTGCTCGACGAGCGCGGCGTCTTCGCCCAATTGGCGGCGCGCGGCGGCGACCGCCTGCGCGGAAAAGTCGATCGCCCGCACCGGCCAGCCGGCGCGCGCAAGCCAATGCGCTTCGTATGCGCTGCCGCAGCCGGGAATCAGCACCGGACACGGCGCGCGCCGCGCGGCAAACGCGGCGAACGCATCGGGCACGCGCGCGCTGTCCCACGGGATGTGACCCTGCTCGAAGCGCTCGTCCCAGAACGACGCGTCGCCCGGATCGCGCGACGCGAAGTTCGCGGCAGGCGGTGCGACCGGCGCAGCTCCGTCAGCCGGAGCCGTCGGGCTCGCGTCGCCGGCCGCCTGCGCGGCGGCATCGGGTTTCTTCGTTTCGCTCGTCATATCGTTGCCCGCCTTTCCCGCGCCGCCCGTGGACGGCGCATGTCCGAATCCAGCATCTGCACCGCGCGCTCAGCCGCCGTACGCGATGACGATCAGCACCCGCGCGATCACCGCGCCCGCGCCGACCGCGAGCCCGAACACGAGAAGCGCCTGCAGCAGCCGGTTGGTCCGCTTCTGCTCGACCAGGATCTGCCGGACGAGATCGTCGCTGATCGCGCGCGGCGTTTCGTGATGGGCGGTGAGCGCCTGATGAACGAGGCGCGGGAGCTGCGGCAGCGTCTTGCTCCACTGCGGCGCCTCGACCTTCAAACGCTCGTACCAGCCGCGCAGCCCGATCTGCTCGGTCATCCAGCGCTCGAGATACGGCTTCGCGGTCTTCCACAGGTCGAGATCCGGATCGAGCGAGCGGCCGAGCCCCTCGACGTTCAGCATCGTCTTCTGCAGGAGCACGAGCTGCGGCTGGATTTCGACGTTGAAGCGGCGCGACGTCGAGAAGAGCCGCATCAGCACCTGGCCGAGCGAAATGTCCTTCAGCGCGCGGTCGAAGTACGGTTCGCAGACCGCGCGAATCGCGCTTTCGAGCTCCTCGACGCGCGTATCGGGCGGCACCCAGCCCGATTCGAGGTGCAGCGTCGCGACGCGGTGGTAGTCGCGCTTGAAGAACGCGAGGAAGTTCTGCGCGAGGTAGTTCTTGTCGAAATCGGACAGCGCGCCGACGATCCCGAAGTCGAGCGCGATGTAGCGCCCGAAGTGCTTCGGGTCGAGGCTCACCTGGATGTTGCCCGGATGCATGTCCGCGTGGAAGAAGCCGTCGCGGAACACCTGCGTGAAGAAGATCTCGACGCCTTCGCGCGCGAGCTTCGGAATGTCGACGCCCGCCGCGCGCAGCGTGTCGATCTGGCTGATCGGCACGCCCTCCATCCGCTCCATCACGAGCACGCTCGACGTCGAGTAATCCCAGAACATTTCCGGCACGAGCAGCAAATCGAGCCCCGCGAAGTTGCGGCGCAGCTGGCTGCCGTTCGCCGCCTCGCGCATCAGATCGAGTTCGTCGTGCAGGTATTTGTCGAATTCGGCGACCACCTCGCGCGGCTTCAGCCGCCGGCCGTCCGCCCACAGGCGCTCGGCCCAGATCGCGATGTCGCGCATCAGCGCGAGGTCGGAATCGATGACGGGCAGCATGTTGGGCCGCAGCACCTTGACCGCGACCGCCTTGCCCGCGTGCTCGCCCTGCTTGAGCTTCGCGAAGTGCACCTGCGCGATCGACGCGCTCGCGACCGGCTCGCGCTCGAACTCGTCGAACAGCTGGTCGATGCGCGCGCCGAGCGCCTTCTCGACGAGCCCGATCGCGA
The DNA here is from genome assembly GCF_000959365.1 of Burkholderia oklahomensis C6786. Lineage (NCBI taxonomy): Bacteria > Pseudomonadati > Pseudomonadota > Betaproteobacteria > Burkholderiales > Burkholderiaceae > Burkholderia > Burkholderia oklahomensis. The sequence continues at coordinate 1,065,995 of NZ_CP009555.1, forward strand.
CGGCCGAATCGAACGGCGGCACCTGGTCCTGCAGCTTCGCGAGCTCGTTCGCGAAATCGACGGGCAGCAGATCGCGCCGCGTCGACAGCACCTGGCCGAACTTCACGAAGATCGGCCCCAGGCTTTCGAGCGCGCGGCGCAGCCGCACCGCGGGCGGATCGGCGAAGCGACGGCCGATCGTCGTGATGCGCAGCAGGAACTTCACGCGAGGGTTTTCGATGCGCGACAGCATCACCTCGTCGAGGCCGAAGCGGATGACGGTAAAGACGATTTTGACGAAACGGAAAATGCGCATGCCTCGCGGCCCTCACTGCGCGCGTCGCGAGCTGCCGCCCGCGCGCGCGTCGATTTTTTGTTCCAGTCGCTCGATCCGCTTCTCGACGCGCGCGAGCGCGTCGCGGGCCCGAGCGAGCTCCGCGTCGAAATCGGCGAGCACGCTCTTGCGCACGACCTGCGGGTTCTCGTCGAGCCAGTATTCGGCGATCGAATCGAGCACGTTGCGGCCGGTGCGGCGCGCGTGCTCGCCCGTCGAACGCACGAAAGTCGCGATCCGGTGCGCGGCCGCGTCGCCGACGATCTTCGCGAGATCCTCCTCCGGCTCCCAGCGCAGGTGCTCGGCGAGCTTCGCGATCTGCGTCGCGAACTCCGCATCGCCGTCGATCTTCACGTGCTTCATCACGGCTGCCTGCCCGCCCTGCAGGAACGCGGTCGCCGCGTCGAACGGGCCGCCCTTGTCGCCGCCCGACAGCGCGATCGACACGTCGAACTGACGCGCGTCGTGTGCGTCGACGGCGGCCAGGTAGCCGTCCGGCTGCACGAGCAACACGAGCGTCACGGGCGGGATGTCGAGCCGGGCGGTCTTGCCGGCATAGGGAATCAGACGGTCGCGCGCCCAGGATTCGCGGGCGAGCAGGTGGTTGACGGCGGCGGCAAAAGGCTTGGCGGCAAGGGTCATCTGGCTGGCAATGAAAAGCCCGCGCAGGCAGGGCGCCTGCGCGGGCTTCCATTGTAACGTCGGTTCGGCCGCGGCCTCGCGAGGCGCGACGGGCCGCACGACTTCCGTCAGTGCGTGCTCACCTGCTGGATGCCCGCGAGGAGCCACCCCTGGCTGCCCGACTTCGACAGGTTCCACACCTCTTCGAACGGCTCGGCCGACGCGCCCTGCGCTTCGCGGATGAGGCCGTGGAAGCGCACGCTCGCGAAGTGCTCGCCGCCGCGATCCTCGACCGCGAGCAGCTCGGCGTCGAGCTGCACGACGTCCGTCTGGTTCGCGCCCGCGCCACGACCGTCGAGGTCGATCTTCACTTCGGCGAACATCTCCGGCGTCGTGAACTCGCGGATGTCGGCGAGGTTGCCCTCGTCCCACGCGGCCTGCAGTCGCACGAAGTAGACCTTTGCATTGCGCAGGAACGCTTCGGTATCGAAGCCGGCCGGCACCGCTGGCGCCGCGGCGGCGGCCGCAGCCGTCGTCGCGGCGGCCGCGCCGCCGAACATGCGCTGCGCTTCGCCCGCATACGCGCTGCCCGAGCCCGGGAACGCGTCATTCGACGCCGCCTGGCGCGGAACGCCCGCGTCCTGGCCGTAGCCGCCGCGGCTCTGCGACGGCTGGCCGCCCGCGTAGGCAGGCTGCTGCTGCGCGCCGCGCCGGTTCATGAATTTGCGGACGAGCCAGATGCCGGCCATCGCGAGAAGCGCGATCACGATGACGTTGGCCATCATGCTGGCGAACGCGCCGCCGAGCCCCAGGTGCGACAGCAGCGCCGCAATGCCGAGGCCCGCTGCGAGACCGGCGATCGGGCCGAGCCAGCGCGAGCGGTTCGGCTGCGCGGCGGGCGTCGGCTGCTGGCGCGGCGCCTGGGCGGGCGCCGCCTGCTGCATCGGCTGCTGCGCGGGCGGCGTCGCCTGACGCTGCTGCAGCGTCTGCGACTGGCGGCCGACGCTGCGGCCGCCGCCCATGCGCTTCGCTTCGGCGTCGAGCGACGCAAACGTGCCGGCGGCGAGAAGACCGACCATCAGGAACGTGCCGATTCGCCGCGCCAACGACTTCGGCCCTCTACTGCGGTTAAACGACGAACGCGATTCGAACATCCCGGCCTCCAAGCTGAAAGTAAATTGTATGGATGGAACCCCTTAATACTTGGTCCCCACGTGTAAAGCTACCACGCCACCTGACAAATTGTAATATTTGACGGCGTCCAAGCCAGCTTGTTCCATCATCGTCTTCAATGTGTCCTGATCCGGATGCATCCGGATAGATTCAGCAAGATATCGGTAACTGTCGGCATCTTTCGCGAACTTGTCGCCAAGCCACGGTAATACTTTGAAAGAATAAAGATCGTAGGCTTTTTTCAGCGGCTCCCAGACTTTCGAGAATTCGAGCACCATCACACGGCCGCCCGGCTTCGAGACGCGGCGCATCTCGGCGAGCGCGGCATCCTTGTGCGTCATGTTGCGCAGGCCGAACGCGACGGTGACGACGTCGAAGTAGTTGTCCGGGAACGGCAGCTTCTCCGCGTCGCAGAGCAGCGACGGCGTGACGACGCCCTTGTCGAGCAGGCGATCGCGGCCGACGCGCAGCATCGATTCGTTGATGTCGGTGTGCCAGACCTCGCCCGTCGGCCCGGCGGCCTTCGCGAACGCCTTCGTCAGGTCGCCCGTGCCGGCGGCGATGTCGAGCACCCTGAAGCCCGGCCGCACGTTCGCCTGCGCGATCGTGAACGCCTTCCACGCGCGGTGCATGCCCGCCGACATCAGGTCGTTCATCAGATCGTAGTTGCCCGCGACCGAGTGAAACACCCCCGCGACCTTCTTCGCTTTTTCGTTTTCCTCGACGGTCTCAAAGCCGAAGTGGGTTTTGCTCATCGCGTTGATCCTCTATCAATGGCAAACGGCGCCGCAACCGGCGCCGTCGTTCAGTGGTGGTGGCCTCGCGGTAGCGAGTCCGCCGGCATTGGCGCGTCGCGCTCGACGCCCGCCGCCTTCAATTTGTCGAAATATTCGCGCCAGAGCGCGTCCTGCCGCGTCGCGAGCTCGTACAGCAGGTCCCACGAGTAGATGCCCGTCGAATGGCCGTCCGAGAACGTCGGCTTGAGCGCGTAGTTGCCGACCGGCTCGAGCGCCGTGATCGTCACGTCGCGCTTGCCGGTCTGCAGCGTCTCCTGGCCCGGGCCGTGGCCGCGCACCTCCGCGGACGGCGAACAGACGCGCATCAGCTCGAACGGCACCCGGTAGCTTTCGCCGTTCGGGTACTGCAGTTCAAGCACGCGCGACACCGCGTGCACGACGACGCCGGACGGCACGGGCGCCATCGAAGTCTGGCCGCTCATGCCCGGCCTCCGCTCACCGCCTGCTCGACTTCCTCGTGCACCGCGTTGTGCAGGAGCGTCGCCTGCGCGGCGCGCAGCCGCAGCAGCGCATCGGACACCGACCGCTGGCGCGGCGCCCAGATCGGCTGCGGGAAATGCGCGTCGTTCGAGAAGCGCGGAATCACGTGCCAGTGGACGTGCGGCACCTGGTTGCCGAGGCTCGCGAGATTCACCTTCGTCGGCTGCATCACGCGCCGCACCGCCTTCTCGACCGCATAGACGATCCGCATCAGATGCGCACGCTCGGCTTCGGCCAGATCGGAAAATTCGGCGACGTGCGCGTGCCAGATCACCCGGCAGAATCCCGGGTAGTCGGTTTCGGTCGTCGCGAGGACGACGCGCACCGCGTCGTCCTTCCAGAGCAGCTCGCCGCCGTCTTCGCGGCAGAATACGCAATCCATCGTCAATTCCTTCACTGGTGGAACGTTCGTCACCTTACACCAGCACGCGCTCGATCCCGCCGTTGTTCGCGCGCGCGACGTAGTCGGCCATCCAGTTTTCGCCGAGCATGTGGCGCGCGATCTCGACGACGATGTAGTCGGCTTCGATGTCCGCATCCTCGTTGTAGCGCGACAGGCCCTGCAGGCACGCCGGGCAGCTCGTCAGGATCTTCACGTCCGACGCGCCGGCGGCCGGCCCGCTCGCCCCGTTGCCCGACACTACCGGAATGTTACGCAATTTGGCGGCGCCCTTCTTGATCTCTTCCTCCTTTCGGAAGCGGACCTGGGTCGACACGTCCGGGCGCGCGACGGCGAGCGTGCCCGATTCGCCGCAGCAGCGGTCGTTCTTCTCGATCTTGTAGCCGTCGTTCTGCGCGCCCATCAGCTCGTTGACGAGCTTGACGGGATCCATCGTCTTGATCGGCGTGTGGCACGGGTCGTGATACATGTAGCGCGTGCCCGTCACGCCGTCGAGCCTCAAGCCCTTCTCGAGCAGGAACTCGTGGATGTCGATGATCCGGCAGCCCGGGAAGATCTTCTCGAATTCGTAGCCGGCGAGCTGGTCGTAACAGGTGCCGCACGACACGACCACGGTCTTGATGTCGAGGTAGTTCAGCGTGTTCGCGACCCGGTGGAACAGCACGCGGTTGTCGGTGACGATCTGCTCGGCGCGGTCGTACTGGCCCGAGCCGCGCTGCGGATAGCCGCAGCACAGGTAGCCCGGCGGCAGCACCGTCTGCACGCCCGCTTCCCACAGCATCGCCTGCGTCGCGAGGCCGACCTGCGAGAACAGGCGCTCGGAGCCGCAGCCGGGGAAGTAGAACACCGCTTCCGAATCGACGGTCGTCGTCTTCGGATCGCGGATGATCGGCACGATCTTGTCGTCCTCGATGTCGAGCAGCGCGCGCGCCGTCTTCTTCGGCAGGTTGCCCGGCATCTTCTTGTTGACGAAGTGGATCACCTGCTCGACGACGGGCCGCTTGCCGGTCGTCGACGGCGGATGCGCGGTCTGCTTCTGCGCGACCTTCTTCAGCACGTCGTTCGCGAAGCGCTGCGCCTTGTAGCCGAGGCCCATCATCACCGCGCGCGTCGCGTTGATCGTCTGCGGATTCGTCGCGTTCAGGAAGAACATGCCGGCCGCGCTGCCCGGGTTGAACTTCTTCTTGCCCATCTTGCGCAGCAGGTTGCGCATGTTCATCGTCACGTCGCCGAAGTCGATCTTCACCGGACACGGCGTCGCGCACTTGTGGCAGACCGTGCAGTGATCGGCGACGTCGTTGAACTCGTCCCAGTGCTTGATCGACACGCCGCGGCGCGTCTGCTCTTCGTACAGGAACGCCTCGACGAGCAGCGACGTCGCGAGGATCTTGTTGCGCGGGCTGTACAGCAGGTTCGCGCGCGGCACGTGCGTCGCGCACACCGGCTTGCACTTGCCGCAGCGCAGGCAGTCCTTCACCGATTCGGCGATCGCGCCGATGTCGGACTGCTGCATGATCAGCGACTCGTAGCCCATGAGGCCGAAGCTCGGCGTGTACGCGTTGCGCAGGTCCGCGCCTTCGAGCAGCTTGCCCTTGTTGAAGCGGCCCTGCGGATCGACGCGCTGCTTGTACGCGCGGAATTCGGCGATCTCGTCGTCGGTCAGGAACTCGAGCTTCGTGATGCCGATGCCGTGCTCGCCGGAGATCACGCCGTCGAGCGAGCGCGCGAGCTTCATGATGCGCGCGACGGCCGCGTGCGCGTCCTGCAGCATCTCGTAGTTGTCGGAGTTGACCGGGATGTTCGTGTGGACGTTGCCGTCGCCCGCGTGCATGTGCAGCGCGACGAACACGCGGCCGCGCAGCACCTGCTTGTGGATCGCCTGCGCCTCGTCGAGGATCTGCTTGAATTCGCCGCCGTTGAAGATCGCGCGCAGTTCCGCGCGGATCTCCTGCTTCCACGAGATGCGCACCGTGCGGTCCTGCGCGATGTGAAACACGGTGGCGTCCGGCTGCGCGTCGACGCGATCCGCGAATTTCTCCGCGAGCGCCTCGTAGCCGAGCGCGACGAGATAGTGCTGCGCCTCGCGCAGCGGCAGGTCGAGCTTGTCGCGCAGGAATTCCCAGCGCGCGCGAACGTGCTTCAGCCGATCGAGCGCCTGCTGCACGCGGTCTTCGAGCAGCTCGGCGCTCGGGATCTCGTTTGCGTCGTCGCTCTTGCCGAGCGGCAGGTTGCCCGCGGCGAAGAACGCTTCGAGCGCGTCGACGAGCTGCAGCTTGTTCTTGATCGACAGTTCGATGTTGATCCGCTCGATGCCGTCCGTATACTCGCCCATCCGGTCGAGCGGGATGACGACGTCCTCATTGATCTTGAACGCATTCGTGTGCTTCGCGATCGCGGCGGTGCGGCTGCGGTCGAGCCAGAAGCGCTTTCTCGCCTCCGCGCTCACCGCGACGAAGCCTTCGCCGCTCTTGCCGTTCGCCATCCGGACGACTTCGGACGTCGCGGCCGCGACCGCGTCCGCATCGTCGCCGACGATGTCGCCGATCAGCACCATCTTCGGGAACGCGTTGCGCTTGCTCTTCGTCGCGTAGCCGACCGCGCGCAGGTAGCGCTCGTCGAGGTGCTCGAGGCCGGCCAGGATCGCGCCGCCCCGCTTCGACGTCTCGAACAGGTAGTCCTTGATCTCGACGATGCTCGGAATCGCCTCGCGCGCCTGGCCGAAGAATTCGAGGCAGACAGTGCGCGTATGCGCGGGCATCTTGTGCAGCACCCAGCGCGCGGACGTGATGAGCCCGTCGCAGCCTTCCTTCTGCACGCCCGGCAGCCCCGCGAGGAACTTGTCGGTCACGTCCTTGCCGAGACCTTCCTTGCGGAAGCGCCGGCCTTCGATGTCGAGCGTCTCGGCGCGCAAGAGCTTCTCGCCCGGCGCGCGCGCGCCGTCGAACCACTTGAGCTCGAAGCGCGCGACCGGGATGTCGTGAATCTTGCCGAGGTTGTGCTCGACGCGCGTGACTTCGAGCCAGTTGCCTTCCGGATCGACCATCCGCCACCACGCGAGATTGTCGAGCGCGGTGCCCCACAGCACCGCCTTCTTGCCGCCCGCGTTCATCGCGACGTTGCCGCCGATGCACGATGCGTCGAGCGACGTCGGATCGACCGCGAACACGTAGCCGGCCGCCTCGGCCGCCTCGGTCACGCGGCGCGTGACGACGCCCGCGCCGGAGAAGATCGTCGGCACCTTGTGCGCGACGCCCGGCAGCTCGGTCAGCTCGACCGCGCCGAGCTGCTCGAGCTTCTCGGTGTTGATGACGGCCGAGAACGGCGTGAGCGGCACCGCGCCGCCCGTGTAGCCCGTGCCGCCGCCGCGCGGGATCACGGTCAGGCCGAGCTCGAAGCAGGCCTTCACGAGGTTCGCGATTTCCGCTTCGTTGTCGGGCGTCAGCACGACGAACGGATATTCGACGCGCCAGTCGGTCGCGTCCGTCACGTGCGACACGCGCGCGAGGCCGTCGAAGCGGATGTTGTCCTTCTGCGTGCAGCGGCCGAGCACCTTCGTCGCGCGGCGGCGCAGCTCCGCCATCTTTTCGAATTCCCGCGCGAACGCGTCGACCGCGCGCTGCGCGGCCGACGCGAGCATCTCGACGCGCGCGGAGCGCTCGCGGCCCGCCACGTCGCCGTGCTCGGACAGATCGGCGCGACGGCGCTTCTCGATCTCGGACAGCCGATGGTTCAGCGCCTCGATCAGGAGCGCGCGGCGCTTCGGATTGTCGAGCAGATCGTCCTGCAGATACGGATTGCGGCGCACCACCCAGATGTCGCCCAGCACTTCGTACAACATCCGCGCCGACCGGCCGGTGCGGCGCTCGGCGCGCAGTTCGTCGAGCGCGGCCCAGGCTTCGTCGCCGAGCAGCCGGATCACGATCTCACGATCGGAGAACGACGTGTAGTTGTAGGGAATTTCGCGCAGGCGCGGAGCGGGGTCGGCGGCGACGGCGGCTGCCGCGCCGTGCGGATCGAAAACTTGCGGTGCGTTCATGTTCGGACGATTCGGAGGCCGGCGCGCGGCGAAGGAGCGCGAAACCGGCGGGCGCGTGGTGCGCGATTTTGGGGAAATCTTCTGTTACCAGGCCCGTGACTGCTTTGCACGTGACCGGAGTGCGCTGCATGGGACCGGGGTAAGCGCTGAAGCACTAACTCCGGTCGACAAAACGTTGAAGCGCGGCTCCGGATCGACCGCTTCGCATGGGACCGGAGTCAGCGCACAAGCGCAACTCCGGTCGACACGGCCTGGCGGCGCTCGGTACCGTCAACACGATCGCGCGCGGCGCGCGTGCCGTTCCGCCGCGGGACATGCTGCGCGCGGCGACGGCTTCAAAACGACGATCCGAGACTGCCTTTGCATCTTCCGATCCTTGATTCAAAACGAAATTCTAACCCAGGTTGGACGAACGCGTTAATCGTCGGCGCGGCGGTCGAATGGGCCGCCGGACCGGCTGCGGCGCCCGATTGGCGGGCGTTTGCGGCCGGCCGCACCGCGCGGCGCGCCCGTCTTTCAGTATCCCGACGGCGATCGGACCGACTTCGATTCGCCGTCCGGACGGTCGGTAACCATTCGGTTAAGGCCGAAACGGCGAGGGTTGGCGCTATCATTGCCCTTTTCCGCCGCATCCACGCTTTTCGCGCCCTCACATGGCTTCCCACGATTATCTGAAGAAAATCCTGACCGCCCGGGTATACGACGTCGCGCTCGAAACCGAGCTCGAACGCGCGCGCAACCTGTCCGCGCGGCTGCACAACCACGTCTATCTGAAGCGCGAGGACAACCAGCCGGTGTTCTCGTTCAAGCTGCGCGGCGCATACAACAAGATGGCGCACATCCCGGCCGACGCGCTCGCGCGCGGCGTGATCACCGCGTCGGCGGGCAACCACGCGCAGGGCGTCGCGTTCTCGGCCGCGCGGATGAACGTGAAGGCGGTGATCGTCGTGCCGGTGACGACGCCGCAGGTGAAGGTCGATGCGGTGCGCACGCACGGCGGCCCGACCGTCGAGGTGATCCAGGCGGGCGAATCGTACAGCGACGCCTATGCGCACGCGGTAAAGGTGCAGGCCGAGCGCGGCCTCACGTTCGTCCATCCGTTCGACGACCCGTATGTGATCGCGGGCCAGGGCACGGTCGCGATGGAGATCCTGCGCCAGCATCAGGGGCCGATCCACGCGATCTTCGTGCCGATCGGCGGCGGCGGGCTCGCGGCGGGCGTCGCCGCGTACGTAAAGGCGGTGCGGCCGGAGATCAAGGTGATCGGCGTGCAGACCGACGATTCGTGCGCGATGAAGCGCTCGCTCGAAGCGGGCGCGCGCGTCGAGCTGCCCGAGGTCGGCCTCTTCTCCGACGGCACCGCGGTGAAGCTCGTCGGCGAGGAGACGTTCCGGCTCTGCACCGCGTATCTCGACGACGTCGTGACGGTCGACACCGACGCGCTCTGCGCGGCGATCAAGGACGTGTTCCAGGACACCCGCAGCGTGCTCGAGCCGGCCGGCTCGCTCGCGGTCGCGGGCGCGAAGCTGTATGCGGAGCGCGGAGGCATCGAGGGCGAGACGCTCGTCGCGATCACGTCCGGCGCGAACATGAACTTCGACCGGATGCGCTTCGTCGCCGAGCGTGCGGAAGTGGGCGAGGCACGCGAGGCGGTGTTCGCGGTGACGATCCCCGAGGAGCGCGGCAGCTTCAGGCGCTTCTGCTCGCTCGTCGGCGAGCGCAACGTGACCGAGTTCAACTACCGGATCGCCGACGCGCAATCGGCGCACATCTTCGTCGGCGTGCAGATCAAGCGGCGCGACGAATCGGACGAGATCTCGCGCAACTTCGCCGCGCACGGCTTCACGACCGTCGATCTGTCCGGCGACGAGCTGTCGAAGCAGCACATCCGCTACATGGTCGGCGGCCGCTCGCCGCTCGCGCACGACGAGCGGCTGTTCCGCTTCGAATTCCCCGAACGGCCGGGCGCGCTGATGAAGTTCCTGTCGTCGATGGCGCCCGACTGGAACATCAGCCTGTTCCACTATCGGAACCAGGGCGCCGACTACAGCTCGATCCTCGTCGGCCTGCAGGTGCCGCAGGCGGACAACGCGGAATTCGACCGCTTCCTCGCGGCGCTCGGCTATCCGTTCTGGGAAGAAAGCGGCAACCCCGCGTATCGTCTCTTCCTGTCGTAAACCGGAATCCACATACGATATGAACCCCGAACACTCCCCGCTCGGCAAGACGACCGTCTACTCGGGCGCCTACGATGCGTCGCTGCTGTTTCCGATCCCGCGCGCGGGCGCGCGCGAGCAGATCGGCATCGGCGCGCAGCTGCCGTTCTTCGGCACCGACATCTGGAACGCGTACGAGCTGTCGTGGCTCAACGCGCGCGGCAAGCCGCAAGTCGCGATCGCGACGTTCTACGTGCCGGCCGAATCGCCGAACATCGTCGAATCGAAATCGTTCAAGCTGTATCTCGGCTCGTTCGCGCAAACCGCGTTCGAATCGGTCGACGCGGTGCGCGACACGCTCAAGCGCGACGTGTCGGCCGCGTGCGGCGCGAACGTGACGGCGCGCCTCTCGACGCCCGCCGAGTTCCGCAAGCTGCGAATGGAAGAGCTCGACGGGCTGTCGCTCGACCGCCTCGATCTCGAAGCCGACGTCTACGAGCCCGATCCGTCGTTCCTCACCGCATCGCACGAGGAAGCGCCCATCGAGGAAACGCTCGTGACCGATCTGCTGAAGTCGAACTGCCCTGTGACGGGCCAGCCCGACTGGGGCAGCGTGCAGATCCATTACGTCGGCGCGCCGATCGATCATGCGGGCCTCTTGCGCTACATCATCTCGTTTCGCAATCACACGGGCTTTCACGAGCAGTGCGTCGAGCGGATCTTCATCGACATCCTGCGCGAATGCAAGCCGGTGAAGCTCGCCGTCTACGCGCGCTACACGCGCCGCGGCGGGCTCGACATCAATCCGTTCCGCACGAACTACAACCAGCCGATGCCGGACAACGCGCGCACCGCGCGGCAGTGACGTACGCGGCGCGACGTCCGCGCGCCGCCGCCGCGCCCTGACGGCGGACGCGGGCGGACCGCTCGCCGGTTCGTTCGCGCAAGAAAAAACGGGGTCCCGCTCGGGACCCCGTTTTCCGTTTACCGGCCGCGCGCGCCGCTCACCGCGCGCCGCGTCACTTCGCGGGCGCCTTGTACGCGATGCAGTCGACTTCGACCTTGCAGTCGATCACCATGCTCGACTGCACGCACGCGCGCGCGGGCGGATGCGCGCCGAAGTACGAGATGAAGACTTTGTTGAACGACGCGAAGTCGCGCGCGTCGTCGAGCCACACGCCGCAGCGCACGACGTGCTCGAGGCCGTAGCCCGCTTCCTTCAGGATCGCGATCACGTTCTCGATCGCCTGCTTCGACTGCGTGACGATCCCGCCTTCGACGACCTCGCCGTTCACCATCGGCGTCTGGCCGGACACGTAGAGCCACCCATCCGCCTCGACCGCACGCGCGAACGGCATCACCTGACCGCCCGTGCCCTTCGCTTCGCCCACGCCATATCGCTTCATCGATTCACTCCTTTGTTTCGTTTGCCAACACGCGCCGCCTGCGCGATGCGGGCGACGCGCGACGATCGGTCGCCGGCGCGCGCGTCGAACGGACCGCGCGCGCCGAAATCCGTCAATCGAGCATGTTCAGAACGCGCCGTCCGCCGTCGCCGCGACACGCTCGCCGCGCGCGACGAAGCGGCCCGCGCGCTCGCCCGTCGGCTCGCCGTCGCAATACGACAGCACGCCGTTCACCCACACGGCTTCGATCCCGTGCGCGGGCTGCTGCGGCTGCTCGAACGTCGCGGCGTCGCGCACGCGCTCGGCGTCGAACAGCACGAGATCCGCGTGATAGCCGACCCGCACCTCGCCGCGCTGCGCGAGCCCGAAGCGCCGCGCGGACAGCGACGTCATCTTGCGCACCGCCTCCTCGAGCGAAATCAGCTGCTCGTCGCGCGCGTAGTAGCCGAGCACGCGCGGGAACGCGCCCCAGAGGCGCGGATGCGGCAGCGGATCGTTCGGCAGACCGTCGGAGCCGACCATCGTCGCCGGATGCGACAGGATCCGGCGCACGTCGTCCTCCGACATGTTGTGATAGACGGCGCCCGCCGGTTGCAGGCGGCGCGCCGCGTCCCGCTCCGGGATACCCCATTCGGCCGCGATCGTCTTCAACAGCTTGCCCGCCATCTCCGGATGCGGATCGGACCACGTGATCGTGATGTCGATGTCGCCCGTCGCCTGCTTGACGTCGAGCGTCGACGAGCTGCGGCTGTACGGATAGCAGTCGCAGCCGACGGGCTGGATCCGCCGCGCGCCTTCGAGCGACGCGAGCACTTCGGCGCCGCGCCCCCAGTTCGACGGCCCCGCGCACTTCAGATGCGAGATCACGACGGGCACGCGCGCGTGCCGGCCGACGCGGTATGCCTCGTCCATCGCGTCGAGGATCGCGTCGAACTCGGTGCGCATGTGCGTCGTGTAGACAGCGCCCGCGTTCGCGAGCGGCTCGGCGAGCGCCATCACTTCTTCGGTCGGCGCGGCGAACGCCGAGCCGTACGCGAGCCCCGAGCTCAGGCCGAGCGCGCCGTGCGCGAGCGCCTCCTCGAGCTGCGCGCGCATCGCGGCGATTTCGGCGTCGCTCGCCGCACGGTCGAGCCGGTCCATCTGATTGTTGCGCAGCGCGGTGTGGCCGACGAGCGCCGCGACGTTGACGGCCGGCTTCGCCGCGCCGACCGCGTCGACGTACGCGGCGAACGTCGGATAGCGGAACGCCGCGCGCGCGCCGAGCAGGTTCATCGGATCGGGCGGATCGCCTTTCAGCGCGACGGGCGACGCGCTGATCCCGCAGTTGCCGACGATCACCGTCGTCACGCCCTGCGAGATCTTCGGCAGCATCTGCGGCGCGTCGATCACGTGCGTGTCGTCATGCGTGTGCACGTCGACGAAGCCGGGCGCGAGCGCGCGGCCGTTCGCCTCGATCACCCGCTCCGCGAGCCAGTTCGTCAGGTTGCCGATCGCGACGATCCGGTCGCCGCGGATCGCGACGTCGCGCTCGACGCTCGGCTCGCCCGTGCCGTCATACAGCTGGGCGCCGACGATCAGCGTATCGGCGGCTTCGGGATGCGAGTGCATGTCAGTCTCCTAACGGTTGGCGGTCGCCGCCGCCGCGGTGCATGTCGAGCGCGTGCTTCATCCGGCGCAGCAGCTCGCGGCAGTCGTCGCCGAGCCGCAGCGCGACTTCGGTGACGAGCACGTCGAGCGCCATCAGCATCGCATAGCGCGACGTCGACGGCTTGAAGATGAAATCGGTTTCGAAAGCGACGACGGGAATCAGGTGATCGGCGAGCTGCGCGAGCGGCGACGCGGGCGCGGTGATCGCGATGAGCGTCGCGCCATAGCGCTTCGCGAGCGAGCAGCTTTCGAGCTGCTCGGGGACGCGCCCCGTCACCGACAATGCGACGACGACGCAGCCGGGCGTCGCCGTGGTCGCGACCATCCGCTGCAGCAGTGCGTCCTGATACGTCGCGACCGGCCGGCCGAAGCGCACGAGCCGAAAGCGCAGCTCGTCGGCGAGCGCGGTCGAGCCGCCGCCCTGCCCGTACACGTAGATCATGCTCGCGGCCGCGAGCGCGGCGGCCGGCTCGTCGAACGACGTCTGGCGCAGCAGCCGGTGGTTGTGCTCGAGCGCGACCTGCACATCCTCGTACACGCGCGCGACGGGCGTCTCGTCGCGCTGCGCATCGGCTGCGGCCGGGGTCAGAAAGCGCAGGCCGACGGCCGCCGCCTGCGCGAGCCGCAGCTTCAGCTCGCGCACGTCGCGGCAGCCGACCGCCTTCGCGAAACGCGTGACGGTCGCGACGCTCACGTCCGCCTGCGCGGCGAGCGCGCCGATGCTCGCGTGCGCGGCGCGGGTCAGATCGCCCAGGATCAGCGCGGCGACCTTGCGTTCGGCGCCGCGCAGCTCGGGCGCGCACTCGGCGATCCGGGCGACGATGTCGAAGGCGGGCTGCTCGGTGGACGGAGTCATCGACGACGGTTAGCGGGGAAGGCCGGTGTGAACCGGTTTGTTAATAAATAACATTACCGTAGAGATGCTACTTTCTGTACTATCGCGAAGTCAACTTCGCATCGATATATATGGACGATGGAGCGAGATGAGATGAAAGTTACAAACTATCAGGAAGCGACGATCGATCCGTTCGGCAAGGGTCTCGGCAACGTGCCGAGCGCGAGCGTGCCGCTGTCGGACGCGGCCCGCCTCGAATGGAATCTGCTCGCCGAGGACGTGAGTCTGCCCGCCGCCGTGCTGTACGCGGACCGGATCGAGCACAACCTGAAGTGGATGCAGGCGTTCGTCGCCGAATACGGCGTGAAGCTCGCGCCGCACGGCAAGACGACGATGGCGCCGCAGCTGTTCCGCCGCCAGCTCGAAACGGGCGCGTGGGGCATCACGCTCGCGACCGCGCATCAGGTGCGCGCCGCGTATCACGGCGGCGTGCGGCGCGTGCTGCTCGCGAACCAGCTCGTCGGCAGGCACAACATGGCGATGATCGCCGAGCTGCTGACCGACCCCGATTTCGAGTTCTTCTGCCTCGTCGATTCGGTCGACGGCGTCGAGCAGCTCGGCCGCTTCTTCGGCGCGGCGAAGAAGCCGCTCAACGTGCTGCTCGAGCTCGGCGTGCCGGGCGGCCGCGCCGGCGTGCGCGACGACGCGCAGCGCGACGCGGTGCTCGCCGCGATCGAGCGCCACGCGGGCGTGCTGAAGCTCGCGGGCATCGAGCTGTACGAAGGCGTGCTGAAGGAGGAAGGCGAGATCCGCGCGTTCCTGCGGCGCGCGGTGGCGCTCGTGCACGCGCTCGCGGCGGCCGGCCGCTTCGCGCGCGCGCCGGCGCTGCTGTCGGGCGCGGGCTCCGCGTGGTATGACGTCGTCGCCGACGAGTTCGCGCAGGCGTCCAACGCCGGCGTGATCGACGTCGTGCTGCGCCCCGGCTGCTATCTGACGCACGACGTCGGCATCTACAAGAAGGCGCAGACCGACATCTTCGCGCGCAACCCGATCGCGCAGAAGATGGGCGAGGGCCTGTTGCCCGCGCTGCAGCTTTGGGCTTACGTGCAGTCGATTCCGGAGCCGGAGCGCGCGATCGTCGCGCTCGGTAAGCGCGACTCGGCGTTCGACGCGGGCCTGCCCGAGCCGGCGCGCCACTTCCGCCCGAGCGCGGGCGGGCTGCCGCGCGACATCGCACCGAGCGAAGGCTGGGAAGTGACCGGGCTGATGGATCAGCACGCGTACCTGAAGATCCCGGCGGGCGCGGACCTGAAGGTCGGCGACATGGTGTCGTTCGACATCTCGCACCCGTGCCTCACGTTCGACAAGTGGCGGCAGTTGCTCGTCGTCGATCCGCAGTACCGCGTGACCGAAGTGATCGAAACGTACTTCTGACGCCGGCGAGAATCCCGGGCGGACGCAAGGGCGGCGGCCGTCGCCCTTGCGAGGCGGCGTGGCGTCGCGGCGATGTCGCGGCGTGCGCTGCGGCGCATCGGCGCTTCCGCGCTTCGCCGCGGCCTCTCGCCTTCGCGGCAAGCTCGCGCGGCGCATCGGCGCGCGCGCTTCGAGCACCCGCGTCGCGCCGTCCGGCTCCGTTCGCCCTCGCCTCGCCGCCGACCGACGTCTCCGCGCGGCCCCGCCGCCGTGAACGGCCACCGCATCGGGCCGCCAATCGTGCCTCCGCTTCCAGCCCCGCCGCACGCGCCCACGCAGCGGCCGCACGCCCGAGCGCGCCCCGCCCCCTCACGTCCGCTTCACGCGCGCGTCATCTGCGCCGCGGCGGGCCGGGGTACACTGCCCGTTCGTCCTGGATCATCCGCTGTTGCTCAACAGGAGAACGCCATGGCAGCAAAGAAGATTCTGTTCCTGACCGGCGACTTCGCCGAAGACTACGAGACGATGGTGCCGTTCCAGGCGCTGCTCGCGATCGGCCACCACGTCGACGCCGTATGCCCCGGCAAGCGCGCGGGCGACAAGGTGAAGACGGCGATTCACGATTTCGAAGGCGACCAGACCTACACCGAGAAGCCCGGTCACCAGTTCACGCTGAACGCGACGTTCGACGACGTCGACGCGACGGGCTACGACGCGCTCGCGATCGCGGGCGGCCGCGCGCCCGAGTATCTGCGTCTCGACCCGAAAGTGATCGCGCTCGTGCGCGCGTTCGCCGAAGCGAAGAAGCCGATCGCGGCGATCTGTCATGCCGCGCAATTGCTCGCGGCGGCCGACGTGATCCGCGGCAAGCGGATCTCCGCGTACCCGGCGTGCGCGCCGGAAGTGCGGCTCGCGGGCGGCGAATACGTGGACATCCCGGTCGACGCCGCCGTCACCGACGCGCCGTTCGTCACGGCGCCCGCATGGCCCGCGCATCCGGCGTGGCTGTCGCAATTCCTCGCGCTGCTCGGCACGCGCATCGAGCTCTGAACCGTCGCGCGCGGGGCACGCGACGCGCAACACGCGCGTGCCCCGCGCTCAGCGCGGCGCGGCCTTCGCCTGCGCCGCGCCGCCCACTTCGGCGACGCGCGCCTCCAGCATCGTCAACGCGCCGGACAGCGCATTGAGCGCGTCGTCCGGCAGCGACGCCATCGTGTCGTGCAGGAATGCGTTGCGGCGCGGCAGGCATTCTTCGAACGCCGCGCGTCCGGCCGGCGTCAGCTTCACGTTCGTCACGCGGTTGTCGCGCGAATCGGCTTCGCGGTCGATCCAGCCGAGCGTCTCGAGCGTCTTCAACTGGCGCGTGAGCGCGCCCGGATCGACGCGCAGCAGCTCGACGAGCCGCTTCTGCGACGATGCGCCGCCGTGCTGCTCGAGCGCGACCATGATGCGCCAGCGCGGCAGCGGCTGCCCGACGTGCGCCTCGAACGCGGCCATAAACGCACGGTACGTGCGTCCGAACTGCTGCAAGATCGCGATGCGGTCCTGTTCTTCCATGCGCTGGCTTCGGCTCCGGTAACAAACTGACTTGGATGACGTGAGGAAACGCCCGCTCACTCGGCGACGACGGTCGGCTCGAGCGCGCGGCGCAGCTCGACGGGCGGCACGCGGCGGCTCTGCCACACCGCGACGAGCGCGACGGCCGCGCCAACCGCGATGCCGATGTGGATCGCGCCGACGAGGGAATCGCGCGCCGCTTCGAACAAATGGGCGCCATGATGCCCGGCGCGCGCGAGTTCGTCCACCAGGCGCGCCTGCGCGGCGCGGTCGATCAGGACCTGCGGATCGGCGAGGCTCGCTTGCCAGCGCAGCGCGCCGTCGGCCGCGAGCGCATCGCGCACGCCGCTCGCGTATAGCTGGTTGACGAGCGTGCCCGTCAGCGCGGTGCCGACCATCCCGCCCACCATCCGCAGCGACTGCAAGAGCGCGGTCGCGATCCCGAGATGCTCGCGGCCCGCCGTCTGCTGCGCGAACACGGTCAGGTTCGGCAGCACGAAGCCGAGGCCGACGCCGCCCGCGACCATCAGCATCATCAGCGCCCAGCCGGGCGTCGCGTGCGTCGACGCGACGATGCCCGCGCACGCGATCGCGAACAGCAGGAAGCCGACGTACAGCATCGCATTCGGGTTGCGGATCCGCGTGATCACGCGGCCGTTCATGATGCTGCCGATCGTGATGAACACGACGAGCGGCGTGATGACGACGCCCGCCTGCTGCGGCGACATCCCAAAGCCGCCCTGGAACAGCAGCGGCGCGTAGAAGAGGAGCGAGAACATCGCGAAGCCGGCGAGGATCGCGAGAATGAAGAGCGTCGACAGCGCGCGGTTCGCGAACATGTCGAACGGCAGAATCGGCTGCGCGCAGCGCTTCTCCCAGCGCCACAGCGCGACGCCGCCTGCGAGCGCGACGACGAGGAGGAGCGTCGGCCAGCCGCCGATCCCGTATTTCGGCAGCCACTCGACGAAGAGCTGCATCGCGCCGAGCGTCACGGCGATGAGGAGCGCGCCCGGCCAGTCGAGCCGCATCTTGCTGCTGTGCTCGACGTGCCGCAGGTGAGGCAGATAGCGCCAGACGAACAGGAGCGACAGCAGGCCGACCGGCAGATTCACGTAGAACACCGAGCGCCAGCCGTAGTTCTGCGTCAGCACGCCGCCGAGCGACGGCCCGACCGCGTTCGCGATGCCGAACGCCGAGCTCATCAGCACCTGCCAGCGCAGCCGCACGACCGAATCGGGAAAAAGGTCCGGAATGCACGCGAACGCGGTGCCGACGAGCATCCCGCCGCCGATGCCCTGCAGCCCGCGCGCGAGCACGAGCGACAGCATGTCCTGCGCCATCCCGCACAGCACCGACGCGCCCGTGAACACGACGAGCGACGCGATCACGAACGGCTTGCGCCCGTAATAATCGCCGAGCCGGCCGAAGATCGGCACGGTGATCACCGACGCGAGCAGGTACGATGTCGCGACCCACGCGTACAGGTCGAAGCCGCGCAGCTCGGCTACGATCGTCGGCAGCGCGGTGCCGACGACGGTCTGGTCGAGCGCGACGAGCATCGTGACGAAGGAAATGCCGAGCATCGCGAGCAGCGACTCGCGAAACGGCAGGACTTGCCCGCTCGAATGGTGGGCGGCGGTATGGACAGCCATCTTTTGTTCGTGCAACTTTTGATGCGTCAACGAATCGAAAATTCTATCACGCATCGGGTAATCTAGCCGGCGCCCCATGCGATGCGCGCGCCGCGAAGGAGTCAGATGGAACCGCTCACAATCGTTGCCGGACCGACGCTGTCGGCCGAGGATCTCGACACGCTGCGGCGCGCGAAGCTCGCGCTCGAGAGCCCGTCGCTGACGATCAAGCTGACGAGCATCGTCGGCGCGCCCGTCGAGAAGATGATCGGCAAGCTGCCCGGCTTCGCGACCGACAAGATCAACGACGCGACGCAGCTCGCGCTGCGCAAATGCCTGCACCTCGCGCTGCGCACGCTCGGCAAGTCGGGCGGCGTCGCGAGCGACGGCGAGACGCCGAACAAGCCGAGCAACCTGCTGCACAAACTCGCCGTCGCAACGACGGGCGCGGCGGGCGGCGCGTTCGGCCTGTTCGCGCTGCCCGTCGAGCTGCCCGTCACGACGACGCTGATGTTTCGCTCGATCTGCGACATCGCGCGCAGCGAGGGCGAGGATCTGTCGACCGTCGAGGCGCAATTGCAGTGTCTCGCGGTGCTCGGGATGGGCGGCGGCTTCGGCCCTCTGCCGGGCGCGGGCAAGAAGAACGGCGACAAGGGCGGCAAAGACGGCAAGCGCAACGGGCGCGACGATCGCGGCAAGGAAGAGGAAGACGCCGACATCGGCTATTTCGTGCTGCGCGGCGCGCTCGCGCAGGCGGTGTCGAAGGCGTCGTCGGAAATCGCGTCGAAAGGTTTCGCGACGCACGGCTCGGCCGCCCTCTTCCGCCTCGTGCAGACGATCGCGTCGCGCTTCTCGGTGCAGGTGACCGAGCAGATCGCCGCGAAGTCGATTCCGGCGATCGGCGCGGTGCTCGGCGCGACCGTCAACACGCTGTTCATCGACCACTTCCAGCAGGCCGCGCACGGCCACTTCGCGGTGCGCCGGCTCGAGCGCAAGTACGGCCAGGCGGCCGTGAAAGCCGCGTATCAGGCGATCGACGCGTCGGCCGTGCGCTGAGTCGCGCGCTCGACCGCGGTGCGCCGCACGAACGCGGCCGCGCGCTCGAGCGCCCGCGCCGATTCCGGCACGAACGGCACGTAGATCTGCCATACGTGCGGCATCTCCGGCCATATCTCGAGCTCCACGTGCACGCCGGCCGCGCGCGCCTTGTCGGCGACGCGCCGCGAATCGTCGAGCAGCACCTCGGTGCTGCCCGCCTGGATGAAGAGCGGCGGCAGTCCCTTGAAATCCGCGTACAGCGGCGATGCGTACGGATGCGTGCCCGGCGTGTCGCCGAGATAGAGGCGCGCCGCGCGGCCGAGCGCCGCGCCCGCGAACATCGGATCGAGGCCGTCGTGCGCGCGCAGCGTGTCGCCCGTCGCAGCGAGATCGGTCC
Source organism: Burkholderia oklahomensis C6786 (assembly GCF_000959365.1). Classification (NCBI taxonomy): domain Bacteria; kingdom Pseudomonadati; phylum Pseudomonadota; class Betaproteobacteria; order Burkholderiales; family Burkholderiaceae; genus Burkholderia; species Burkholderia oklahomensis. The sequence continues at coordinate 1,085,895 of NZ_CP009555.1, forward strand.
ACGGCGAAAACAGCACGGCGCCCGCGGGCAGCGGATCGCCCGCGTCGCGCAGCGCGACGAGCGTCGCGAGCGCGAGGCCGCCGCCCGCCGAATCGCCGCCGAACACGATCGACTCGGCCGGCGTGCCGGCCGCAACAAGTTGCCGGTACGCCGCGAGCGCGTCGTCGACCGCGGCCGGGAACGGATGCTCGGGCGCGAGCCGGTAGTCGAGCGAGAACGAGCGCACGCCCGCGTGCTTCGTCAGCGCGAACACGAGCGGACGGTGCGTCCGCGGCGAGCAAAAATAATAGCCGCCGCCGTGGAAATACAGCAGCATCCGGCTTTGCGGCGTGCGGCCGGGCGCGGCGTCCGCGCGCTCGAGCCATTCGCCGCGCAGCGGCGCGTCGCCCGGGCCGTAGCGCTCGCGCAGCCGCCAGCCCGTGGGCGGACGGCGCGGCACGCGCATCCGCAGATTCGCCAGACGCCGCGCACGCGCCGGATCGATCACGGGACGCAGCGTCTCGGGACGAAACTGCCGGCGCAGCAGCCAGCACGCAACCTTGCTTTGCCAACTCATCGGACGCACTCCGAACCGGAAAAACGTGACGATACTACGTGCGATTCGGCGCGCGCCCGTCGATTGCCCCCTCTAAATCCGGATCGACCGGCTCAGCTCGCCGGCCGGACCTGGCCGCGAATCTCGCCGCCCGGATGGGCTTTCGTATGCACATTGAAATACCACCTGCCCGCCATCAGGTCGCCGACCTGCTCGTCGGTCAACGCCTTCTCGCCCGCAATCGGACTCGCGAGCGCATCCTTCGGAATCGGCACCTGCACGCCCGCGTTCTGGCCGACTGACGCCGGGCCGTGGAAGTGCGCGGCGGTCGCGGGTCCCGTCAGATCGCGGTACGTGATGTTCCAGCGCAGCGTGCGAGTCGCGGTATCGTAGGTCGCGTCGAGCGAGCCCGAGCCCTTGCTCGTCGTCGGCGGCACTTCGCTCGACGGCTGCAGGTTCGCGACGAGCTTCACCGCCTCCGCATGTGCGACACCCGCCGCGAGTGCGCACGCAAGCACGCCGATTCCGATCTTGCGCAATGTCAACATGATCCCTCCTTGCGGTCGCCGACCGTATTGCGCGGACGAGCTCGCTGCCCGCCCGACATCCGATGGTAGTCGATCTTGAGCGCGGGGCGCTCGACGCAAAGTGGCGGCCCGTCTCGACCCGTCTCGACCCGTCTCGCTCGTCGGCGCGCGGCGCCGCGTTCGGCGGCCGTCGCACGGATGGCGGCGCGCGGCAAGCAGCCGCCGAGAACAGAGATTTGCACGAAACCCTCTGAATCCGCATGCGGGGTTTCGCTACACTGCCTGCACACAGTTGCTTGTTTCCTTCCGTCCGAAGGAATATCTGCGAGTTTTGACGCGGCCTTCGGGCCGCTTTTTTTGCGCGTCCGGCAACGCGCGCCCCCACACCGGATCAGCGGCTGCGCGGCGGCGGACCGCGTTCGCGCCGACTTCGCCCGGCCCGCACGGCATGCGCGACATCGCCGCTTTGCCTCCGAACGACCCGCTCGCGCACGCGCCGCCATGAGCGAAATCAGCATCGTTCCGCCCGTGACACGGCGCTGTTTCGCAATTTACGCGACAATCGGCTCGTCTCGAATGAAACAATGTGCAAGATCGTGCCGATTTACCACTTGTCGCCGCCGCTTCGCGTCGCTCGGTTCCCCCGGCTCGTGTTGCGAAGCGCCCTCTGCCTGTCCGCGCTCGCCGCGACATCCGCGCATGCGCAGGAATTCGCATTGTTCGGCGGCCTGCTCACGGGCGGCGGCGGTCATAGCTACGCGTGGGCGTTCGATTATCAGGAAGGGCTCGGCCGCTACGCGGCCGCGGGCTTCACCTGGTACAACGAGGGACACATTCCGAATCATCATCGCGACGGCCAGGCGGTCCAGCTCTGGGGCCGGCTGCCGCTGCGCGACAACCGCCTCGTGATCTCGGCAGGCGCGGGCCCGTACCGCTACTTCGACACGACCGCGGCCACCGAAGGCCGCGGCTATTCGAACTCGCACGGCTGGGGCGTGCTGATGAGCGTGCGCGCCGCGTATTACACGTCGCATCGCTGGCTCGCGCAACTGCAGGTGAACCGGACCCAGGTGTTCAGCGGGCCGAACACGACCTCGCTGATGTTCGGCATCGGCTATCAGCTCGACGCGCCGGATACGCCCGGCCCGCGCGACTATGCGGCGAGCCGCAGGGGCCGCGTGACCGCGAACGAAGTCACCGCGATGCTGGGCGAGACGATCCTCAACAGCCGGCGCTCGCCGAGCGCGCTCGGCGGCAGCCTCGAATACCGGCGCGGCGTCGCGAAATACGTCGACTGGACGGCGACCTATCTGTACGAAGGCTCGAAGCAGTCGATCCGCCGCAACGGAATCGCATCGCAGTTCTGGCTCACGCGCGCGTTCCTCGACGACAAGGTCGCGCTGTCGGCCGGCGCGGGCGCGTATCTGACGCTCAACGAGCGCGACATTCGCGGCCGCCCCGGCGAAGGCGACGGCCGCGTGTCGGGCATCGTGTCGATATCCGCGAGCTACCGGTTCGACGATCGCTGGCTCGCGCGCATCACGTGGAATCGCGTCGTCACGCGTTACGATCGCGATACCGACGTGATTCAGGCCGGGCTCGGCTACCGGTTCTGAGTTCCGTCAATCCAGCGCGCGCAGCACGCCGATCAATTGCTTCGCGGCAACGTCCCAGCGGAATCGCGACGCATGCCGCCGTCCCTTCCCGCGCATCTCGCGCCGCAGCTCGGCATCGCCCATCAGCTGCGCGATCGTGGCTGCAATGTCGGTCGCGTCGTGCGCGTCGCAATACAGCGCAGCGTCGCCGCACGCCTCGGGCAGCGACGCCTCGCGCGACACGATCACCGGGCACCCGCAATACATCGCCTCGAGCGGCGGCAGACCGAATCCTTCGTATAGCGAAGGAAACACGAAGCAGCCGGCGTTCTCGTAGAGCGCCTTCAGCTCGCCGTCGCTCACGTAGCCCGCCCACGTCACGTTGCGCGCGCTTGCGTTGTCGCCGAGCGTCGACGTGCCGAAGATCTTGACGTTGCTGCCGCCCGCGATCACGAACTTGAGCTCGGGACGCGCGCGCTCGAGCCTCGCGATCGCGTCGAGCGTGCGCGCGAGGTTCTTGCCGGGCGCGATCGAGCCGACGATCAGCACGAAGCCGTCGTATGCGAGGCCGAGCCGCTCGAGCACCGACGGATCGCTGTCGATCCGACCGAAGTGATCGACGCCGGACACGATCGTCGACACGTCGGTCGGCGCGACGCCGAGGCGCGCGACGATCCGCTCCTTCGAGAAGCGCGACACCGTCAGGATATGCCGCGCGTTGCGCTTCAGCATCCAGAACGCGAAGCGATACCAGAGCCGGAACGCGAGCGAATAGCCTTGCGGAAAGTCGAACACGGCGACATCGTGAATCATCACCACCTGGTTGCGCTTGAAGAGCGGTCCGACGTTGCAGAGGCTGACGAGCGTCTGCCCGCGCGTCGCGAACGGCAGCGCGAGCTGCTCCCACAGCGCGCCGCGCAAGCGCGGCACGACGCGTCGCGCGACCGCGGGCGGCAGCGCGTCGCTCGCGTGATCGCGCGGCACGACGAGCGTCGGATTCCGCTCGCCCGGCAACAGACGCGCGAGCGCCGACGTGAATTCGTGAGCGACGCGCTGCACCCCTGTCAGGCGCTGCGACGTGAACTTGCCGTTGATCGCGACAGGCGTCGGCAAAGCCGCGGCGCTCGCGCGCTCGCCGGCGAACACGGCGTGATGCGGCGCGTCGTGCACCGCGCCCGCCGCCTGCGACGCGCTCGCCGACGTTGCATCGAAGTCCTGACGATCGCGCAGCGCGTGCGGCGAAGGCTCGGATAAGGAGGAAGACAGGTTCATGGCGGCAGCAACGGCGTGACGACACCCGGTTGACGAACGCATTCGCGACGTTCGCGGATGCGCGCTATACACGTTCAAGTGTCGTCATTCCGTCGCGCGCGGTCTGTGCGTTCCGTCGCACAACGCGGCGCACGGCACGTGAATCCGGCCGTGCGCCGCATTCGCGTGCGTCAGCGCCCGCGGCTCACCGACCAGATCAGATAGAACGATTCGGCGGTCGGCAGGATCTGCGCGAGCATCCGGTTGAAGCGTGCGGCAGGCGCGGTGCCGACATACACGACGTCGAGCGGCTTCATGTCGAACTCGGTCGCGAGCATCAGCGCGTCCACCTGCGTCATGTCGAGACGGAACACGTCGGGCTTGTTGTGCTCGGGCGCGTAGTTGACCTTCTTCAAGCCTTCCTGCAGCCCGCTCTGCACGCCGGGCGCCTGAGCGAGAGGCGGGTTCGGATGACGAATCACGATCACCTGCCGCGGATTCGCCCCTGTCGGATCGATGCTGCCCGCCGCGCTCAACGCGTCCGCGAGCGACAGCTGCCCCTGGTTCATGTACACCGTCTGAGGCTTCGGCACCTCGCCCATCACGAACACACGGTTCTGCGTGCGGTCGGGCACGTGGACGATGTCGTCCGCTTGCAGCACGACGTTCTGCCGCAGGTCGCCGCGATTCAGGATGCGGTTCACGTCGATCGTCATCACCCGATCGCCGCGCGTGACGAGCACGCGCTGCAGATCCGCGTCGGGATTGCCGCCGCCCGCGCGGTTGATCGCGTCGACGACGCGCAGATGCGAACCCGTCAGCGACAGTTGCCCCGGGTTCTTCACGTCGCCCGTCACCTGCACGCGCTGGCTGCGGTACTGCGTCACGCGCACGTCGATCTGAGGATTCCTGATTTGCTTGTTCAGACGCCGCGCGAGCAGCGCGGAGATCTGCACGGGGCTCATCCCTTCGACGCGCACGCGGCCGAGCGTCGGAAAGAAGATCGTGCCGTTGGCGGCGACGCGCTGGCCCGGCGAGTCGACCTCGCCCTGCCCGTTCGTGCCGAATGCGCTGACCTGCTGCGGCAGTACGCCGCCGAGACCGCCCGACGCCTGCAGCGTGCCGATGTCGGCGAGCGGCGACGTGTCCGCGCCGGTGCCGTTCCCGCCGCCGCGCGTGAGCTCGGGGTGGTCCCAGACCACGATGCCGAGCACGTCGTCCGGGCCGACGCGATAGTCGGCCGGCGCGGCGGGCAGGCTCTGCGCGATGCCTGCTTCCTTCGCGCGCGTGTCGGCCTCGTCGGCCTGCTTGAGCGTATAGACGAGCTGCGGCGTGATCAGCTTGACGTCGTACACCGTCGAATCCGTCGGTGCGCTCAGGTTGTCGTTCATGCGGCTCGAATCGAGCGCCGGTCCCGGGGCCAGCGCACAGCCCGACAAGGCGAGCGCCGCGGCGCTCGCCCATGCTAGGGGCTTCAACATCTTGTCGTTTCTCCTTGGTAGCGTGGTCGTCGAAGACGATCTCGGTGTCGTTCGAACGGTGCGCGCTCAGAACGCGTTGCGGCCGACGAATCCCTTGACGAGCGTGATCAGGATGATCTTGATGTCGAACCAGAAGGTCCAGTTCTGCATGTAGAAGAGGTCGAACTTCACGCGCGCGGCCATCTTCTCGACCTTGCGCGTCTCGCCTCGATAACCGTTCACCTGCGCCCAGCCGGTGATGCCGGGACGCACGCGATAGCGGTACATGTAGCCGTCGACGAGCTCCTTGTAGATGTCGTCGTGCTCGAGCGCGTGCGGACGCGGACCGACGACCGACATCTGGCCGAACAGCACGTTGAAGAACTGCGGCAGCTCATCGAGCGACGTGCGGCGCAGGAACGCGCCGACCTTCGTGATCCGCGAATCGTTGCGCGAGGCCTGGCGCACGACGCCTCCCTCCTCGGCATGCACGCGCATCGTGCGGAACTTCAGGATCTCGAACTCGCGGCCGTCGACGCCCTTGCGCTTCTGCCGGAACAGCACGGGGCCCGGCGACGACAGCTTCACCGCGAGCGCGAGCGAGGCGAGAATCGGCGACAGCGGAATCAGCACCGCGAGCGCGAACAGGCGATCGAACATGAACTTCGGCCAGAGCTGCGGAATCGACAGCGGGCTCGTCGCGAGATTGATCGCGGGCATGCCGACCACCTGCGTGATCGACCGGTTGAAGAACGTGATGCCGCGCACGTCGGGCAGGAAGCGCAGGTTCACGAAATCGTGACGAAACTCGCGCACGATCCGCTGAATCTGCCGCTCGTGCGACAGCGGCAGCGCGAGCCAGACCTCGTCGATCGCGCCCGCGCGCACGCGGCGCTTCAGCTCGCGCAGATCGGCGACGACTGGCACGCCGCCGACATGGCGCCCCGCATCGGCGACGCGCACGCTGTCGTCGAACACGCAAACCGCCTCATAGCCGTGCGACGACGACGCGCGCAGTTGCTCGAGCACCGCACGCCCATAGACCTCGGAGCCGACGATCGCGACCGCGCGCGGCTTCGCGCCCGGCCGGCGCAAACCGGTCAGCATGCCGTGGATCGACGCCTTGCCGAGCAGCAGCACCGCACCCGACATCAGCATCGTCCGGCCGAGCCAGGCGAGCGACACGTCGGCGTCGCGACTCAGCACCAGCGTGAACGCCGCGGCGATCGCGGCGACGCCGAGCCAGCCGAGCAGCACGCGCGACAGCGTGCGATACGACATCTGCTCGCGCGCGCCGTCGTAGACGCCGATTGCCGGGAAGACGATCAGCGTCAGCGCGCACAGCAGCGCGACGGCCGTGCGCTGTGCATCCGACACGTCGAACGTGCCGCCGTCGTACAGCACCTGCGCGAGCAGCGCCCCTGCCGCCACGAGCACCACGTCGAGCAGCTTGTTCAAGAGTCCCAACATTGCCGAATCTCCACTTTCCCTGTTCTGTCGTCTCAAGCGGCCGAACGCACGGCGCCGCGATAGCCGGCGACGCGTAGCGGCCGGCCTTCCGCCGGAATCGGCTGCGGTGTGCGCGCTTCGCGCGTCGCCTCGAGGATGAGGCGGTTGAATTCGCCGCGAATCACGCCATAGCACTCGCACGCGTGCGCTTCGAGGCCGTGCCGGTCGAGCACCGTGATGTGTCCGCGGCGCTGGCGGATGAGCCCCGCCTCCTGCAGCTTGCCCGCCGCTTCGGTAATGCCTTCGCGACGCACGCCGAGCATGTTCGCGATCGTCTGTTGCGTGACCGCGAGTTCGTCGCCTTCGACGCGATCGTGCGCGAGCAGCAGCCAGCGGCTCAGTTGCTCGCTGACGGAGTGATGACGGTTGCAGAGCGCGCTGCGCGCGATTTGCGTCATCGCAGCCTGCCAATAGCGCAGCATCAATTGATAGGTGTCGAGCGAGCGGTCGAATTCGCGCCGGAACACTTGGGTCGGCACGCGATAGGCGAAGCCGCCGCTGCGCACCTCGACGCGGCCCGACGCCCAGCCGCAGCCGTAATCAGCAAGCGTCGACACGCCGACGACGCCTTCCCTGCCGACCGCGGCGACTTCGACCATCGCGCCGTCCTCCATCAGATACAGCACCGACATCATCGCGGTGGTTGGGAAATACAGATGACGCATCGGCTCGTCGGTTTCGCAGAGCAGTTGCGCGCTCTTGATCTTCACGAGCTCGAGATGCGGCGCGAGCGCGCGGAGACTGTCGTCGGCGAGCGAGCCCAGCAGGGCGTTGGCATGAAAACCATTGGTCTGATGAAGCATGTTCGTGTCCCGGTTTGTCAGCGCCGCTCGAGTCGCGGCGCAGGATTCCGTTTTTCGCAAGACACGGTCACAGCAAGAATCGTATGTTCCTCGGAATCGTGTCGGCGGCCCTTCTGGTCGTCCTCATACAAACTGACGCATCACCCTCTTGGCGGGGGATGAAAACCCTTAAGCGATTAACGTGCCAATTGGTACAGTTCCTTAATATATAAAGGCATTGGCCAGACAATTCCTATCCGAATATTTTCCGCCAACCGAAAGCGTCTCATTCGCGGACACTTTGATACAGATCGGGCGACAGCAGGTGTCTCATCTAACAATTTCGTAATCTTTACGCAACCTTTGCCGCTTAGCGCTTAGCCCTTTCATCACAACGGTTTGCGAACATTTACAGGCACGAATGGAATGATATGAACATTTCATCTCGATAAAACGAGAGTTCGCAGCGGTTCTCGGGAAACTGTCTCAGATGTGAGTCAGCGAGAGACGGATACAATCTGTCACCCAGCCCACACAACTCACGCAAGCCATTGATTGCAAACAATTTAGCGAAATTACAAAAAGCTCGCCGAACCCAGCCGTCGTAAAAAGGTAAAAATTTCTGAACGCCCGCCGAAATCGGAAATAAATACCCAAAATACAGGTACCGGTTCCATTAAAAATGGCAAAACAAATTATCCTTTCCCGAAGTAATTAAGTTCATCCGAAATAGATTTAGGAAAATTCCTAAATGTCAAAATTTGTGAAACGCGCATCGGATGCAAACGTCAAAAAATCCGACGTGATAATCTGTAATTGCATTTTCAACGTCAAGCTGAATTAACAAATAAAAATCGTACCTGTCTAGCCAGGCAGGCTCGATTGCGCGCAGAGCCTGGCCAGGCTCTGCGCCGTTGCTCCGGATCCCCGATCCGGAAAGGACAAGCCGTGACCTACCGCGAATTCAAAGAGCCGGCGACGAGGGCCGGCGGCATCATCGAGCTGCCGCACCGCACCGACGCCAACCGCTTCCTCGCATCGCTCGGCGTCGCCGAGCGCGCGACGCTCGCGAGCCACCTGCAGCTCGTGCACGTGAAGTCCGGCCAGGTGCTGTGCGAACCGGGCATGCCGCTCGAACACGTCTATCTGCCCGTCACGACCGTCATCTCGATCCAGTACGCATCGTCCGACGGCATGACGCTCGAGATCGCGGAGATCGGCAACGAAGGGATCGTGAGCCCGCAGCTCGTCGGCAGCGACGGCGCGATTCCGTGCCGCGTGATCACGTGCCGCGACGGCTTCTCGTATCGGCTCAACGCGCGCGTGCTGTCGAATCTGCTCGAGGAATCGATGCAGATGCGCCAGGCGGTGTTTCGCTGCACGCACCTGCTGATGGCGCAGGCGAAGCAGATCTCGTTCTGCAGCCGGCATCACGTGCTGAAGAACCAGCTGTGCCGCTGGTTCCTGCTCGCGTACGACCGCTCGCGAAGCGTCGAAATCCAGGTCACGCACAGCATGCTCGCGCAGATGCTCGGCGTGCGCCGCGAGACCGTCACCGACGCGGCCGGCGACATCCAGAAGACGGGGCTGATCCGCCAGTACCGCAGCTCGATCATCCTCGTCGATCTCCCTGGGCTCGAAGCGCAATCGTGCGGATGCGACAAGATCATTCGCGAAGAGATGAAGAAGATCTTGTCCGCGCCGACGAGCGCGTCCGGCGCGCTCACCGAATTGCGCAGCTAGCCCGCTCCGCGCCGCTCGCTCGCGGCGGCGCGCGCTTCGCACGACACCGGCGCCGCACGCGCGGCGCACGCCTCCCGTCTTCGGCGCGACGCCCGACACCGTCGGTTAGGTGCCGAACAGAACCGCCGCATGCCCGATGGTCTACTACCCGGCATACGCCACGCGGGCGTCATATGTCTTGCCCGCAGATACGGGGACCCTCATCCAAGCCGGAGCCGCCAGATGAAAAACGAATTGAGAACAATCATCAAGGACGTCGCACATCTCGAAGCGTCGATCGACCATATCGCGGACAGCGACGACCTTTACGAAGCGGGCCTGTCTTCGCTGAACACGATTCAGCTGATGCTCGCCATCGAGAAGCGCTTCAACATCGAGATTCCGGACGAAATGCTGAACCGCCAGCTGTTCCAGAGCATCGATTCGCTTGCCGGCGCCGTCACGCATCTGCAGCGTGCCGCGCAATCCGCATGAAGCGCTTCGACGCCGAAACCGGCAACGCACGCGTCGCTGCCGTCGCATCCCTGCTCGCCGACGATCACGCGTTGAACGAAGCCGCGCGCCGCGTCGCGCAAGTCGCCGCGCGCTTCGCCGACGCAGTCGATCGCGACGCGCGCTTTCCGACCGAAGCGATCGACGCAATGCGCGAAGAGCGCCTGCTCGGCGCGCTCGTACCGGTCGAACTGGGCGGCCGCGGCGCATCGCTTGCGGCCGTCGCCGGCGCGTGCCGGATCATCGGCCAGGCCTGCTCGTCGGCCGCGATGATCTACGCGATGCATCAGACGCAAGTCGCGAGCATCGTCGATCACGCGCTGTCGAGCGACTGGCATCGCCGCTTCGTCGAACAGCTCGCCGAGCGCGAATGGCTGCTCGCGTCCGCGACATCCGAAGAAGAAGTCGGCGGCAATCTGCGCAACAGCCGCTGCGCGATCGAAGCCGAAGGCGGCACGTTCACGCTCGCGAAGCTCGCGCCGACGATCTCGTACGGCGCGCAGGCGGATGCGATCCTCGTGACCGCGCGGCGCGATCGCGACGCGCCCGCCGCCGAGCAAGTGCTCGTCACGCTGCTGAAGGAAAACGCGACGCTCACGCGGCGCAGCGGCTGGGACACGTTCGGCATGCGCGGCACCTGCAGCGACGGCTTCGCGCTCGACGCGCGCGGCCACTGCGAGCAGATCTTCCCCGTGCCGTTCGCGCAAGTCGCCGAGCGAACCATGGTGCCGACGTCGCACATCCTGTGGGCGGCCGTGTGGACCGGCATCGCGAACGACGCATTCCTGCGCGCGCACCAGTTCTTCCGCGCGCAGATGCAGAAGCAAGGCGGCGCGCTGCCGCCGTCCGGCCGCCGGATCGCCGACGCGCTCGCGCTGCTGCAGGCGATGCAGGCGCGCATCGACGGCGCGCTGCGCCTGCATGAGCACAGCGCCGCCCGCTCGTGGTCCGCGTCGATGGCGCAGGCGGCCGAGATCAACACGCTGAAGACCTACGTGTCGACGACCGCGCTCGACGTGGTCAAGCACGCGACGATGATCTGCGGGATGGCGTCGTACAAGAACGGCACGCCGTACACGCTCGGCCGCCACATCCGCGACCTGCATTCGGCGCCGCTCATGATCAGCAACGACCGCATCGAAGCCAACACGGCCAACCTGCTGCTCGCGTTGCGTCCGTCAACGCTGGAGAGAGAGATTTGAACGACATGACCAATCCTTCCGCGCGCGCGGCCGAGACGGCTCAGGCGCCCATCGATCGCGACGGCGTGAACGCGCTGCGCGACGAGTTCGTCGAAGCGGGGCTGCTGATCTCGACGGGCATCCAGGGCCTCTTCGGCCGCAGCGAGAAGTTCGAGCGCGTCGTCGACGCGCTCGACGCCTACGTCACGCGCCTCGGCGCCGACCAGCACGCGGAAGTGCTGCGCTTTCCGCCCGCGATGAGCCGCCCCGAGTTCGAGCGCAGCGAATATCTGAAGAGCTTCCCGCAGCTCGCGGGCACCGTGCACAGCTTCTGCGGCGGCGAGCACGATCATCAGCGCGTGCTGCAATGCCTCGATCGCGGCGAAGACTGGACCGAAAGCCAGAAGCCGACCTACGTCGTGATGACGCCCGCCGCGTGCTATCCGGTCTATCCCGTCATCGCGCAGCGCGGCGCGCTGCCCGCCGGCGGCCGGATCGTCGACGCGTTCTCGTACTGCTTCCGTCACGAACCGTCGCTCGATCCGACGCGCATGCAATTGTTCCGGATGCGCGAATACATCCGCATCGGCACGCCCGAACAGATTCTCGCGTTCCGCCAGGACTGGATCGAGCGCGGCACGCGGATGATCGAAGCGCTGCGGCTGCCGAACAGCATCGACCTCGCGAACGATCCGTTCTTCGGCCGCGGCGGCAAGATCGTCGCGAGCAGCCAGCGCGACCAGAACCTGAAGTTCGAACTCCTGATTCCGATCGAATACGACGGACGCCTGACCGCGTGCCTGAGCTTCAACTACCACATGGACCACTTCGGCCTGCTGTGGGGCATCAAGACGGCCGACGCCGAGGTCGCGCACACGGGCTGCGTCGGCTTCGGCCTCGAGCGCCTGACGCTCGGCCTCTTCAGGCATCACGGCCTCGATCTCGACGCATGGCCGCAGGCGGTACGCGACGTTCTGTGGGGACATCGATGAGCAGCATCCTGCTCGACGCGCCGGCGAACGGCGCGTCGCTCGAAGAAATCTTCACCGACATCCGGCATCGCGTGCGGCACTACCGGCCGCATGCGCTGCACGGGCCGCAGATGGTCTGGAAGCAGACCAACTGCTACGTCGATCTGTGGATCGAGGTGCTCGGCTGGTGGGGGCTCAATCCGTATGCGGCGCTGCCGTTTACGATCACGCTCGACTTCGAGGGCGACCAGTTCTCGTTCTTCAAGTTTCCGTTCGAGGATCTCGAGACGCTGTACGGAATCGTCGTGCAGGAGCATGCGATCTTCGAGCCGGTCGACGTGCACGTCGAGAACCAGGTCGCGCGCGGCCATCTGATGCTCGTCGAAGTCGACGCGTGGTATCTGCCGGATACGCGCGGCAACAGCTATCAGACCGAGCACACGAAGACGACGATCGGCATCGACGCGATCGACCGCGAGCGGCGCCGCGTCGGCTACTTCCACAACAGCGGCTACTACCTCGCGGAAGGCATCGACTACGACGGCCTGTTCGGCAAGCACGCGCCGTCGCAGCTCGTGCCGTACGTCGAATGCGCGAAGCGCCGGTTCAAGCCGCTAGAGGAACGCGAGCTGTGCGAAGCGTCGCTCGCGCTTCTGACGCGCCATCTGAAGCGGCGGCCGACGTCGAATCCGATCGCGGCGTTCCGCCAGCAGCTCGCGCGCGACGCGAAGACGATCGCGTCGCAGCCGATCTCGTACTTCCACGCGTATTCGTTCAACACGCTGCGGCAGCTCGGCGCGAACTTCGAGCTGTTCGGCCGCTATCTGCGCTGGCTCGAGGCGAGCGGCTGCAGCGGGCCGTTCGACGCGCTCGTCGCCGCGTGCGACACGATCGCGTCGGAATCGATGGTGCTCGAATTCCGTCTCGCGCGCGCGAGCGCGCGCGGCAAGGAGGAGCGCGGCGAAAGCAGTCTCGACATTCTCGAGCGCGCGTATGCGTCGCTCGTCGACGGCGTCGCGCGAATCGCGCCGCCCGGCAAGGCCGAGTCGAATCCGCCGTTCGGCACGCGGTACGTGCCGCCGAGGCCCGTCTCCGCAGTCAGATGAAATCCGCGCCGGATCGCGTGGCGCGCAGCGCCGCCGAATGGACGTTGATCGCGACGCCCGCTGGCGCGATCGCTCGACCGAGCGAACTCTGCGAAGCCGGCTGGTGCGCCGCTCCCGTGCCCGGCACCGTCGCGCAGGCGCTCGCCGCCGCGCGGCGCTTCGATCCCGCGCATCCGTATCCGCTCGGCGACAGCGACTACTGGTATCGGACGACCTTGCGCGGCGCGGGTCCGCGCATCGTCCGCCTGAACGGCCTCGCGACGATCGCCGAGATCTGGCTCGACGATACGCTGCTGCTCTGCTCGGACAACATGTACGTCGCGCACGACGTCGCCGTGACGCTCAGCGGCGCGAACCGCTTCTCCGTCTGCTTCCGCTCGCTCGACCGGCATCTCGCCGCGCACCCGCCGCGCGGCCGTGCGCGCTGGCGCACGCGCCTCGTCGACACGCCCGCGCTGCGCGGCGTGCGCGCGACGCTCCTCGGCCGGATGCCCGGCTGGTTTCCGGCGATCGAGCCGATCGGGCCGTGGCGCGCCATCGAAATCGCGAATCCGGCCGGCGCGCCGACGATCCTGCGCGACACGCTGCGCGCGACGCTCGACGGCCGCGACGGCATCCTCGACGCGACACTCGAATTCGCCGCGCCGCTCGCGAACGCGTCGCACGCGCAACTCATGTGCGGCGCGCACGCGGCGGCGCTCGAGATAACCGGCCCGCGCACCGCGCGCGCGACGCTCAGGATTCCGAATGTCACGCCGTGGTGGCCGCACACGCACGGCGAGCCCGCGCTGTACGACGTCGGCGTCGAAATCGGCAGCGCGACGATTCCGCTCGCGAAAACCGGCTTTCGCACGCTCGCCGTCGAACGCGGCGACGATGGCCAGGGCTTCGCGCTGTCGGTCAACGGCACGCCGATCTTCGCGCGCGGCGCGTGCTGGACGAGCGCGGACCCGGTCGGCCTGCAGGCCGATCCCGCCGCATACCGCCGCGCGCTCGCGCTCGCGCGCGACGCCGGCTGCAACATGATCCGCGTCGGCGGCACGATGATCTACGAAGCCGACGCGTTCTACGCGCTGTGCGACGAACTGGGCCTGCTCGTCTGGCAGGATTTCATGCTCGCGAACTTCGACTATCCGTCGGCCGACCCGCGCTTCGCCGAGTCGCTGAAGCGCGAAGCCGAGCAGTTTCTCGATCGGCATGCCGCGCGGCCGTCGATCGCCGTGCTGTGCGGCGGCAGTGAAATCGCGCAGCAAGCGGCGATGGTCGGGCTCGCGCCCGACGAGCGCCGCACGCCCCTCACCGGGCAGCTACTCGCCGAGCTCTGCGCCGCGCATCGGCCCGATGCGATCTACGTGGCCGATTCGCCGCACGGCGGCGTATTGCCGTTCGCGCCGCGCGGAGGCGTCACGCATTACTACGGCGTCGGCGCGTATCTGCGGCCTCCCGAGGACGCGCGCCGCGCCGGCGTGCGCTTTGCGAGCGAGTGCCTCGCGTTCGCGAACGTGCCGTGCGACGCGACGCTCGCATCGATCGGCTCGCCCGCCGCGCACGAGCCGAGCTGGAAACGCGCAGTGCCGCGCGATCCAGGCGCGCCGTGGGACTTCGACGACGTGCGCGACCATTACCTGCGCACGCTGTATGGCGTCGAGCCCGCGCGTCTGCGCGGCAGCGATCCCGCACGCTATCTGACGCTGTCGCGCGCGATCGTCGCCGATCTCGTCGCCGAGACGCTGTCCGAATGGCGGCGCGTCGGTTCGTCGTGCGCGGGCGCGCTCGTCTGGCAATTCCAGGACGTGATGCCGGGCGCCGGCTGGGGCCTCGTCGACGCGCATGGCCGGCCGAAATCCGCCTGGCATGCGTTCAGGCACGTGTGCCAGCCGCGACAGATCCTGCTGACCGACGAAGGGCTCAACGGCCTCGACGTGCACGTGCTCAACGACACGCCCGCGCCGCTCGACGCTCGCATCGAGCTCGTCGCGCTGCGTGACGGCAGGACGCCGCTCGTGCGCGTGAACCATGCGATGCGCATCGACGCCCGTGCCGGCGTATGCATGAACTCCGCCGATCTGCTCGGACGATTCTTCGACTTCACGTACGCGTATCGCTTCGGCCCGCGCGAGCACGACGTCGTGATCGCGTCGCTGTATGCGGTCGACGGCGCGCTGCTGTCGCAGGCCTTCCACTTCCCGGAACGTACCGCGCCGACCGTGTTCGAGCGCGGCGACATCGGCCTCGAAGCGAGCGCCGCGTATCGCGACGGCCGCTGGCACGTCGACGTGCAGACGCGCACGTTCGCGCGCTACGTGCACGTCGTCGCGCCCGGCCTGCTGCCGGACCTCGACTGGTTTCATCTCGCGCCGGGTGCCGCCGCGCGAATCGAGCTCTCCGCCGACCCTCATTCCCCCGCTTCCGACGACAATCCGCCCGACGCGCCCGCAGCTCGCCCTGCGCCGCCCGCGATCGAGGTGCGCGCACTGAATTCCAACAAGACCGTTCGCCCGAGGATAGAAAATTGAGACCAATTCGATTCGACGATTGCTTAGGATGGCTGCATGAGGGGCGCACGCGACGCGGCGCCGTCATTTGCGAAGCGCTCGGACACGAGGCGCTGTGGACGCACAAGGTGGTCCGCGCGCTCGCCGAGCGTCTCGCCGACGACGGCATGTGGGTGCTGCGCTTTCATTACCCGTCCGCGGGCGATTCGGCGGGCGACGATCTCGCGCCGGGGCGGCTGCCCGCGAGCGTCGCGAGCGTGCGGCGCGCGCTCGCCGTGCTGCGCGACAGCGCGCCCGTCGACGACGTCACGCTCGTCGGCCTGCGCGCAGGCGCCGCGTTCGCGATGCTCGCGCTCGCGGGCGACGATGCGCCCGCCGTCGATGCGTTCGTCGCGCTCGCGCCCGTCGTGCGCGGCCGCGCCTATCTGCGCGAGCTGTCGGTCGTGCAGAAGCGCTGGCTCGACACGACGCCGCCCGCGATCCGCGAGCAGCATCACGAAGAACCGTGGCTCAACATCCTCGGCCATCGCTACCCGGCCGATTTCGTCGCCGATCTGAAGCAGGTCGACTTGAACGACGCGGTCGCGGCGACGATCGCGCCGCCGCGCGCCGCGTTGCTCGTCGATACCGACTACGGCGACGGTCCCGCGCTGCGCGCCGCCCTCGTCGCGCGCGGCGTGTCGACGGACGTCGAGTCTTTCCCGGAATGGCCGAACGCGCTACAGGAAGGCGCGCGCTCGCGCGTGCCGCTCGCGGCGCTCGAATCGATCGCGCGCTGGATCGGGCGCGGCGAGCGTGCGGCGGAACCGGCTGCGGCCGTCCGCGACGATCTCACGGCCGCCGCACCGGCGTCGGATGAGGCGATCGCGATCGCATCGCGCATCGCCGAGACCGCCGCCGCGGCCAACGCGGCCAACGCAGCGAACGCTTCAAATGCAACGCGCGCGGCGCATGCGGTGACGAAAGCCCCGCCGCCGATCACATTCGCGTTCGACGGCGTCGCCGAAACGCTCGTCCACATCGGTGCGAAGCGGCTCGTCGGCACCCTGTGCGAACCCGTCGCGCCTGCTCGCGCGGGCACGCCGTGCCTGCTGATCGCGAACACCGCGGCGAATCCGCGAAGCGCGGACGGCCGCATCGGCGTACGGCTCGCGCGCACGCTCGCGCAACGCGGCATCGCATCGCTGCGGGTCGACATCGAAGGCATCGGCGACAGCGGCGCGCGGGCGCCGGACGATCAGTCGGTGGTGCTGTATTCCGATCCGGCGATCGCGGACGTCGCCGCGGCCGCCGACTGGCTCGGCGCGCGCTGCCGTCGGCCGGTCGTCGCATTCGGCGTGTGCTCGGGCGCGTTCGCCGCGCTGCATGCGGCTGCGCATGCGCATGCGACCGTCGGCGTGATCGCGGTCAATCTGCCGCGCTTCATCTGGCCGCGCGGGCTCACGATCGCCGAAGCGCGCAAGCAGCAGACGAACTCCGCGCGCGGCTATTTCGCGTCGATGCGCGACTGGGACAAATGGCGCCGGCTGCTGCGCGAAGGCCGCGACCTGCGCCCGGTGCTGAGCGCGCTGCGCCGCCACGTGACCGCGCGCCTGAGCGAGCCGGCAGGACGCCTCGCCGAACGGTTCGGCCGGCCGCCGAAACACGACACGCCGCGCGGCCTGATCAAGGCGCTCACGGACCGCGATGTCCACACGATGCTCGTCTACGGCGAATTCGATCCCGGCGTCGACGAGCTGAGCCGCTACTTCGGCTCGCCGCGCCGCGCATTCAGGCGCTCGCCGCTCGTGAGCGTCGAGATGATCCGCCTGCTCGATCATTCGGTGTACGGCACGTCGGCGGCCGAGATGGTCATCGCGCTCTGCATCGACACGTTGACGGGTTGGGAAGACAAGACGCGCGGACCGCAGCCGCGGATCCGGCCGGCCGGCCGGCGGCACGGCGCGCCGCACTCGGCTGCCGCCGATGCGGCCGCGTCGTCCTGACGGCGACGATGCTCGCACGAACGCGCCGCTTTCGCCGCGGCGCGCCGGCGCCTCAACTGGACGAAGCGGTGCTGCGCGGACGCTCGATGCCGTACGCTTCCATCCATCGATACAGCGTCGCGCGCGAGATGCCGAGCTCGCGCGCGGTGCCGGCCAGACGCCCACGATTGCGCAGCAGCGCGAGCTCGATCACTTCCCGCTCGATCGATTTGCGAATCGCGGCGACAGACAGCGGCGCGACCTCGGTGCAATGGTCGAGCTCGAGGTCGTGCGCGGTGATGAGCCGCCCTTCCGCCATCACGAGCGCGCGGCGCACGCGATTGATGAGTTCGCGCACGTTGCCCGGCCAGTCGTGCTTGTAGAGCACCGAGATCGCATCGGTCGAGAAGCCGCGCACACGGTGCCGCGAATCGGCGCGAAAACGCTCGAGCATGTGCCGCGCGATCAGCTCGATGTCCTTGCCGCGCGCGCGCAGAGGCGGCTGATCGACGCGCAGCACGCAAAGACGGTGATACAGGTCCGCACGGAAGCGCCCGTCGTTCATCGCGCCGCGCAAGTCGACGTGCGTCGCCGAGACGACGCGCACGTCGACGGGCACGGGTTCGCTGCTGCCGAGCCGGTGGATCGTGCGCTCCTGCAGGAAGCGCAGGAGGCTCGCCTGGCTCTCGAGCGGCAGATCGCCGATCTCGTCGAGCAGCAGCGTGCCGCCGTTCGCCGCTTCGACGTGGCCGATCTTGCGCGTGTTCGCGCCCGTGAACGCGCCGCGCTCGTAGCCGAACAGTTCGGACTGCAGCAGATGCGGCGGAATCGCGCCGCAGTTCACCGCGACGAACGGCCCCGCGCGGCGCGCCGAATGCTGATGGATCGCGGCCGCCGTGAGTTCCTTGCCGGTGCCCGTCTCGCCCGACACGAGCACGGGCGCGTCGGTGCGCGCGATGCGGCGCACCGTGTCGAACAGTTGCAGCATCGCGTCGCAGGTGCCGATCATCCCCTGATCCGCGGACGCGATGGGCGCCGTGCTCGGCGCGAACAGACATTCCATGCCGTACGCGTGGCCGACCGCGTCGGCGATCCGCTGATGCGACGCCGGCAGCGTGATGTAGTCGAAGCAGTAATCGCGCAGCAGCGTGCGCACCTCCGGCACGTTCGCCTGATGCGCTTCGACGAGCGCGACCCACGCGACGTTGCGCAGCGACGCGCACACGGATGCGACCGCGTTCATCTCTTCGATCGATACGGCGCTCAGATCGAGAATGCCGCCCGTGACTTCGCCTGCCGTCGCGCGCACCTGGTTCGCGCTCGTGACGACGGAAATCTTCCAGTCGCGGCGCGCGAGCTCCCTGCGCAGCAGGGTCGATGGCTGATGCGTCCAGTAAATCAGCGGCCGCTGTCGGATGGATCTCCGGGAGAGACCCCCGATGATCGCGCTAGTCGTCACTGGTGCCTCCGATAATGAACTGACTGTGTGACTCGACGAATCCATGTGTGGGCGAAAGCCGACAATCGTCCGCCTACCGGCAACGCAACGCGAGATGGGGGCGTGCCGCGCCCCGCCCGCACACGATGCCGGAACGCGCTCGCTCGTATCGTTCGGGAGCGCACGTCAGATGTCTCTTTGGTCTCTGATTGAAGGTTAGATTTCGCAAAGAAAGCGGCGACGTGTCGTTTCGGCCGCTTTTTTTCACGTGCGGCGCGCCGCGGGATCGGCAAGCGGCCTTGGACAAGTGACGCAAGGTCCGCTCCGAAAGCCGCGACACGCGTCGAATCGCCCGCGTGGCCGGGCTTGTTGAACTCGTCCGGGAAGATCGCTCGGCGCACCGTGCAATCTTCATCACCTCGCTCTCTCAGGATGGCATTACTGCGTCATGCTCATGAAGCCGACTGTCAAAGTTACTCTACCATTCGCACTCTTTTACGATCGAATTCCCAACCTTGATTTGACCATCGTTGACCATTTATTGGGCAATTGACACAGGCGGAATCGGACACTTTCAACACGACATGTCCATTGTGGCGCAGTCGCGCTGTAATGTTTGTGTATGAATGAAACAAATCCTTCCAGATCGATCGGTTTCTGCCCGGTTTTTATTGAGATAAGACATTTGCGTTATTCCGTTGAGTCATTTCGTTGAATGTCTGCGTGGCTTCTCTGCGTTGCTTGAATATGGCTCGCGCGTTCAGCGCGTATCGTCGAGCCAGACGCGGCTCCATTCGGCGACTTTCGGCGCGGTGTGCGAAATCCATGCGCTCACGGGTGCGCTTCGTCCGTAGCACGACAAGGCGATCGTGCAAGCCGCCGCGACGAACGCGATCGTCGATCGCGAAATGCCCGCCGCACGTCGCGCAGCAACGGCGCCGACATGCGCATGCGTGTTGCGATCCGCTCGCATCGACATCGAACGAACCGCGCTCGCATGCGCGTCGCCGGCGCGCCGCAAGCGGCTCACCGTCGACATCGCGACGCCCGCGCCGAGCAGCCAACCGGATGCGATTTCGGACCACGAATGAAAGCCGAGCAGCACGCGCGAAATGCCGATCGCGAGCGCGAATGCGAGACCCGCCGCCAATGCGCGCCGTACGTGAGCGTCGCGCACGCAGATCGCCGCGACGAGCGGATACACCGCGGCGCCGAGCATCGTGTGACCGCTCACGCCGGTGAATCGCCAAGCGGCGATGCCGATTCCCCAGCCCGCGTAGACGAATTTCGTCGACGCGACCAAGCCCACCGCACACGCGAAGCCGATCGCCCAATACAGCGCGGCGCGACGGCGTCCGGTCGCCGCGAGCCAGCTCAACACCGCGACGGCGAGCGGCGCGGTAAGAAATGGGTCGCCAAAATTGGTTAACAGAACGAGTAATCGCATCACGTCAGATAGAAGAAGCGCCCGCGCTCAAGTGCGCGCGAGCGTTTCGTTCCGGGAGGCGTCGTGCGGCGACGTCGCCGCGTCGCGTTCGACGGGCGCGCTGCCCGCCGAGAGCGGCGACGCTGGCGGCTCGGCTTGCGTCGCGGGGACGATCGAGACGCCCGACGACTCGCCCAATTCCGCTTGCAAGGCCGCATAGCCTTCGAGCACGAACCGCGAGAATGCCGAGCGGAACCGCGCGGCGCTGAAACGCTCAGCATTCGCGCGGCACGCGCGCGGATCGAATGCGCCCGCCGGCATCGCCTCGAACCGGTCGATCGCCTCGATCAGCGCGTCGCACGTCTGCTTCGCGTAGAACAGACCCGTCGGCGCCGCGCCCGTCGCGCGCACCGATTCGCAGACGCCGCCCTTGCCGTACGCGATCACGGGCGTTCCGCACGCCTGCGCTTCGACAGGCGAAATGCCGAAATCCTCTTCCGCCGCGAACACGAACGCCTTCGCGCGCTGAAGATGATCGTGCAGCACATCGAACGGCTGGTAGCCCAGCAGCGTGACGTTCGGGCCCGCGAGCGCGCGGATCTTGCCGGTCTCCGGCCCGTCGCCGATCACGACGAGCCGGCGCGACGGCATGTGCGAAAACGCTTCGACGATCAGATCGATCCGCTTGTACGGCACGAGGCGCGACGCGGTCAGATAGAAGTCGTCCTTCGTGTCGCGCAGCGCGAGATGATCGACGTCGACGGGCGGATAGATGACCGTCGCGTCGCGTCGATACGTCTTACGAATGCGGCGCGCGACGAAGCGCGAATTCGCCGCTAGCAGATCGACGCCGTTCGCCGAGCGCGCATCCCAATTGCGGATGTAATGCAGCAGCGTGCGCGCAAGCGCCGACTTCGCGCCGCGCGCGAGCCCCGCTTCGTTCAGGTACTGGTGCTGCAGATCCCACGCGTAACGCACGGGCGAATGCACGTAGCTCGCGTGCAGTTGATCCGGCCCGTTCAACACGCCCTTCGCAACCGCATACGAGCTCGACAGGATCAGGTCGTAGCCGGACAGGTCGAACTGCTCGATCGCGAGCGGAAACAGCGGCAGGTAGCTGCGGTATTTGCTGCGCGCGAACGGCAGCTTCTGGATGAACGACGTATGCACCGGCCGGCCACGCAGGCACGAGCGGTCGTCGAGAAAATCGACGAGGCTGTAGACGTCGGCTTGCGGAAAGCAGTCGATCATCTGCGCGAGCACACGCTCCGCGCCGCCATGCACCACCAGCCAGTCGTGAACGATTGCTACCTTCAAACAGGAAGTCCTTTTGATGTGCGCATAGGCGCGTCGAAGCGAACGCAGGTTGCGTCGTCAGCGAGCGGCGCGGCGGGCACGGCGGCGCGTCGTCATCGCATGACGGCCATTATCCGAACAAGCGCGGATGCCCTATGTGCGGAAGCGCACAGTACGCAAGGATCGGCGCAGCGGCTCGCGTGCGCCGCGCACGTCGGCATGCCGCACGCCGCGTCCCGCTCGTCACGAGCACGGTACGCTTACGAACAGAACGGCACGAGGGACGCCCGTATCTTGGCGACAATAGGCCGCATCGGAAGCATCTCATGTCGCGGCGCACAAAACCCAGCGCCGCACGACGCGGCACGCGGCCCAGAAACGAGGACTCTCCATCATGGACTGGACATGCTGCGAATTCAGGCATCTGAATTCGAACGAGCTTTACATGATCCTTCGCGCACGCAACGCAGTCCTGGTCGTCGAGGATGCGCACACGTATCTCGACATCGACGGCAAGGACGAATTCGCGATCCACGTGTTCGCAACCGACAAGCGCGGCGAACGGCCGTCGATCGCCGCGTATGCGCGTCTCATGCCGGGTGACGACATCGATCCCGAAACGACGATCGACAAGATCCTGACGAGCGCCGCGCATCGCGAAGACGGGACGATCGACGCGCTGATCGAACACGTGCTGGCCGCCGCGCACGCGCGCTGGCCGGACGCGCCGGTGCGCGTGCAGGCGCCCGCGCACCGCGAAGACTTCTACAACCGCTTCGGCTTCCGCAAGGTCGACGGACCGTTTCTCGAGCACGGCGCGCCGTATGTCGGCATGCTGCGCGCGGCGAGCAGCCCGTCGAAGGCCGTGCGCAACCTGCTCGATCTCGTCGGCACCGCAACGAGCGCGAGCGCCGTCGCGACCTCGGCGCCGCGCGCGACGCGCAAGGCCGATGCCGAATCCACCGCCGAAGGCGAGCGCTATGCGTTCGCCACCCGACTTCCGGCCGATTCCGGGATGAACCGATGACCGATCACGCCATGAACCCGACTTCCGCCGCGCCGCGCCAAGCGCTGCCGCGCATCCTGCCCGTGATTCTCGCGGGCGGCTCCGGCACGCGCCTCTGGCCGCTGTCGCGCGAGCATCATCCGAAACAACTGATCGATCTGATCGCCGACGAATCGCCGCTGTCCGCGACCGCGCGCCGCCTCACGGGCATCGCGAACGCCGAGCTCGCCGACACGCTGCTGCTCGTCTGCGGCGAGCAGCATCGCTTCACGAGCGCCGCGCAAGTGAACGCACGCGGCCTCAAGGCGCGCATCCTGCTCGAGCCGGCCGCGCGCAACACGGCGCCCGCGCTCACGCTCGCCGCGCTCGAAGCGCTCGCGCATCACGGCGATCCGGTACTCGCGGCGATGCCCGCCGATCACGCGGTGTCCGACGCGCGCGCGTTCCAGGACACGATCGCGCAAGCCGCGCGCTACGCGCAGGACGGCGCGATCGTCACGCTCGGCGTGCTGCCGCGCCGCGCGGAGACGGGCTACGGCTACATCAAGGTCGGCGCGCCGCTCGCGGATTCGCGGGGCGTCGAAGGCGGCCACGCGATCGACAGCTTCGTCGAGAAGCCGCATCAGGAACTCGCGCAGCAATACCTGCAATCGGGCGACTACTGGTGGAACAGCGGCATTTTCGTCGTGCGCGCGTCGACGTGGCTCGCCGCGATCCGCGCGCTGCAGCCGGACATGCATGCGGCTTGCGAAGCCGCATGGCGCAACGGCACGACCGAAGGTCCGTTCTTCAAGGTCGACGCGGCGGATTTCGCCGCCTGCCCGTCCGACTCGATCGACTACGCGGTGATGGAGCGGCTGACGGGCGCGCGCGAGCTCGACATCCCGGGCGTGATCGTCCCGCTCGCGGCCGGCTGGTCCGACGTCGGTTCGTGGGATGCGATCTGGGAACTGCTGCCGAAGGACGAAGCGGGCAACGTCGCGCGCGGCGACGTGCTGTTCGAAGGCACCGAGGACAGCTTCGCGCGCTCCGAGGGCCGGCTCGTCGCATGCGTCGGGCTGAAGGACGTGGTGGTCGTCGAGACGCCCGATGCCGTGCTCGTCGCGAACAAGCATCGCGTGCAGGACGTGAAGACCGTCGTCGCGCGCCTGAAGTCCGGGCAGCACGAGCAGGTGCGCGATCACCGCAAGGTGCGGCGCCCGTGGGGCTACTACGATTCGATCGATCGCGGCGAGCGCTTCCAGGTGAAGCGGATCGTCGTCGATCCGGGCAAGCAGCTGTCGCTGCAGATGCACTATCACCGCGCCGAGCACTGGATCGTCGTGCGCGGCACCGCGAAGGTCACGCGCGGCGACGAAACGTTCCTGCTGAGCGAGAACGAATCGACGTACATCGCGGTCGGCGCCGTTCACCGCCTGGAGAACCCGGGCAAGATTCCGCTCGAGATCATCGAGGTTCAATCGGGCGATTATCTCGGCGAAGACGACATCGTCCGCTTCGACGACCTTTATGGCCGCGCGAGCGCGCAATCCGCGCCCGATGCGGCGAAGCCGGCCGCGACCGGGCTCGAGCCATCCGCCGAGCCCGCCCGCGCGCTCGGCGAGCACTGAGAAACGCGGGCGGATCCGCCCGCGTCGTTTCGCATGAAAGTACTCGTCATCAACGATTTCGCCCGCAAGGGCGGCGCCGAAGAGGTCTACCGGACATCGGTCGACGTGTTGCGTGCGCAGCCGGGCGTCGAAGTCGCGACGTTCGACGAGAGCGCGTTCGACGGCGCATCGAACGGCGCGGCGCGCGCATGGAACGCGCCCGCCGCGCGCGCGCTCGCGGCCGTGCTCGAACGCGAGGCGCCGCAACGCGTGCTCGTGCACAACTATCACAACCTGCTGTCGCCTTCCGTCGTGCCGGCGATCGCGCGCTACAAGCGGCGCGCCGGCTGCCGCGTGTACCTCACGTGCCACGACTATCACCTCGTCTTCTACAACCCGAACCTGCTGACCTATCCGGGCGGACGCGCGACGCCGCTGCCGCTCGGCGCGCTCGCGCGCGGCACGCGGCTCTTCGAGCGCGCGAGCCCGCGCGGCGCGCTGCACGACGCGATCAAGAAGCTGCATTGGCATGCGATCGACGCGCTCGTGCAGCCGGCCGACGTGTTCGACCTGCTGCTCTGCCCGAGCCCGTACATGCGCGACGCGCTCGCGCAGCGCGGGTTCACGCGCACCGCGCTGCTGCACAACCCGGTCAGCACCGCGCTCACGCCGCGCGAACCGAAATGCGTGAATCGCGAAAAGCTCGACCTCGCGTTCGTCGGCCGCATCGATCCCGAAAAAGGGCTCGACGAATTCCTCGAGCTCGCGCGCGCGTCGCGCTTCGAGCGCATCGCGAGCATGACCGTATACGGCGACGGCGGCCAGCGCGCGGCGCTCGAACGCAAATACGCGGACCTGATCGCCGCGGGACAGCTGCGCTTCGCCGGCCGCCTCGATCACGCGCAGCTCTTCGTCGCGCTGCGCGGGCACGACGCGCTCGTGCTGCCGTCGGTGTGGGCGGAGAACGCGCCGCTCGTGATCGTCGAGGCGGCGATGATCGGGCTGCCGGTGCTCGTCCACGACATCGGCAGCCTGTCGAGCTTCGGCAACGAGATCGGCAACAAGATCCGCTACGCGAGCGACGAGACGAGCCTCGCGCACGCGCTCGACGCGCTGCGCGCGCATCTGCGCGATCCGCGGCGTCGCTACGACTGGTCGTTCTACACGCGCCAGCATTACGCCGAACGGCTGACCGCGTTGCTGCAACTGAGCGCCGACGAAATCCGGGAACTCGCGCCGCAATGCGATTGATCGATCCGGTTCACTCCGTCGCGTGCGCCGCGAGCGCACGCGTCAAGATGTCGCCCGTGCGACGCGAAGGCCACGCATGACGACCGTCCGCAAGAACTTTCTGCTGCTGATGACGCTGCAGATCTCGACCTATGTCGTGCCGCTCGTCACGCTGCCGCTCCTCACGCGCGTGCTCGGGCCGGAAGCCTACGGACAGTTGTCGCTCGTGCTCGCCGTCATCACGTATTTCATCAATTTCACGAACTACAGCTTCGATCTGACCGCGACGCCGCGCGTCGCGCTCGCGCGCGACGATCTCGCCGCGCGTTCGCGGATCTTCTGGGCGACCTTCGCCGCGCAGGCCGCGATCACGGTGGCCGGCTTCGCGATTCTGCTCGCGCTCACGTTCGCGATCGACCGCTTCGCGCTCGATCGCACGCTGCTCGTCATCGG
Organism: Burkholderia oklahomensis C6786; assembly: GCF_000959365.1. NCBI lineage: Bacteria > Pseudomonadati > Pseudomonadota > Betaproteobacteria > Burkholderiales > Burkholderiaceae > Burkholderia > Burkholderia oklahomensis. Next base: position 1,111,944 of record NZ_CP009555.1, read on the forward strand.
CTTCGGGATGACGGTCGGCGCCGCGCTCACGCCCGGCTGGTATTTCCAGGGCATCCAGAAGCTGCGCATCTACAGCATCACGCTGTTCGCGTGCCGCGCCCTCAGCGTGCCCGCGATGTATCTGCTCGTGCGCTCGCCCGCCGACCTGATCGACGCAGTCGCGATCAACGCCGCCGTGCCGCTCGTCTGCGGCGCGCTCGTGTTCGGCTATCTGATCGTGCAGCGCGAAGTCGAATTCGTGCGCATCGGCGTCGCCGACGTCGCCGCGTCGCTCAAGGGCGGCTGGCAGGTGTTTCTCGCGTCGACGTCGGTCGCGTTCTACGCGTCGACGAACACCGTGCTGCTCGGTTTCGTGTCGGGCAACGTCGCGGCGGGCTACTTCGCGGCCGGCGACAAGCTGATCCGCTCGGCGATCAGCCTGCTGCAGCCGTTGAAGGCCGCCGCATATCCGCACGTCAGCTACCTGATGCATCACGCGCGCGAAGACGCGATGTCGTTCCTGCGCAAGCTGCTCGTCGTGCAGGGCGCGATGGTGCTCGCGATCTCGCTGACGATCTTCGCGCTCGCGCCGCTTGCCGTGCATGTCCTGTACGGCCCGACCTACGAGCCGACCGTCGGCGTGCTGCGCTGCATGGCGTTCATTCCGTTCATGGCCGGCATGACCGATCTGTTCGGCGTGCAGACGATGCTGCCGCTCGGCATGAAGACCGTGTTCAGCCGCGTGCTGATTTCCTCCGGCGTGCTGAACGTCGCGCTGCTGCCGATCCTCGCGAAGCTCTTCGCCGAGCAGGGCGCGGCCGCCGCGGTGCTGATCGCCGAGACCGCGGTCGCCGCGACGCTCGCGTACGTGCTGTACCGGCGCCGCGTGTCGATCTTCGCGCGCCCGGCGCCGCGGCCCGCCGCGGACGGCTGACGGATGGCGGTCCTCGGCGCGGCATGCGGCGCCGGCGTCCGTTCACGCGAACGACGGACGTGCGAACGTGCGTTGCCGGTCGCAATGACGGCCCTCTAAGGACACGCCGCCTCGCTCCACGGCACGGGCCGGCCGATGTAATAGCCCTGCGCATAGTCGACGCCGAGCGCGGTGAGCTTTTGCAGCGTCGCCGCACTGTCGACGAACTCGGCGATCGTCTTGCAGTTCATCGCGTGACCGATGTCGTTGATCGACGCGACGATGTCGAGGCTCGCGGCATCGTTCGCGATGTCCGCCACGAAGCTGCCGTCGATCTTCAGATACTCGACCGGCAGTTGCTTCAGATAGCTGAACGACGCCATTCCCGCACCGAAATCGTCGAGCGCGAACCGGCAGCCGAGCGCTTTCAGTTCGTGCATGAAGCGCAGCGCGCCGGCCAGGTTCGCGATCGCGGCCGTCTCGGTGATCTCGAAGCAGATCAGCGCGGGCGCGACGCCCGTCCGAACGAACTGGTCGAGCACGTAGTCGAGAAAGCGTTCGTCGCCGATCGACATCCCGGACAGATTGATCGCGTATTCGGTAAAACGCCGGTACGGCGTGCGCGCGAGCGCGTCGAGCACGGTGCGCACGACCCAGCGATCGATGTCGGTCACGAGCCCGTAGCGCTCCGCCGCGCGAATGAAGAGGCCGGGCGGCGCAATGCCTTCGCGCTCGCCGAGCGTTCCCATCCGCAGCAGCAGCTCGCCGCGGCTTGCATGCTGCAAGCCGGTCGCGCCGTGCGTCGCCGTATCGATGATCGGCTGCACGTATAGGCAGAAATCGTCGAATTCGAGCGCTTGCCGCACGCGCGCGCACCACGATACGTCGCTGATGTGATGCGCGAGCTCGCGATCGAGCGGATCGGCAAGCTGCACGCGATTGCGTCCGCGCGCTTTCGCGACGTCGCACGCGATGCCCGCGAGGCGCACCGCATCGTCGACGCGCCGCGCGCGTTCGGGCGTGCCGAGCAGCGCGACGCCGACGCTCGCCGTCACCGAGAACGGCTGGCCGTCCCAGACGAACACGAAGCCGTCGACGCTCGCGCGCAGCCGCTCCGCCGCGCAAACGGCCGCCGCTTCGTCGCACGCGTCGAGCAGCACGCAGAATTCGTCGCCGCCGAGCCGGGCGACGACGTCGGCCGACGCCGCGCACGCGACGAGGCGCGCGGCGAGCGCGGCGAGCATCGCGTCGCCCGCCCCATAGCCGCACGTGTCGTTGACGATCCGGAAGCGATCGAGATCGACGAACAGCAGCGCGACCGGTCCACGCGCGTCGCCCGCGAGCGCGAAATCGACATGACGTTCGAACTCGGTGCGATTCGGCAGGCCGGTAAGCGGATCGTGCGTCGTCTGCCACGCGAGACGACGCACGAAGTCATGCTCGGTCGCGAGGCTCTTCAGCACGAGCACGCGGCCGCTGCCGTGCGTGCGCTGCGTGCGCGCGGACGGCGGCGCAATCGACGACGCCGTCGCACGCACGGCGATCTCGCCGCCGTCCGCGCGATGCAGCATCACGTCGCAGCTTCCGCCGTCCTCGATGTCGCCGAGCGACGCATCAGGCAAATCGGATGAATCGGGTGAATCGGCCGCGTCGCCGTTCGCGCGCGACAGCCTCAGCGTGGTGATGAGCGGCCGCCCTCGGCAATCGTCGGCGAGCATGCCGATCAGCTGCTCAGCGGCGGGATTCAGGCATTCGACGCGCCCCGCCCGGCCGGTGAAGATCACGCCGTCGCCGACGGCGACGAGCGCCGCGCGAGCGCGCGCTTCGCTCATCGCGAGCGCGCCTTCCGCTTCGCCGAGGCGAAGCGCGAGCCGCCTGATCCGGAACACGGGCAGCAGTGCGAGCACGATCATGCCGAACAGGCCGAGTGCGAGCACGATGGCGGCCGGTTCGCGAAGCGTCGAATGGATCATGTCCGAATACGATTGCGTGTGGGGGACCGCCGCGGCGCCCGCATCGGGCCGCCTCGGCATCGAGTTCGAAACGGCGCGCGACGCGGCGTCGACGCCGCGATCGAGCGCATCGGCCCGCGCGGACGGCGCGACCTTGCACGCGCTCGCATGCCCGGACCGCCACGCGAGCCGTTCATCCGACGCCTCCGTGTTCGCCGTGCACGTCACACCGCGTGCGCTCGTTTCGCGCGTGCCGATTCCGACGAACACGCGCTCGGCCGCGTCGAAGTCCGGCGCCGCGCCGCGATGCGCCGCTTCGACGGACGCCGCCACGCCCATCGGCGCCGCGCGCCGCGACGATGCCGCCTCGACGCGGCCCACGATGTCCGCGCAGCGAAACAGGCGCGCGCCGACGCTCGCCGGCATCGCAAGATACGCATGGCTGCGCGCGATTTCGCGAAGCTCGGCCGACAGCAGCGCCGTACCGAGCACGGCCGCCGTCAGCGCGGCCGCAATGGCCGAGCGCGCGAACCGAACGCGCCATGCGCTCGGACCGCCGGACAGTCGACTCGGAACGGAAGCCATCGATGCATCACCGAAAGCGGCAAGCCGCGATCATTTCGAATGCGCGTTCCATTAATCGATCGATCTGAAATTCGGATGCCAAATCGATTTCAATTTGCGCCCATTCAACTTGATACGATCATCCACGACATCAAGACACGAGTGTGTGGGCTGGATGACGCAATTCATTTCGAATTAACCGATGCTTCGCGCGGCAATCGATTTTCCCGCTCCGTCGTGTCTGGCTTACCATTCCACTACGCGTCGAACAAAAACGAATCGGAGCGTTCCCGCGGCGCTCGCATACGAACATAATCGAATGAAATCGAAAATTAAAACATAAACAATCAAATTTCATTTCCGAATGCCGACGTTCCGCTTCAATTGATTCTCTATATTTGAAATCGATCCGGCGAACGATTTTGATCGGAACAATCGGCTGCCGCCGCACTCATCCGCGGTAACTCGGATCGATCCGATCGACGATCCGCTGCAGTGCGTCGAACGTGTCCTGTCCCGCGCCGTAGCGCGGATCGAGGTTCAGCGAATCGCGCGCGCACGCTTCGAGGATCGGCGCGCCGATCTCGAGCGGCATGCCGAGCGCGTGTGTCGCGACCTGCACTTCGCATGCGCGATTGAGCAGCCACATCAGCGAGAACGCGTGCGCGAGCGTGCCGCCGATCGTGACCGGCCCGTGATTGCGCAGCAGCAGCACCGGCCGCCCCGCCGCGCTGTCGACGATCCGCTTGCCTTCGTCAAGCCGCACGGTGATGCCTTCGAAATCGTGATAAGCGACCCTGCCGTACAGTTGCGCCGCATAGAAGTTCGAGAACGACAGCCCGTGCCGCGACGCGCAGACGGCCATCGTCGGCGTCGTGTGCACGTGCATCACGCAATGCGCGCCGGGCAGCGCCGCATGAATCGCCGCATGAAACGTGAAGCCCGCCGGATTGATCGGCCAGTCCGCATGGCCGACCGGATGGCCGTCGAGATCGACCTTCACGAGATTCGACGCGCAGACCTCGCGGTAATGCAGCCCGAACGGATTGATCAGGAAGCGTGCGTCTTCGCCCGGCACGCGCAGCGAGATGTGGTTGTAGATCAGCTCGCTCCAGCCGAGATGATCGAAGATCCGATACGCGGCCGCCAATTGAACGCGCGCTTGCCACTCCGCTTCGGCAAACCGCGACGGGCGGGCGAACGGCTGGTTCGGCGCGTGAGTCATGTCGTGCGTTCCTTGTCGAATGGAATCGATGCGAACGCGCCGCGCACGCGAACCGGGCGCGGCGCCCCGGACCCGGCGGCCGAAGCCGCCGGAGTTGCCGCTACAGAAACAGCAGCGCGCGATTGAGTTCGTCTTCGTCGCGCGGCCGCTCGCGCCAGCCTTCGAGAACGGGCACCGAATACAGCCGCCGCGCGCCGAAGCGCGGCCAGAAGTGGCAAAGGCCGGGCGCGATCACCTGCACGACCGGCAGGCCGATGTCCGGCCGCGTCTTGTCGACGACGAGCGTATCGATTCCCGCCGCCGACAGCCGTGCGACGCAGCGCCCGATGTCGCCCTTCAGATCGGCGGCGGCGCGCGGCGCACTCGTCGCACCCGTCGCGCGCGTCGGCGGCAGCGCGGCGTCGGGATGGAGAAACGCGTCGCTCGACAGCTTGTCGACGTCCCATGGCGGCGGCGCCGACGCGCCGACGTCGAGCAGCTGATTCACCTCGGTGAGCGCGCGCTGCAGCGCGATCCGGCTGTCGAGATGGCAGCCGAAGCCGATCGAGAAGCGCCCCGTCGCGTCTTCGCGCGCGAGCGCGACGAAGACGGGAATGCGCAGGTCGTGCGTGATGTCGAGCGCCCAAAGACGCCAGCCGAACGATGCGTATTCGGCGACGAGCGCGTCGAAGTACGGATCGCCGAAGCTCGCGATGTCGATGCTCGGCCGGCAAAGTTCGTTGTACCACCAGATCGCGACCGCATCGCGCTCGACGAGCTCGAGCAAGCCTTGCAGGATCGCTTCCTCGATGCACGCGCCCGCCGCGCAGCCGTTCGGGTTGTGCACGCAATAGGCGGCGCCGCTCGACGCGGGCGCTTCCGCATAGCAGTAGCCGAGCGGCACGAGCCGCCGCACGCCCGTCGCGATCGACCATGCGGGCGTCCAGTCGATCACGCTGTGCGGCGTGAAGCGCTGCGGCACCTGTTTGCGCGGATCGTCGGTCGTCGCGTTATGGCGCTCACGCCGTTCGAACTGGCGATCGCTATACTGCTGCAGCGCGTTGACGTCGATCGGCCCGCCACCCGGCGGCGCCTGCGCGGACAATTCCGCGAGACTGCCGCGCAGCGTCGCTTCGTCGCCCTGATAAACGCCGCTGAACCGTTCGAGCGCCTCGGCGAGCGCGCTCGCGCGCGCCTGCGCGTCGCTCGCGCCCTTGCCCGAGCACAGCTTGTCGAACCGGTTCTCGCGCGGTGCGCTCTGTGGACACACCAGATAGCCCGCGACGTACACGTGCCGCATGCCGGCGTTGCGCGCCGGCATCGGATGCAGGTAGGCGATCGGGCCGCTCACCGGAGAAATCAGATGTCCGTAGCGTTTGAAGAGTTCGCCCGCGGCGAGCGTCCGATAGCCGCCTTCGCGACGCGCGCCCTCGCCCCCGTCCATCGCGGCGAGCGTCACCGGACGCTCGGCCTGCTCGCGCATCCATGCCGGATTCCCGCAGCGCGGGCATTGCGGCCGCCGGACCACGCGATGCGCGGCGGTCGCGAGCGTATCGATGCGCAGCGACACGATGTGCGAACCCGCATGACGACGACGCTGCGCGTTTACCGCGAGCTGCTCGACGAACGATGCGACGAGCGCCGCGACGGCGGCGGCGCTCGCGCGGCTGTGCGCAGGCGGCAGACGCGCCGCGTCGCCGCCGTGCACGCGCGCGAGCAGCGCTTCGACCGGACGGTTCAGCGCCGTCCAGTAGCGCACGCATTCGATGCAGGGCGGTGCATCGGCCGCGCCCGGCGACGCCGCGAGCGGGCCGATCAACGGCCCGAGCAGCGGCTCCACGCGATCGGGTGCGACGACGAAGAGCGCGCCGCCTCGCGCGGCCGCGCGTTCGGCGGCATCGATCAATCCGGCGCGGCCGTGTCCGTCCGTCAATGCGATCGTCATCGGCGCATCCGGCACGACGTCGATCCCGCACGCGGCGAACGCATCGAGCTGCGCGCGCGGCTCCACGCCGAACGCCTCGACGGCGATCGCGAGCCGCGATGCGACGCCGCTCGCCGCGTCGCCGTCGATGCCCGTGCGCTCGAAGAAGCCGATCGCGGCGTCGCGCTCGCTCGGCGCGTCGGCGCGCACGTAGCCGCGCCGCACGAGATGATCGAGCGCGGCGAGCACCTCCCATTCGGAAAACCGCGCGGCCAGCGTCGCGAACGTCTGCGCGATCGTGAGGCCGTCGCGGATGCACGCGGCCAGCGCGGGAAACACGTCGCCCGGCAGCACCGAGCGCCTGAATTCGTCCACCACGTACAACGCGCCGGGACCGGCGTCGCGCACCAGCAGATGCGGTTTGAAACGCAGCACGCGCGAGAAGTCGTCGAGCATCGTCACCCCGTATCGGATACCGCGATCGGAATGGGCGGCGCAGCCCGCGAGCGAAACGCTTCGGGCCGCGCCGCCCGTCGCCCTGTGAACGGCTCAGCAGCAGGTGAACAGATAAGCCGGTCCGGCGTCGTTATACGCGGCGAGCGCGATGCCCTCCTCGGCGACGTCGCCCGGCCGCGTCGGGATGCCGACGCTCATCGCGTTGAGCGGCAGGTGCCAGCGCCGCGTATGCGACTTCCACCCATACCCGTCTCTCGGATTCGCTTCGACGACCTTGAGATTCAGGATCCACGGACAGCGATAGTCGAGATAGCGTTCGAGCGCGTCGTAAGGATCGGCTAGCAGCTTCTGCCTGAATTCTTCGTTCTCCCAAGACAGCGCGATCGCGCGCAGATAGACTTCCTGGAACTCGAGCATCGATTCCTGGGTGGGGAGTGCGTTGTTGTCGGCCATGTCAGATCTCCTTGCGGTCCGGTCCAAACAGACTGATGTGCTTCGCGTTGTACGCGGCGAGCGCGGCCGCCCGCTCTTCCGGCGGCGGCGCCGGCGGCAGCGCGAGCTCGAGCGTGTTGGTCTCGTTCGTCGTCCAGCCGCCGTTCGTGAGCGGCGTCCACTTCGCGCTGTGCTCGTGCACCTTCAGATGCATCTTCACCGGGAACCGATAGTCGAAGTACTCGTGCAGCGCTTCGACCGGATCGACAATCAACTGCGCGCGAAACTTCGGGTCGTGCCAGGCCGCCGCAATCGCCTGCACGATCACGGCGCGGTATTCGAGAAACTGGTCGTACGACGGCATACTGGGGCTTTGGTCCATCATCGCTCTTCTCCCGTGGTTGAACGGAGTTCTCATTGCAACTCACGCAGCTCCGCCTGCGCTTTCTTCACGATTCGAGCCATGCCGCCCTGCTTCGCGACGGCGGCGGCCTGCGCGCACAACGCCTCGACGGCGTCGCCCGCGCGGCGCCCGTGCGCTTCGTGCACGCAGCGCGCTTTCTTGAGCAGCAGTTCGGCGACGTAGTAGCGTTCGTCCATCGATTCGGCGAGCGCGAGACATTGGTCGAGCGTCGCGACGGCGGACTGCCAATCGCCGCGCGCGGCGTCGATGTCGGCGACGACCGACGCGTAATAAGTGAGTCCCAGCAAGCATCCCGATGCGCGCAGCGCCTCGACGTTCGCGAGCGCCGCGTCGCGATCGCCGTCGCACCACGCGTGCACGACGGCCGCGTAGCGCTCGACCGCATTGAGCCCGTAGCAGCGCGACAGCCGCAGCACCGCGTCCGACGTCACGCGCGCGCCGTCGCGATCGCCCGCGCATTGCTGCATCCGCGCGAGATACATCATCGTCACGCCGATCGTCGGCAGATGGTCGCTGCAGGTCGCGAGATGGACCGCATCGTGCGCGAGCGCGAGCGTATGCGCGACGTCGTCGTCGATGCCCCACAGCACGCTCGCGCGCGCGGTCAGCGCCCACGCGCGCGTATCGAGGCCGAACGTGCGGCGATGGTCGGCGTCGCGGCGCGGGTCGTACGCGGCGAGCGCCGCGTCGAACGCGTCGAGCGCGAGCGTGTAGTGGCCGTCGATCCAGAGGCTCATCCCGTGCAGCGTGTCGGCGGCGACGCCGAGATCCGCGCGCGCCGACGTGCGCGCGAGATCCGATAGCTGCGCGCCGATGCGGCGCACCGCCGCGCGATCGCCCGCGACGTGGTGATACACGGCGATCGTCCATAACGCGCTCGCCGCCGCCTTCGCGTCGCGCAGCGCGCCGACGCGCGACAGCACGCGATCGGTGTGCTCGCGCACGCGCGGCTCGCCCCAGCCGTCGCGCGCCATCTGCGCATGCGCGAGCGTCAGGTCGACCGCGACCGCATCTTCTTCCTGCCCCGGATAGTCGCAATGCAGCAGCCAGCCGCGCGCGGCGCCCGCATAGCGGATCGCGTCGTCGTGCAGCGCGCGCTCGAGCGCGCGGCGCGCCGAAGCGATGCCATGCGGCACCGCGTCGGCGAACGCATGCGCGTGCGCGAAATGATCGGCGATGCTCGCGGACCGCGCCGCCGGATCGCCGCCCGCGGGACGCGCGAGCAACGCCTGCGCGACACGCCGGTGATTCGCGCGGCGCATCGCGGCCGGCATCGATTCATACGCGGCCTCGCGCAGCAGCGCGTGGCGGAACACGTAAGTCGCGCCGCCGATCCGGTGCTGCGCGTACAGCACGCGGCCTTCGAGCAGCCGCCGCAGGCGATCGTCGAGCTCCGCGCCCGCGTGCGGCGACACGTCGGCGAGCAGCCGCGCGTCGACTTCGAGGCCGATCGTCGCGGCGAGCTGCACGGTGTCGAGCGCGTCGTCCGCGCGTTCGAGCGCAAGCTCGAGCGTCTCGCGCAGGCTGCCCGGCAACGGACAACGCCCCGCCTCGGCGAGATCCGGCAAGCGCCCGCCCGCCGCCGGCACGATGCCGCCGAATGCGAGCGCGCGCATCGTTTCCTCGACGTACAGCGGCACGCCGCCCGTGCGCTTCACGAGGAAGTCGAGCGCCGCGCGGTCCGCGCCCGCATCGGGCATCAGCGACACGATCAGGTTGCGCGTCGCGGCCGCCGACAGCCGGCGCAGCATCAGCCGCTCGGCGCCGCGGCGCCAGCGCTCGAGCTGTTCCGGCCGCGACGTCAGCACGACGCACACGGCCGCGCAGGCCGGGTGACGCGCGAGCGCGTCGAGAAAATCGCCTGTCGCGCTGTCGACCCATTGCACGTCGTCGACGATCAACAGCACGGGGCCGCCGCCGCCGAGCGAGCCGAGCAACTGGCACAGCACGTCGAAGAGCGCCTGCTGCTGCCGCGCGCCCGACCAGCGCAGCTTGTCGGCGCCGCCCGGCAGGCCGAGCCACGCGGCGAGCGTCGCTCGGGCGGACGCGCGATCGCCGTCGAACGCTTCGAGCATCCGGTCGAGCGCCTGCGGATCGCCCGCATCGAGCTGCCAGTGCGCACGCACGAAGCGCAGGATCGGAAACAGCGCGTGGTTCGTCTGCTCCGGCAGGCACACGCACGCGGCGCACGCGCCGCGCTGCGCGCGCACCGTCTCGCGCAGCGCGTGCACGAGCCGCGACTTGCCGATCCCCGGCTCGCCGACGACGAGCGTCGCGCGCCGCTCGGCCGTGTGCCGGCCGCCCGCCGCCGCGCGCACCGCGTCGCGCCACGCACGCGCGAGCGCCGCCTGCTCGCGGTCGCGTCCGACGATCGGCGCCGCGTCGCCGAGCTCGAGCGACTCGAACGGCCCGCGCTCGTAGCGCTCGCCGAGCAGCTCGCGCACCGGCCGCGGCGCCGCGCCGGGCGCGGCGAACGCGAGCGGGGTCGCCGCGGCGTCGACGTGACGCTCGAGCGCGCGCGCCGCTTCGTCGCTCAACAGGATGCGGCCCGGCTGCGCGACGCGCTGCAGGCCGACGGCCGCGCTCGCGATCGCGCCGCCCGACGCGCCGCGCGCATTCGCGAGCGCCGTGCCGACGTGGATCGCGCCCGCGATCTCGATGCGCCACGCGGGCTCGCGCGCGCCGTCGGCCGCCGGCTGCGGCGCGCTCGACGCCTGCCCCGCGTGCCGCGTCATTTCGAGCGCCGCGCGGCACGCGCGCTGCGCGGGCCGATCGATCCCTTCCGGATAGCCGAAGTAGAACAGCAGCGTGTCGCCGAGCGCGCCCGCGACGTGGCCGCCGTAGCGCACCGCGATGTCCGAGCAGCGCGTGAGCCAGTGCGCGTGGAATGCGTCGAGCGCCTCTTCGGCCGCCGCCGCGTCGTCCGGCTGCGCGCCGCCCGCGACGACCGCGACGCGGCAGCACAGCGCGGTGACCTGCCGACGTCCGACGGGCGCGTCGACGGCGGTCTGCCTGCCGCGCTCGCCGTACGCGACGCCCGGCTCCGCCTGCGCGCGCCGCCCGTAGCGCAGGCCGCCGACGAGCCCCGGAAAATGGATCGCGCGAAACCGGTTCGCGAGCGCCTGCGCGGACTCCGCACGCTGTCGCGGATCCTTGTTCAGCGCATCGCGCAACACGTCGCCGAGCGGATGCGCGGCGATCGCGGGCGGCAGCGCGACGTCGACGGGGCTCAGATGCTGATACAGCACGTCCGCGACGCTCGCGCCCTGCATCACCGGATGCCCGGTCAGGCATTCGATCACCATCAGGCCCCACGCGTAGAAGTCGCTTTTCGCGGTCGGCGGCTCGCCGCGCAGTTGCTCCGGCGCGCAATACTGCGGCGAGCCCAGCACCTCGGTCGTCGCGGTGAGCGTCAGCTCGTCGGCCGCGTGCGCATCCGGCAGCAGCGCGCCGATTCCGAAGTCGAGGATCTTCGCGCGCGGCTCGCCGTCGATCGTCGTCACCATCACGTTCTGCGGCTTCAGGTCGCGATGCACGACGCCGCTCGCGTGCGCATGCGCGAGACCGTCGAGCACCTGCGCCATCAGCACGCCCGTCGCCTCGGCAGGCAGCGCGCCATCGGCCGCGAGCAGCGCGCGCAGCGTGCGGCCCTCGACGTGCTCGAACACCGCGAACAGCAGGCCGTCCGGCGTCTCGCCGTTGTCGAGCAGCGCGACGACGTTCGGATGCGACAGCCGCGCGCACAGCGTCATCTCGCGGCGAAAGCGCGCGCGCAGGCGGGTGCGTTCGCGCGCGCCGCGCGGCGCGTCCTCGCGCAGCAGCTTGACGGCGACGCGCTGCGACGTGTCGAGCCGGATCGCTTCAAGCACGCGGCCCGCGCCGCCTTCGCCCAGCACCGCGCCGAGCCGGTAGCGATGCTCGCCCTGCAGCTCGTCGCCTTCGCCGGGCAGCGGCGGCGCGAGCACACGCGGCGCGCGGCGATTGCCGGCGCGCATGCGTTCGGCCAGAACGGAAGAAGACATGAAGTGCCGCTCAGCCCAGCGGCGCGGGCGAGACGAACGTCGACGCGCCGCGCGCGGCCGGTTCGGGCAGCGGCGCGAAAGCGTCGGCCTCGACCGACTGGCATTCGAGCCGGTCGCCGCGCACGACGCGGAACGCGAGCGCGCCGAAACGCACGCCGCCGCGACGGCGCTCGACGAGTTCGGCGGAGCCGGGCGACAGGAGCGGCAGGAATTGCGCGCGGGCGCGATGGATCTGCACGTTGACGTGCGATTCGTCGAGACCGAGCATGCGCGCGAGCATGTCGAGCTCGATCCAGCCCTGCGATGCGGCGTCGTAGCCCGCTCGAGCATCGGCGAAGCGCGCGCGGGCGAGCGTCACGAGGCAGTAGTGATGGGCGCGCGCGCCGAGATCGATGACGCCGCCGCGCGTGTGCAGCGTCGCCGTCACGTGCTCCTCGTCGCGGCTCACCGTGAAGTCGATTCGCTGCGGCAGCATCGCGTCCTGCGCGGCGCGCGGCAGCGCGGCCGTCACGCTGCGATGCGCGAGCACCAATTGCCACGCGAAATCGCCGCAGATCACCGCATCGCCGTCGTGCAGCACGCGCGACGGCGTCGTGTCGTCGCAGAGCCAGTCGCCCTGCGCGGAGCGGCTGACCGTGGTCGCCGCGCCCGGCAGCGTCTGCGCGCGATCGAGCACGATCGGCTGCGCGGGCGAGCGCAGCGGCCACAGCATGTCGACCGGCTCGCCGAGCTGGCGGGCCCGCCAGCGAACCGAGCCGGCGCTGCCGAACTGGATCAGGTCGCCGTCGGTCAGCACCACCCGCTCGCCTTCGCCGACGAATCTCCCGGACACGAACGTGCCATTGCGGCCGTGGTCGTGCAGTTCCCACTGCCCCGCCGCCCCCCAGCAGATGCTCGCATGGATGCGCGACACGTAAGGATCGGCGATGACCGTATCGCAGCGCTGCGGATCGCGACCCAATACGTGGTGCGCGCGCAGCAGACAGGATTCCCCGGAAAGACCGTTTTCCAATAACGCCATTTCGTCGACCTGCGGAAAGATGCACGACATCCAGTGGCACCCCTATTTGGATATCGCGCGCGTTTTATGTGAATGATTGACGGTCGAATATCAGATTCTGTTGAATCATAGGCAAGCGCCGCATCAGCGACAAGGCGTAATTGGGTGTAATGGATTTCAGCGATCATCTCGGCTACGTTTTGTTTCACCGGCGCGGCCGTATGCCGGCGAAGATTCAATATTCCGAAAATGTTACGGATATCTAGCGTTTGGAGATCACCATGGGATTCTATGGACCCGAGCCGTTCGAAAAAGCGCGCGCCACCTACGTGTGGCTGGGCCTGCGCGTACCCGGCGCCCTCATCGTCGAGGTGGAAGGCAACGCGCCTCGCTTCACGACTGGCATTCAACTGGTACGCGATCCGCACTTCGTCGGCGGATTGAAGGTGGACGTGATGGGCTGGACGGGGCCGCTGTCGAGCGGCACGCAGCCATACCGGGTGCGACATACGTTCCAGGGCGTGTTCCACCCGACGATCGTCGTCCATGGCAGCAACAAGACCGAGGTCGTCGAGGTCAAGCAGATTCCGCACGAAGAAGCCGACGCGTTCCTGCAGGCGCTCGACGCCGCGTGATCGCGGCGCGCCGGCCGGATCGGCACCGGCCGGCGGCGGCGAACGCCGCATTCCGAATCGTTTGCACGACAATCGAAGACGAATGCTTTAAAAGCCAGAAAATCGTCGAACAAGAACAAGCGAACGAAAGAGCCCGGCATCCGGCAACGGATCGCCGGGTCTTTTTTTATCGAACGTCCGGCTGTCTTTCGAAACGGGCGCGCCGCGCCGCGATTATCGAGAAGTAAATGCGCGCCACGCTGCGTTGAATGTGTTTCGATCCCGACGCTTCGCGATTTTCGAGTGCCGGCGACATCGCATTCATTGCCGACTGTCACAGTCAATGAATACGCCGATCGGAACCGGGACGATTTCGTGCGCGCATGCGTGCGCGCGTGCATGCCGGCGGAACCGCATTGCGACTGGCCGCAACGAAACCGATTTCGCGCCGAGCAGCTATCTCGTGCGCCGATGCAAGCCGGGGCGCGCCGCTGACCGTCGATCCGCCGCACGCCGCACGCCGCACGCGACGTAATTGAGTGTAATGGATTTCGCCGCCCCGCCGCCGTACTGTTCGTTTCACCGGCACTGCCGCATGCCGGCAACGATGCTTCTCTCGATACATGACGCTGCGGGAAGCGGCGCGCGGAGACCAACATGAGTTCGTCGGACATCATCCAACCACGCCGGGTCCTCGTCTCGGTCGCGAGCGCAAAGGCCACGTATACGGCCTTGAGCCCGCACGTGCCGGGCTTCTTCCATATCGTCGCGGAAGGCGAAGCGCCGCTCTTCGTCGGCAACATTCATCTCGCGCACGATCCCGGCTTCATCGGCGGGGTGCTGCTCGAGGTGGTGGGCATCGCGGGGCGCCCGTCGCCGACCGTCAAGAAGTACCGGACGCCGACTTGCTCGTTCGAGAGCCAGTATCACAAGGAGATCTTCATCCGCGGAGCGAACGGGATCATTCCCGTCAGGGTCGGGCTGTTCTGTCACGACGCCGCGCAAGCGCCCGTGGCGACGCTCGACGCCGAGTGAGCAGACGAACGCCGCGCTTGCGCTCCGATCGATCGCCTGACGACAACAACCGAGAACGGGCATGAACCAAGACCTGCTCGCACATATTCGGGCCGACCAGCTCGACGGGAGTATTTTCAACGCGTCCGGACATTCGGTGACGATCGGTCCGGTCACGCTGGAATTTCGCGTCAGCGGGGAACCGGCTTCCGCAACGGCCGAGCTGTACATCGCGCGGCAGTTGATCGGCGGCTGCACGCTGAACCCCGCGCATCCGAGCGGCAAGTTCGGCGGCGCGGTCGACAAGCTGAAGTCCGAAGTCGATCTGACGCTCGATGTGCCCGGTAAGAAGCTGGACTACAGGCTTACCGTCTGCGCGCCGATCATCGGAGGCACGAGCAAGAGCGGCACGCTCGGCCTGTGACCGTCGAACGAGGGCCGGCTGACTGCGAACCGGCCGCCGCGGTGATCCGCGGCGGCGGCAAGCGGGGCACGCGCGACGGGTATCGGCTTCGGCAAATCGTGCGCCGTCGATCCGAAACGGCGCCCGGCAGACTGCGCATCGTCCGTCCGGAATAAAAACTATTTCGGTAGCACCTTGGTGTCGTTTCGCGATAACACAAGCACGCCCGTCCGAATGCGACGGGAACGACCAAACAAGAAGCGCGCAAACGAAAAACCCGGCGGTCCGGTCAGGATCGCCGGGTTTTGTTTTTTCGGCCGCGGCCGGGAACGACGCGCGAGCGGCGCGGCGATCCCGCTTGCGTTTCGCCGATTCCGACATCGGATTGAAATACGTCTGTCAGGATGCCGAATGAGAAGGCGCGGCGAGCGCCGCATGCCGTCGCTTCGAGACGGCGAAGCCAGGCGCCCCGCTCTTGCGCACCGACATGTAATTCTTAATTAATTGTCAACGCAAATTAACCGCCTTTTAAATGAAATCGGCAAGCCGAGCCAATAGCGAACGCATTGCTTCAAAGATGAATTGACTTAATCGAATATCCGCCTAAAGTAGAGCAAGCCACGTTCCGGCAAGCGCGCGAAATCACAAAGAAATCGCTTGCGCGCGGCGCACGCCACAACGGAGTCCCCACGCATCCACGCAAGAACGGGACACGTCTCGACCTGGCTGCCGGCGGTATGTCCTTGCGGGCGAATCTTGAGAATCTCGACAGTCGAATTGATCTGACAATAACGATATTGAGACAAGGAATCATTTAATCAGGCATAGCGGCCCGCGTGCACACGGGCAAGCACGCCTATTGTCTTGAAACGCCGGTATTCGATTTCGCATTGCCTCGGCCGAAGCGGCGCGCGCCGCTCGAGGCCGCCATTGCTGTCCGCGTGAACAGAGTTGCAACAGTGAACCAGGCGTTCGGCCGCTCGGCTGCCAGCCGGCGATCGAATGCGGCCGAACGCCATTTCCGGGGGGCGCCACGATGCTTTCACTCACTCAGCGCGTACTGACCTACAGCTTTATCGATCGTCCGCCCGTCAATCCGCGCGCGATCGGCACGTCGAACACGGACGCCGCGCTGCTCGCGCAGATCGATGCGCTGCTCGCGTCGGCCGCCGCGTCGTTCAAGGCCCGCGCGTACGACAACGCGCTCGGCGACTACTTCGCCTGCGAATCGTTGATCTACGCGCAGCTCGATACGCAATGGGATCCCGGGCTCGGCGGCAGGCTGCGGTCGCGGCTGCCGCGCGATCCCGCGCTGTTCGATTCGCTGCTGTCCGCGACGTCGCAATGGCTGAACGTGCTGTCGGTGCCGGCGCCCGCGAGTCCCGTGCGGCCCGCGACGCCGCCGCCCGCGCAGCAGCTTGCGGGCGTCGCCGCGCTGCACGGCGCGGGGCTCACGCCCGTCAGCGCGAATCCGGCCGCGACCGCGCAGGCGCTGTCGGACATGCAGCTCGCATCGCTCTACACGACGCAAGGCAACAGCGCCGCGAGCAGCGCGGCCGTCACGCGCGCGAAGGCGCTCGACGAGACCGTCGTGAGCGCGTTCTCGCCGCCCCAGATCCCGAATCCGACCGTGCACCCGTCCGCGAATCCGAACGTCGCGCCGTCCGCGTCGCCGGGTATTCATCCGGCGGCGGCGAGCATGACGCCGCTGCGCGGCATCGATCTCGCGCCGGCGGCGATCGCGCCGATCAAGATCCTGCCGATTCCGAAGGTGCCGATCACGCTGCTCGCGCAGAAGCAGGTCGGACTCCTGACGGGCAGCGGCGCGCAAGCCGCGGTCAAGACGATCCAGTGGGCGGCGAGCGGCAATCCGGACATCGCGTCGATCAAGACGATTCTCTACGCGCCGCACGCGGCCGCGGCCGCGCTGCCCGACGCGCTGTCGAACGCGAACAGCCTGTGGGAGCGCTCGGTGCTGCTCCCGCACGACTACTTCTATACGATCCCGCTCGCGATCGCGCAGTGCTACCAGGCGCTCGGCGATTACGCGAACGCCGAGACCTACTACCTGCAAGCGGCGGGCTACACGTACCTCAATACGACGACCGAAGGCCCGTACGTATGGGTCGCGCTCGCCGGGCTCTATGGCGCATGGGGCGACAGCCTCTACCGGCAAGGCGACCGCGCGGGCGCCGCGGCGATCTACAGCAAGGTCGTGACGCCGGGCAGCCCGGCCGCGCCCGCGACGTCGCTCTATCAGTTCGCCGGCCTCGCGGTCGCCGCGAAGAGCGCGACCGCGCTCTTGCCGCAGCTCGCGACGCTCGCGCAATCGGGCATCGGCGGCGTATCGGCCGACGACGTCGCGATCGCGACGGCGCTCCTAAAAATCTATGCGAAGCTCGTGCAGATCGGCGCGGGGCTCGACTACTGGGGCAACTATGCGGCGGCCGTGCCGATCTGGTCGTTCAGCTATCTGCAGCAGGTCGCGATCAACTTCGCGCAGCTCGCGCTGCAGGCGGAAAACCAGGTCGTCAATTTCTGGAACCAGGCCGACCAGGCGACGCTGACGAAGACCGAGCTCACGAACCAGGTCGCCCAGGCGAACGGCCAGATCAACGCCGCGCAGCAGCAGTTCGCGGTCGCCCAGGCACAGGCGCAGGCATACCAGGCGGGCGTCACGCTCGCACAGACGCGCGCGACGAACGCCGCAAAAAACGCTCAGGAGTACGGCGCGCTCAACAGCCAGGTGATCATCATCCAGGCGACGGGCCAGCAGGTATCGGGCGGCGACGACGGCGACTACAACGGCGTGAGCGCGATGGCGAACCAGTACCTGTCGGGCCAGACGATCTCGGGCGACTCGGCGACCGTCGCGGCCGCGACCAATCTCGCCGCGAACCGCTTGAGCCAGCAATTCCAGATCGACGGCATGAACCGCACGACGACCGAGATGCAGCAGGCGGCCGTGCAGGCGCAAGCGCAGCTCGCCGCGGCGAACGCGCAGGTGACGGCGGCGGGCGCGAATCTCGCGGTCGCGCAGCTCAATGCGCAGGCGGCCGCGCAGACGCTCGGCGTGTTCGACGCGGACACGTTCACGCCGCAGGTCTGGAAAGCGATGGGCGACTTCGTCGCGCAGATCTACGAGCGCTACATGGACATGGCGCTGCGCGCGGCGAAGCTGATGCAGCAGGCGTACAACTTCGAGAACGACACGAGCGTGTCGTTCATCAAGGCGTCGTATCAGGGCGTCGTCGACGGACTGCTCGCCGCCGACGCGCTGATGGCCGACATCCAGTCGTTCACCGACGATCTCGTCAACGCGACGCGCGGCAAGAAGCAATACCTGAAGCAGTCGATCTCGCTCGCGAGCCGCTACGGCTATCTGTTCGAAACGCAGTTGCGCAAGACGGGCACGATGGCGTTCGAGACGACGCTCGACGACTTCGACTCCGCGTATCCCGGCACCTGCCAGGGCCGCATCCGGCGCGTGCTCGTGTCGGTGCAGGGCATCGTGCCGCCGACGGGCATCTCCGGCACGCTCGGCAACGACGGCATCTCGTTCTACCGGCTGCCCGCCGACGTCGCGACGCCGGCCGCGCCGAGCAAGGCGCGCGTGCAGAGCGCGGAGACGCAGGTCATTTCGGACTACGATCCCGTGCAGGATGCGGTGCTCGCGCCGCCGCCCGACAACCAGACCGGCATCTTCGAAGGCGCGGGCGTCGCGAGCAGCTGGACGCTGAGCTTCCCGCCCGCGCTCAACGACATCAACTACGGCACACTGACCGACGTCGTGCTGACGTTCATCTACGAAGCGCGCTTCGACCCGCGCCTCGTGCAGCCCGTGCTCGCGCAGCTCGCGAGCCGGCCCGGCTACTACAACCGCGAACGGTCGATCCCGCTCGCGTGGCTGTATCCGGACCTGTTCTACGGCTTCGTGTCGACGGGCGCGCTGACGCTCAACCTGTCCGCCGCGGATTTCCCGATCGACCAGACCGCGCCGACCGTCACCGCGGCGAGCCTGCTCGTCGCGATGAAGCCGGGCACGCCCGCGTCGAACGTCACGATCGCGCTGACCGCGCCCGGCAAGGGCGCGATCTCGGGCACGACCGGCGCGACGGGCGCGATCTCGTCGCAAGGCGCGGGCAGCGCGTGGGCAGGCGTCACGGGCGGCTCCGCGCTCGGCGATTGGACGCTCACGCTGAGCGCCGCCGCGAATCCGTCGCTCGCGCCGGGCGGCAAGCTCGACCTGTCGTCGCTGATCAATCTCGTGCTCGTCATCGACTACGCGTTCAAGCCGCGCAGCTAAGAACCTTCGCAGCCGAATTCCGACCAGGGGGCGAACCGTGGCCAAGACAAGCGGTACCGCTGACGAGATCCTGAACCTGCCGTCGGGCGGCGGATCGGTCAGCGGCGATGGCGGCGACTTCAGCGTCGATCTGAACACGGGCACCGCGACGCTGAAGTTCGACCTGACGGTGCCGGCCGGCCCGAACGGCATCACGCCGCCGCACACGCTGCAGTACTCGGCGGGCGCGGGCGACGGGCCGTTCGGCATCGGCTGGTCGCTCGGCCTGATGACGATCCGCCGCAAGATCACGCCGGCCGCCGGCGGGGCCGAACCCGCGCCGCCCGGCGCGTGCACGCTCGTCGGCGTCGGCGAGCTGGTCGACATGGGCGCGCAGCGCTTTCGCCCGATCGTCGATGCGACAGGACTGCTGATCGAATTCACGGGCGCGTCGTGGACGGCCGCCGACAAGAGCGACACGCAATACACGCTCGGCACGACCGTGAACGCGCAGATCGGCAGCGACGGCGCGTTGCCGGTTGCGTGGCTCGTCGACCGCTGCACCGACAGCGCCGGCAATGCGATCGCATACACGTGGCTCGCCGACGGCGGCAGCCGCGTGCCGCAGACGATCGCGTGGGGCACGTATCAGCTCGTCTTCGCATACGAGAGCCGGCCGGACGTGCTCGTCGACGGCAGCTACGGCGCGCCCGTCACGCTCGACAAACGCTGCAGCCGCATCGAGCTGCACGTGACGACCGAAGCGCGGAGCCTCGTGCGAAGCTGGACGCTGCTGTACGACGACGACCACGGACACGGCCGCTCGCAGCTCGCGACGATTCGCGAGCACGGCCATGCGGCGGACGGCTCGGTGCTCACGGCGCCCGATCGCACGTTCGCGTACTCGAAGTTCGGCGCGCCGGCGCTCGTGCCGGTGACGGGCTGGACGACGCCGCTGTCGGATCCGAACACCGATCTCGTCGACCTGAACGGCGACGGGCTGCCGGACATCGTCCATCTCGGCCAAGGGATGCCGACGATGCATCCGAACCTCGGCGGCGGACGCTTCGGCGCGCCGCGCCCGCTCGCGCGCACCGCGGCGCCGCTGCGCCTGTCGGCGCCCTCCGTCGCGTTCGCGGACATGTCGGGCAACGGCAGCGTCGACGTCCTCGTGCTCGACGAGCCGTTCTCCGGCTACTACCCGCTGTCCGCGCCGGGCGGCGCCGAGCCGACCGGCTTCGGCCGGCCGATCGTGTTCGAGCGCGCGCCCGCCGTCTCGCCGGGCGACGTGCGGCTGCGCTTTCTCGATCTGAACGGCGACGGCATCACCGACATCCTGCTCGACACCGGCCGCGGCTGGCTGATGTATCTGCGCGACGGCCCGACGACGTGGTCCGACGCGCCGCGCGTGCTGCCGCCCGCGCGCACGCCGCCCGTGTCGCTCGCCGATCCGCACGTGCACCTCGCCGACATGACGGGCGACGGCCTGATGGACATCGTGCGCGTGACGGGCGGCGGCGTCACGTACTGGCCCGCGCGCGCGGACGGCGGCTGGGATGCGGCGATATCGATGACGCCGTCGCCCGCGTTCGCGCGCGATTTCGATCCGCACCGGCTCGCGCTGTACGACGTCGACGGCGACGGCTGCGCGGATCTCGTCTACGTCGGCCTGCAATCGGTGACGCTGTGGCGCAACGTCGGCGCGACGCGGCTCGCCGCGCCCATCGCGATCGCCGGCACGCCGATCGCGCTGCCGGGCAGCTATCGGGTCGTCGACCTGCTCGGCTCGGGCACGGCCGGCGTGCACTTCCAGCTGCCGTCGATCGCGGGCGCGTCGCGCCAGAGCTATCTCGATCTCGGCGGCGGCACGAAGCCGTATCTGCTGAGCGATCTGTCGCACGGCGCCGCGCAGAGCACGCGCGTCCGCTATCGCACGAGCACCGAGTACGCGCGCGACGACGCGCAGGCCGGCCAGCCGTGGCGGACCTATCATCCGTTCCCGATCCAGTGCGTCGCCGGCACCGATCAGACCGATCACGGCACGGGCGCGACGACGACGACCCGCTACGCGTATCACGACGCGCGCTACGATCCCGGCACGCGCACGTTTCTCGGCTTCGGCCGCGTCGACAGCGAGCAGCTCGGCGACGCAACGTGCCCGACGCTGCGCGTCGAGACGACGTTCCACCTCGGGCTCGATCCGGCCGATCCGAGCCGGCCGCTCACGGGCGACGAAGCGCTGAAGCTCGGCGCGCTGCGCCGCAAGCCGCTCGTCACCGCGACGTACGGCCTCGACGGCTCCGCGCTCGAGAGCCGGCCCTATTCGGTCACGCGGCACGCGTACGACGCGCTGCTCGTCGCCTCGTCGCTCGGCGACGGCAAGCGGATCGCGGTGCCGTACTGCACGACGTCGACCGAAGAGCGCTGGGAGCGGCAGAACGCGATCGTGTCGACGCGCACCGTCGACTATCTCGCGATCACGAACGAAGGCGACGTCACGTTGCAACGCACGCGCGCGCAACGCACCGGCGTCGCCGCGCCCGACCAGGACGTGACGACGACGACGACGCTCGCGACGGGCGGCAAGAACCTGAGAATGCCCGCGCGCGTGACGCAGACCGCGCCCGACGGCGGCATCGTGTCCGAATCGGTCTGCTTCTACGACGGCGACGCGTTCGCCGGATTGCCCGAAGGCCAGGCGACGCGCGGCCTCGTCACGCGCATCGAAGACCGCGTGTTCGACGACGCGTTCGTCGCGTCGATCTGGGGCGAGAGCGCCCCCGACCTCACGCAATACGGCTACCACCGGCTGCCGGGCGACGCGACCGGCTGGTGGAAGACGCGCCGCGCGCACGAGCGCGGCTCGAACGCGACCGGCCCGACGCTCGCGACGAAAGGCCCGCTCGGCGCGACGCAGACGCTGCAATACGATGCGAGCGGCCAGCGCGTCGTCAAGGTGATCGACGCGCTCGGCAACGCGGTATCGGCGACGACCGACGCGCGCGCATTCCAGACCGCGTCGCTCACCGACGCGAACGGCCACCTGACGACCGACGTGTTCGACGCGCTCGGCCGCGTCGTCGCGACGATCGGTCCGCTCGACACGGCCGCGCTGCCGTCGATCGCGTTCTCGTACGCGGCGGGCGCGATCTCGACGATCACGAGCGCGACGCGCAGCGCGCACGGCGCCAACGACACCGTGCCCGCCGTCACGTGGATCGACGGCGCGGGCAACGTGCTCGGCAAGGGCACGCCGGCCGCGGCGGCCGGCCAGTGGACCGTGACGAACGCGGTGCGGCGCAACGCGCGCGGCATCGTCGCCGCGTCGTTCCTGCCGTACACGGCGACGGGCGACGCATGGCAGCCGCCGCCCGACGGCACGGGCGCGACGACGTCGATCTACGACGCGCTCGGCCGGCTCGTGCGGCTCGCGCGGCCGGACGGACTCGTCGTCACGAGCCGCCGCGAAGGCGACGCCGTGATCACGAGCGAGACCTGGCCGGGCGGCGCGGCGGTCGACGTCGAGCGGCACATCTACGACGCGGCGGGCCAGCTCGTCTCGGTCGCGCGCAACGCGGGCGACCACTGGGTCGAGCAGCGATACGGCTATGCGCCGTCGGGCAAGGTCAGCCACGTGACGCTGCCGGGCGGCGCGCAGATCGTGTTCACGCTCGACCTGCTCGGCCGCGTGTTCGTGCAGCAGAGCCCGGACACCGGCCGCACCGTGTTCCTGCTCGATGCGTCGGACAACCAGCGGGCCCGCACGAACGCGGCCGGCCAGATCGTGCGCACCGACGTCGACGCGATGAACCGCGTGACGAACGTTTATCACGACGCGGAGACGACGCCGCGCGTGCGCTACGAATACGTCGACGCGAACGGCACGCCGCCCGCCGACGACATCACCGCGAATCGCTTCACGCGCCTCTGGCGCATCACCGACGAGATCGGCACGCTCGTCTTCGAATACGACGAAGCGGGCCGCAAGACATCGACCGCGCGCGCGGTGACGGGCACCGGCCAGCGCTTCGTCACGCGGCGCACGTACGACGCGCTCGGCCGCACGGCGAGCGCGACGCTGCCCGCGACCGCATCCGGCGGCGCGGGCCGCACGATCGAATACGGCTACGCGGCCGACGGGCGGCTCGTCAGCGCGTCGGGCGTCGTCAACGAGGCGGCCTACGATCCGTTCGGACGCCTGACGTCGATCGACTATGCGAACGGCGCGTCGACGCTGACCGACTACGCGGCGAACGCGGGCGGCATCGCGCGCGTGCGCGTGCTCGACGCGTCGCAAAACGTGCTGCGCGACACGACGCTCACGCGCGGCGACGGCTTCGTGAAGACGCTCGCGAGCGCGAACGCGGCCGATGACAGCGTCGACTTCGGCTACGACACGCTGCGCCGCCTGACGAGCGCGAACTACCGGCAAGGCGCCGCGGCCGCCGACGCGCACGGCTGGAGCTTCGACGACGCGTTCAACGCGACCGCCGTCACGGACGCGGGCGCGCTGACCTACGAAGCGGGCACGCACCGGCTCGCGTCGATCGGCG
Organism: Burkholderia oklahomensis C6786; assembly: GCF_000959365.1. NCBI lineage: Bacteria > Pseudomonadati > Pseudomonadota > Betaproteobacteria > Burkholderiales > Burkholderiaceae > Burkholderia > Burkholderia oklahomensis. Next base: position 1,135,683 of record NZ_CP009555.1, read on the forward strand.
GCGCGCCGATCGCGTTCGACAGCGCCGGCCGGATGACGACGGGCCGCTTCGGCGCGGCAACGTTCGACGCGGCCGATCACCTGACCGGCGTGACGCTGCCGGACGCGACGCACATCGCGCACACGTACGACTACCAGGGCCGCCGCGTGCGCTCGACGACGAACGGCGCGCAAACGTATTTCAGCCCGACGGAAGACGTCGAATTCCAGGGCGACACCGCGATCGTGTGGATCACCTTCGGCAGGCAGCGGATCGCGGCCGACATCGGCGGCGCGCTGACGTTCGTGCATCCGAACGCGCTCGGCGTGATGGACCTCGTCACCGATTCGAACGGCGCCTACGGCACGCGCGTGCGGCAGACGCCGTTCGGCTACGCGCGTCCGGCGGACGGCGCGGCGCCGACGGGCAGCGTCGCGGCAGTGGCGCTCGCGCTCGGCACGACGGACGCGACGGGCCTCGTCTGCCACGGCCTGCGATGGTACGACCCGCGCGTCGGCCAGTTCATCAGCCCGGACCCGATCGTGACGAGCGTCTACACGGTCGGCTCATGGAACCCGTACGTGTACTGCCTCGGCAATCCGATCCTGCTCGCGGACCCGAACGGCTGCAGCTTCCTGAGCGTGCTCGAGATCATCGGCATCGCGATCCTCGCGGCCGCGTGCGTCGTCGGCGCGATTTTCACGGGCGGCGCGACGCTCGTCGCGCTCGGCGTGCTGTCCGCGAACATCGGCGGCTGGCTGCTCGCGGGCGTCGCGCTCGGCAGCCTGGGCGGCGCGATCGCGGGCGAACTCGCCGCGCAGAAGGCGGGCGGCAACCTGTGGGCGGGCGCGTTCCTCGGCGCTTTCCTCGGCGGCGCGACGTCGCTGATCGGCGGCGCGCTCGGCGGCGCGGCCGCGGCCGGCATCGACACACTGATCGGCGGCACGAAAACGTTCCTGTCGTTCGTCGCGGCGGGCGCGATCCAGGGCACGCTCGCGGGCGCGGGCACGGGGCTCGCGATCGGCTACGCGGGCGGCAAGGGCAACGCCGAATCGATGCTGATCGCGATGGCGAAGGGCGCCGCGTGGGGCGCGGTGCTCGGCACGCTGCTCGGCGCGGGCATCGGCGCGATCGCGGGCACCGGCATCAGCGGCGCGGCGAAGCCGGACAACTTCCTGAACATCGGCGCGTTCGGCCAGAAGTTCGCGGATTTCACGAGCACGTCGACGGCGATCAACTCGGCGGACAACGCGGCGGGCGTGACCGAATCGCTCGCGCAACTGTCGATGCCGGGCGGCTTCAACGCGAGCAACATGCTCGGCCTGCTGCCGAACCTCGTCACGACGAACGAACAGGCAGCCGGCTGGTTCTCGATCCCGATCTCGTGGCTCGGGCCGGGCGTGCTGAATGACGCGGGATTCGCGGGGCTCGTCGATACATCGATGGCGCTCGATCAAGCGGGACTCAGCTACGCGCACCAGATCTCGCTGCTGCTCGGCGCCGCGCCCTACTTCATCGACTACGCGGCGACGATGGCGCAGATCGTCGATACGAGCGGCGTGAACAACTTCGAGACGGCGTTCAATCGGGCGTTTGGGTCGGGGAGTCCGAGTAATACGGGGTGAATTCGGCTCGTGGCGGGCGCGCGATCGGATTCGATGGCGGCGGGCGTTTTGTGTGGAATCGGGGGATGCGTGAAGACGCGATGCTTCGGGCGCGGCGCGAATTGCAGACGGCCGATTGCCGAAGGCGGATTGCAGATGACTGATTGCGGCAGATCAAATCGTCGTGGGCTGGCTTTCTTATGCTCGATGGCGAGTGCGATCCGTTAGAGGCATTTCGATCTCGTGCGATTTGGCGCGGTCTCGCGCGATAGATCAGACGAAATGGTCTCGCCGGCATGCGCGTTCGAAACTCGGAGAAAGCATCCGTCGTTTCGATCGGCATGCGCGATGGCGTGAGCTATCGGTGTCGCTTCATTCGCTACGCGTCATCGGGGAAACATCATGGCTCTGCCACAAAGCTATCGGGAATTGACGGGCGAAGTCGCGACGCAAATGCGCGCCCTTCGCAAGACGCAACCGGATCTGATGTCGGCGTTCGCCGCGCTCGCGGCGGCCGGCACGAAAGAAGGCGCGCTCGGGAAGAAGACGCGCGAGCTCGTCGCGCTCGGCATCGCGATCGCGTCGCGCTGCGACGATTGCATCGGGTTTCACGTGCAGACGCTCGTGAAGCTGGGGACGACCCGGGAGGAATTCGAGGATCTTTTGGGGACGGCGGTTTATATGGGGGGCGGGCCTTCGATGATGTATGCGGCGCATGCGTTGAAGGCGTTTGAGGAGTTTGCGGGTGAGAGAGGGATATGAGAGGTGAAGCCGGGGGCTTTCATAGCTGGTTTTCAGACTTTGTGGGTATTCGGTGAATATCGAGGATATTGTGCTGGGATTGATGGTTTTTTTATCGAGTGGCATGTCGGTTAACGGCTAGGAACTGTCGATCGACAGTGACGACTCGAAAGCAGTCGATCGGCTGTGCGATGGACTCTCGCTTCGGTGCAAAGTCTGTGGCCGTGGTGGCGGTACACGTATTTTCTGGCGTCGGGCGGGCAATGGCTTAAAGTGAGAGACAGACAATCCGTGCCATGGAGATCCACGATGATCGACGACGGTCTCTTCGACGCCATAAAACGGCTGCGCGAATGGGCGCAGGAGCATTCCCATGTACGACGGCTATGGATTTATGGCAGCCGACTCAAGGGCGTCCAGCGGACCGACAGCGATCTCGATGTTGCCATGGAAATCGACCCTGTCGGCAACGATGAGACGGCACGAGATTCGTGGGGCAGTCACCGCGCTGAATGGGAGGCTGAGATGACAGCGCTCGTCCCATATGAAGTGCACCTCCAAGATTACGATCTCACAAACCCGATGTCTCGCGTCGTCGCATATATTGGATGCTGTGCCGCGTTGGTCTACCAGCGTGATTAGGTCATATCCGTTATCTCGCACGTTAGGCAACGAACGAGGGGGTGCGCGTTGGTCGCACATATCGCAATTGCGCTGCTTCTCGCAATAATCGCAGCAGCGTCGCCACAGCGTTCACTTGCCCAGCAAGGTCAGAACAGCTTGATCGGTGTGGTCACCGACGCACCAAGCTCTTCCAAGTGGGTGGGTAGTCGAGTCATCTTCACCGGGATAACGACTGCAGAGCCCACGGTTGTTTGGCCTGATGGGTTCGACGAAAAGCTATCCAAGCTCTTTGAGAACGAAAACTTAATCGTTCTCCAATTCGTTAGCACGGCCGGAGGCACCGATACCTTCTACATCGAAAGGAAAAGTAAGCGTTTCCTCGTTGTATCGGTTGGAACCTTGCTTGCCGCCTACCTAAATAACAAGTCGGTCAGTGTGTCTCAGTACCGGGGCTACATCAAATAGGTCGCAAATGTAGTCGTGCTGGCTGAGTGTGACAGCCGATCCGCGAACGGCCGTTTTCACGGCCCGTTTCGAGTCGATGCGCGCCGTCTGACGCAACGTCGAGCACCGAAATGGCGTCGTCGGGCGGTGTGCGGCCAGGAGGCGACGTTCGCCGGATGGTGACGTATGGCGGAACCTCGATGCGGTTCGGTCATTCGAGCCATTTGATGTCGGTTAAGCGGCCGGAGTCTTGTCTGCTTGCGTTCGTACCCCTGCATCTACGGAGAGATTTCAATCTTCGGGCGCTGGCGCTTTTTGATCGCTATGGCGTCTCCGGTTTACTCTTCGAAGTCTGTGCGCAAATAGTCCATGTCATCCGTTCGGCATATTCCTCTAGAAGATCGCGGTCAGTAAGGCGCTCAAGGCGGTCGAAGTCGGGCGACCCGGCCATATTCGCGAGCAACTGCGCGCGCGTTGTATTTTTACGCGCATCAAGCAACCACATAAACGTCTTGAACGGCGTCTCGATCGTTTGCTTCGCGGAGGGATCAATACGTTCAAAGAACGTTGTTGGATGCCGTCTATAGGCCTGCAACTCTGCTGCTGAAAGGGGGACGCCAACAACGACTTGCCGCCCGTCCTGCAACTGAAAAATGCACGTTGCTGATCGTTCAGGTTCGGAGACAATTCCTTGAAGCAGCTTGGCCGGTGCCGTCTCGCCTTCTGGCCCTACTTGGACCTCGTACCACGAGCCAATAGTTAGCCGCGCTTCGTTTGTCGAAAACGCCAACTCAGGGGCTTCTCCGTCGAACGTTGATGGCACTTCGCTGTGATCGCGCAGTGATCTGGCGAGGTCATGGATATCCTGATGCGCTCGCATAGCGGCGTATGCTTCTCTCAGGGAGGGGAACCCCGCGTCAAGCTTGAAATCTGGGATCTGGAATCCTTCGGCGAGTATGACAGTGCGTCTCACTGCACCTTCGAGGTCTCGGTCTGAAGGCATGTTCGTGAGGAAGACATACGCCGCGGGAAGCGGATGGCCGTTGAGGTCACGCCCTTCAAACTGGCGCAAATCGTTGAGTGCTTGCCGCATGAAGCCCGGCAGCGTGTCGTCCATTTGATCATCTGGAGCTCCAACGTCAAGAAACACGATTCGTGGATGAGCGGCCTGTTTCCTCAGGGCACCTTGGAGACGTCTTCCGAGCCGAAACCTGAGTGTGCCTGTTGCATCGCTCCGGTTACGATGCTTCGCTTCTACTGAATACATATTGCCGCTTGTTTTGCAGGTGGCGACAAATTCGCAGTGAGTTGCGGAGCGGTCATCTTCATCTTCAAACACAATGTCGAATCCCGCCCGAATCATTGCGGCAGCAACGTACGTTTCATATCGAGCACCGGGGAACATGTCCGGGTTCTTGAGTCGGCCGACTAGCTTCTTCTGCAACTCGGCATTGTGGTCCAGTGCGTACAGGTCGTATGCTAGGCGAAGCCATGCGGATGATGCGCCGTTCCCTTCGACCTGCACAACGAAGTCACCCGTTAAACCGGAACGCCGCTGCAAATTGCAGATACTGTCATACCACTGGAGAATCGGATGTCGATCACTCAATGGCTTCTTGAGTTCGGCGTTTCCCCACGCGGGATCCAAGACGTCCCTGAGATAGTCTCCCAGGAAGTCGTGGAACGTCTTGCCTTTAATGTAATAGAGCTTGTTTCGTACGGCGACGACTCTGCGTCCGCCAATCTCCGCACTGATGATCGGTCGGCCTAGCCCCTGTTGAGCGACGCGTTGGGCCTCCTTGGCCATAGCTTTTGCGCTTGCCTCGGCAACGGCCTTTGCTAGACCTGGTGGCAAAGTCTGGCGCGCTGGCTCGGGCGCAATCCATCCGTGGCAGTGCTTATATTTCTTCCCGCTCCCGCATGGACAACGTTCATTGCGTCCGATTTTCGCAGCCATAAGCATGCCCCCAAGCCGACTCGCTCCAAATATGTTCGCACATCTTCCTACTCATTCGAGCAAGTAGGTCTTCGCGGACGCACTGAGCGCCGGCGACGAGCAAGTTGAACAGTCAACGAGACTGTCCTACCGCGCGATCCCATTGGCAGGCAACGTAGTGAGTGCCTGCAGCGCAGCGTGCGAATGTCTCATATCGGCGGGTCAGCGGACCGACGCCCGTGGTGACTCAGTGACTCGAACGGGTCGACTCCGGAAATTCCGGGCTGGGTCGGGGCGATCGAGCACTGGCCGACGACGAATTTCCAGGAGCGACCACTCACTACAAGCGTTCGGCCGGCCGAATCGGGCCGGCAAGCGCCGGTCGCGCCGCCCGAAAACAGTCATCCATGGAGCGCACGCACCTTCGCTTGTTTCAGCAGCGTTGCCTCCTTGCCATGGTCCATTTTCGTCTGACAATTAGCATGGTGTGCAATCTCGCACGCACGCGAGGCGAGGCGAGGATGATCTACATCATTTGTTAATTTTCACATTTAAATCAATAGAGGCCGCGCACCGCAATCGAAACGACGTTCTTATAGCCCTCGAATTTATCAAATTAACCCGCTGGCTACGAGACGCGCAACGCCGTGGCCAGCCAGTCGCGCGACCCGATCACCACGATGGCCACCCACGATCTTTCGCCAGGCCACCTCGAGACCGACGCGTTGAAGCTCCGATGCCGCAACGTCTCACATCCCCCTCAGTATTCCAACGCGCGCGCTAGACGCATATCATTCGCGCATCGCGCATCTGCAGGCCACCCGGCGCGTCGCCTCCAACGGAAGGGGCGGCGCATTCGCCTGCGCGGCGCAGCACACAGGAATCCTCGATGAACACCAAGCGTTCCCGGACGGAACTCGTCGCCGCGCTGCTCTGGGCGGCGCTGTATCTCGCGACCGGCTATATCTCGCACGCGTTCAACGGTCCCGTCCGGCTGACAGGCTACATCTGGCTGCCGGCCGGCGTGACGATCGGCGCGTTCATGCTGCGGCCCGTGCGCGAATGGCTGATGCTCGCCGTCGCGTTCCTGGCCGCGCAGTTCGCGCTGACGAGTATCGAGCACGGCAACCTGTTCAACGCGGCGCTGTTCACGATCGACGAGGTCGGCGCGGCCGCGCTCGCGGTATGGTTCGTGCGGCGCATCCGTTTCTCGCTCGAAGGCCTGTATTTCCTGCGCTCGGTCATCCTGGCCGGCGTGATCGCAGGCGTACTCGGCGCGATCGGCGGAGCAGCCTGGTACACGGTCGTCAAGGGCGCGTCGTTCATCGACGTCAGCCTCGTGTGGGCCGCATCCGATTTCGTCGGGGTGCTGCTGGTCACGCCGGTGCTCGCGTCGTGGTCGCGCTTCCGCGCGCACCGCTCGGGCGATCATGAGCGCTTCGATCTGATGCTCGGTATCGTCGCGTTCGTGCTGGTCGTGATCGTCGCCTTCGCGATCTTCGATGGCGACAGCGCGTCGAAATTCGGTGTCGGCGCCGGCTTCGCGATGACCTACATCCCGCTGTTCCTGACCGTCGCGGTGACGCTGCTGCTGGGCGGCCGCGCGGGTTCGTCGTCGGTGCTCGTGCTCGCGCTGATCGTGATCATGCAGACCGCGCAGGGCGACGGCCCGTTCGCGTCGCTCGACGCGCATCACGGCCGTTCGCTGCTCGAGGCGCAGCTCTATCTCGCGATTGCGTCGCTGCTGGTGCTCACGGTGAGTACGCTGAAGACGACGCGCGAACGCGTGCACGAACACGCGGCGGTGCTGCAGAACAACATGGAGCTCGCGCTCGCGAGCGCCGGCCAGATCGCGTACGTGCTCGATCCGCAATCCGGCCGGATCGAATGGAGCGGCGACGTCGAGCGCATATTCGGCGTCGGCGTCGACGCCGCGCAGATCGCGAGCGTGCCGCTCGTGCTCGAACGCGTGCACCCCGGCGACCGCGACGCGCTGCGCGACTACTGGCGCGCCGAGATCGCAGGCGAGGATCGCGCGTCGCTGTCGCTGCGCGTCGTGCAGCGCGACGGCGGTACGCAGACCATCACCGATCACGGCGCGCCGCTGCTCGACTCGAACGTCGACGTGACGGTCGTCGCCGGCGTCTGGCAGATCGAGCGCGTGTGGCCGGCGGACGAATGAGCGAGCGGACGCCATGACCGGCCAGACAGGCATTCTGCTGATCCACGGACTCGGCGGGACGCAATACGATCTCGGTTCGCTGCACAAGGCGATGCGTCGAGCAGGCGGCAATACGCACATGATCACGCTGCCGGGGCACGGCACGCGCCCCGAGGATCTCGTCGGCGTGCACGCGGAAGCGTGGCTCGACGCCGTCACCGAGCAGTATCGCGCGCTCGAGGGCGAGTACGAGACCCTGCATGTCGCGGGCATGTGCATGGGCGCGCTCGTCGCGTTGCTGCTGTGTCATCGCGTCCGGCATGCGCGCGGGCGGCTCGCGTTGCTCGCTACGCCGATGTTCATCGACGGCTGGTCGACGCCCTGGTACCGGCCGCTGAGACATCTGCTGTATCGCGTGCCGGGCGTGTCGGCACGGTTACGCGTCGATGAGGACGAGCCGTTCGGCATCAAGAATCCGACGATTCGCGCGATCGTGAAGAAGAAATTCGAGCGTCAGGACAATTTCCACTACCCGTGGGTGCCGCTTGCGTGCATTCGCCAGATCGACCGGATGCGGAACTGGGCGCGCGCGGCCGCAGCCGACACGCACTGTCCGACGCTCGTGCTGCACGCGCGCGAGGACGAGCTGACGAGCTTGCGCTCGGCCGACTTCCTGTTGAAGAACTTGCCCGACGCGCGCGGAATCGTGCTGGAGAACAGCTACCACATGATCTGCGCGGACAACGATCGCGATGAAGTCGCCCGGCAGGTTCTGACGTTTTTCGGCTTCGATCCGTCGCATGCGGTGAGTCCGGCGATGGCGCGCAGGATGGGGCGGGTGTGAACGGCCCGGGAGAAGGCCGAGGAAGACCACCGAAAGCCTGTTTCCCCGTCCGGTTTCCCGCTTGCACGTCTCTCGAAATTGCCGCCATAAAATGAACGGCGGCCTCGGCTCGTCGCGCATGGGCGGCAAGTTCGTCATGGGGCAACGCAGCAGCGAACAGGACGTGATCGAGCGGAACAGCACATCGATATGAAGCTGACGCTCGCGAGCGGCCGTCCGCGCACTTCTTCAGACACTGCTAGATGCTGAACCTCTGTGCGCCTCGCCTCGCAATGATGCGGAGATGGATCGCCTCCATCGGACTCGACGATACGGCGTACGGCACGCACACCATGCATCGCACAAAACATTGATCTATCGCCGAAGAAGAATCTTCGGGCGGTGCGGTTGCTGCTCGGCGAGCGGGCGCTTGTCGGTCATCCGCGGACCCTCGTTGGGGCGTCGGCCGCACATTCAGGCGGCGGCTCCGCTTTGCAGACTCAACCGGTAGATTCCCGCCAGACCCGATTGCAAATGCTCACAGGCCAGTGACCCGGCCTCGTGGGTGAGTTTTGCGGAGTACCCGGCGGGAATGGTCCGCTCCTTCGATGCGCTTCCGCAACCGGCTTCCTGAACGAGCGAAACCGTCCGTGTTCAAACACATCTCCGGCGCGAACATCGCTCGCTTATCGCTCGCTTACAGCGGATGAGCAGCGCCTGCCTGCAACAACAGCGACACGGCGACCGGATCGGGCATCCCATCGGCATCGATCGCGCCTGCTTCCGCGAGCGCGCCGAGATCGCTATCGACGCCCGCTTGCCCGACCACGAACGGCGTCGTCAGAAACGCCTGTGCCGTCAGCGTGACCGCATAGCGCTGCTGAAGATTCGCGACGACAGCCGCTTGCGCGGCCAGCACGTCGGTCTGGTTTTCCAACACCTGCTGGAAGCGCGAATTGCCCGGAAAATCCCCGATCAGATGGGCCGTGTCCGTGCCGAGCTGCGACGCGAGGTAGACCAGCATCAGCTCGGTCTCGGGCGTCGTATTGAACGTGCCGCCGGAAAACGCGAGCGAATGCAGCGTCGTGCCGCCGGAGCTCACGGTGATGACACAGGGAAGCGTGGCGTCGAACGTGATGCTGTAGTGCCCACCGCCGTCAGACAGGGTAGCGCCCGAACCCTGCGCACAACCGACGTTGACCGTCGCGCTGGCCAGCGCCCGGCCGGTGGCGGCAGTGCCGGATAGCGCGATGGTCTGCATGCCGTTTTCGTTGAAACACGCGTCGAAACCGAAGCAGGCGTCGCCGCCGCACGCGTAAAGCGTCGCGAGCGAAGCAACGCAAAATGCGCCCAGTGCCGGGCGAACGAAGCGCGCGTTGTGAGTGTTCATGGCCGCTGCAGTCGATGGAAGGAGGAAAAGACGACTGGTTCCGCGCCAGGGGACAGGCGCTACGTCCAATTCTAGGTGCTGGATTCCGAAACCGCGCATCGAGTCGATCCGATTCGCAACCGTATTTGTTCTCGCGCCATGAAACGCCAGCATTGCGGGCAATCGAATCGCAGTGGTCACGCAAGGTCCGCAGCGAGCCGTGCTGACGCTTCACGGCACTGAATTCGCATTCCGCGATCGTCATCGTGTGGAGAAGGCTAACCGCCGTATCGACGATTGCCGCACCATCCGATGGCCGCTTGATCTTGGCATCCGTCGCTCCCTTGATGATTCGCCGAAAGGCCGCAGCGGATCGGCTACCGACACGGCCTTCAGCCGCAAGCGGACATGCGAAGCGAGGGATTCCTGATACGCTTCACATGTCTGCAAAAACCGAAAACCATACAAAACCCCCACAAACATCAACCTCCCCTATCCCCTCCCGCCCCTCAACAGGACTACACTAAAGGCGCCGAAAGCGGAGACAAAACCATGATTCCTCCCGACCCTGAAAGCACCTTCCGCGGCTTGCCGTTGACGCCCGAGCAGGACGCTGAAGTAAGGCATTACATCAAGGTTCGAACGCAGCGTGGTCTGCCGTGGGACACACCCGAGTTGCAGGCGATGATTCGCGACATGATGCAGCCCCCGGAAGAAGACGCCAACGAAGCTGATTTCCTGTCTGACGAGGCGAAAGCGGTCGCCGAGCGCGCGATGTCGTCGGTGGAAGACGAGATGGACCCCACCGAGGCGCGCGAGGAATGGCGAGCGGCGATGGAAGCGGAAAACATGAAGGGCCTGCGCCGATAGCCGCCCTCCCCGCGTCCAAGACCGTCGCGCATGATGCGCCGCCCCGCACGACAGCGAACGTCCGTCATCGACGGCTTCCCGCGCAAGCGCGAGCCGCCGATCGCATCGGTGCGACTCGATTCACGCGCCGTCCATTGAACGTCGAACGCACGAGAGGACGACCATGCGACTGATCGACCCGAGCGAACACGCGGACTATCTCGAAGCCCTGCATGGTCGCGGCCTGTCGGGACGCGATTTCACGCTTCACGAAACCGATACGACCGACCCGAAAAGCGACGAGAACATCGGTCAACAGGGCTTCGTCACGATCACCCGGCGGTCGACGCGCGTGACGAAGGAATACCCGCTCGGCGACGCGAGCGATTGGCTCCAGCACTTCAAGAACGATCTCGAAGCGGGCGCGTTCGATCAGGCGAACGACAGCTCGCACGCCGCCGGGGTGTGACGATCAAGCGACGCGCGGCTGCCCTGCTCACGTACGGCGCAATTCCCACCGATACATGCACGGGACCGCGGCCTCGACGGTTCCGATGTCGTCCGCGCCGGAGACATCGCGCGCGCCATAGGCACGCCGTTGTCGATCGCGCCATGATCGAAGCTGCATCGTTCGCGGGAGGTCAATGCAGACGAGCAGCACTGGATACACTGGATATCGCGAAGACTTGCCTCGAAATGCGTCCGCGGCCTCTTTGTCCGGAGCCTCGTTGGCCGCGCGCAGCACCTTGACGATCCGTCCGGCCAGCGGATCGCTGCGGCTGTTCCCGAGTTGGGCTGAGAGCGCTGGGGCATCCTCACCACGAGGCCGGCGAGCGCATCTCCGTACCGTTCAACCTCTACCTGATGCCGAGGATGGCCTGATGACGCTCGGGCGGCGGCACCTGAAGCGTCTGCACGATCGAAAAGCGGCGGGCGACTTCCGCCGCCGACCTTACCGGATGACCAACGAACCCGCGTCGCTCCCAACCGGTTTCCTTCTCTCGCCTACCAGCCAAGCGCGCGGGCGGGACGTGCTGTTTGACATGTCAGGTCCGGCGCTCGTACCAGCCCTTTGACCGGTTGACGATGCGCACCACAAGCAGCATGACCGGCACTTCGATCAGCACGCCGACGACGGTGGCCAACGCCGCGCCAGAATGGAAACCGAACAGGCTGATCGCGGCCGCGACGGCCAACTCGAAGAAGTTGGACGCGCCGATCAACGCCGACGGACATGCGATGTTGTGCTTCTCACCGACTGCCCGATTGAGCCAGTAGGCGAGTGCCGAATTGAAGAACACCTGGATCAGGATTGGTACCGCAAGCAGCGCGATCACCAGCGGTTGCTTCAGGATCGCTGCCCCCTGGAACGCGAACAGCAGCACCAGCGTCGCCAGAAGCGAAGCGATCGACCATGGGCCGATCTTCGCCATTGCCGCATCGAACGCCGCCTGCCCCTTCGCCAGCAACACCTTACGCCAGATCTGCGCGAGGATTACCGGGATCACGATATAGAGCACGACCGACGTAAGCAGCGTCGCCCACGGCACCGTGATCGCGGACATGCCGAGCAGCAGCCCGACCAGCGGCGCAAACGCGATCACCATGATGCTGTCGTTCAGCGCGACCTGCGACAGTGTGAACAGCGGATCGCCCCCCGTCAGCCGGCTCCACACGAACACCATCGCCGTGCACGGCGCAGCAGCCAGCAGGATCAGGCCGGCGATATAACTGTCGAGCTGGTCCGCCGGCAGCATCGTTGCAAACAGATGGCGGATAAACAGCCAGCCGAGGAATGCCATCGAAAACGGCTTGACGAGCCAGTTCACGATGAGCGTGACGCCGATGCCTTTGACGTGCTGACGCACTTCATGCAACGCGCCGAAGTCGACCTTGACCAGCATCGGAATGATCATCACCCAGATCAGCAGCCCGACCGGGAGGTTGACCTGTGCGTACTCCATCCGGCCGATCTGCTGAAACAGACCAGGCAGCACCTGGCCGAGCGCGATGCCGGCGACGATGCACAGCGCGACCCAGACCGTCAGATAGCGTTCGAAGAAATTGATGGAAGGCTTTGCGACGGCGTTGCTCGTCGGGGCGACGTTGGACGTGTTCATTGGAGAGGGTTCAGTCTTGAAGTCGTAGGCAGCCGCTCGTTTCAGCAGACCGCCCATGCGCATGATCAGCTTTGCGAGATCTCGATCAGCGCCGTCTGGAGTTCGGCGTTGCTCATACCATCGACGGGCAGCGCCAGCAACTGCAGCATCCGATAACCGAGCGCTTGCCGCGTGAGCTCGAAGGCGAGACGCTTGCCTTCGTCCCCGCCTGTCGCATTCGACGGATCGGCATAGCCCCAATGCACTTTGACGGGGCTGCCGGGCCAGTACGGGCAGGTCTCTGCCGCCGCGCTGTCGCACACGGTGATCACGATGCGCATTTCAGGCACGCCGTCGCCGACGAATTCGTCCCAGCTCTTGCTGCGGTAGCCGTCGACGTCGACGCCCGCGTTCGTCAGCGCTTCCAGCGCGAACGGATTGAGTCGCCCGCTCGGCGCACTTCCCGCGCTGTATGCGCGGACATCCTTGCCGAGCTTCGCGGCCCAGTGGTTGAGCATCCCTTCCGACAGCACGCTTCTCGCCGAATTGTGCGTGCAGAGAATCAGTACGTTGGTAGTCATGGGCGGAGCGCGCGAATGCGCTTCACGATTGATGTGTATTGGACGTCGAGCAAGCTGACGCCGGCGAGCACGGATTACCGCCGCAGCAGTTCTCCGTGAGGTAGGCAAGCAGACCGTTCATCGTCGCGAAGTTTGCGCAGTAGAAGACGAAACGGCCTTCCTGGCGGCTTGTGACCAGCTGAGCGTGCGCCAATTCCTTCAGGTGAAACGACAACGAAGACGGCGGCACGTCGAGCAGCGTGGCAATCTGCCCGGCCGGCAAGCCTTGCGGCCCCGCTTGCACCAAAGTCCGGAAGACGGCCAGCCGCGACTCATGCGCGAGCGCCGCAAGGGCGATAATAGTCCGATTCGTTTCCATGTTTCCATAATAGTCGAAATATCGAATAACTGACAAGAGGATCATCTCTCGCCGGACCTTCCAGGCCGCTGTTCGTCAGTACAATCGTCAACAGACCAGCCAAGACAGCGAGATGCAACGTGGCAACCCTGTCCTCGATCGAGAAACGAAAACTTGAACGCCTGCTTGGCATGAGCACCGGCTACATGCTCAACTTCTCCGATCGTACATTTTCGATCTTCTTTGACGAGCACACGGGCCTGGACATAGGCAACGCCAAATACCGGGCCAACCTAAGCTCCGGGTCGAAGGCAAATCGGATGCGGAGCTTCTGGACCCTCGAACCTGACCACGTCGTCGCCAAGGTGTTGCTCGCGATGATTGAGTACGCCAATGAGTACTGGTGCTTCCCGCCGGAAGTAGACGCGGCGCTGCTCGCTGACATGCAGCAGATAATCGGTCGGCTCTCTCAGAAGCCGTCGAGTCAGGTTCCGGAGGTAGACGCATTTACGGCCAGCGTTAACGACCTCGATTTTGAAGCTGCGGCGAAGCACATTCGCACTGCGATAGAGCAAAACGAGCCCGCGACAGCGCTCGATCGCCTGCACGTCTTTACGATGAAGTTTCTGCGTACTCACTGCCAGCACCGTGGCATTGAGAGTAAGCGATCAATGATCGACGCCCTGTTCCTGGGAAGCTAGAGCGGCGACGCTTATGTCCACTTGAACGAGGAAGTGGACGCAATGACAGAGCACGGCAACGATCTGAAGTCACGCCTGGTGACAGGCTTCGAACGCGACGGGCGGCGCCGGCGTTTTGATCCGCAGGCCAAGCGGGAATTGGTTCAGGCATGCATGCAACCTGGAGTGTCAGTTGCGAGGATGGCGCTGGACCACGCAGTGAACGCGAACCTGCTACGCAAGTGGATCAGAGACTACGAGCGCGAGCGCAACGGAGCTGCAGCAAGCAAGGCGATCGAGAGCCAAGCTCCGGCATTCGTGCCCGTGGTTCAGATCGGCGAGATCGAGGCATCAGTCACTGACGTTCGAGGGCGACCGACTCGCATGGGGATTGCGCAATCGCGAGAGTCCATGTCGCCGCCGTCCCAGCTTGTCGCGCAGCTACCTAACGGTGTGACGCTCAAGCTCGGCTGCAACGAGCATGATGTCGCGCTGATGTCGACGATGATCGAGACGCTGGTGCGCTGCCATGTTCCGGCTCGACAGTGAGCTGAAGGTCTACGTGCATCGCGACGCGGTCGACTTCCGCAAGAACATCACCGGCTTGGCGGCGTTGGTCGAGCAAGCGCTGGGGCTCGCCCCGTTCGCCCGAGCAGTGTACGTGTTCCGCAACAAGCGCGCTGATCGCATCAAGCTGCTGCTATGGGAGCGCAACGGGTTCTGGCTCTTGATGAAGCGACTGGAAGCCGATCGTTTCGTATGGCCACGCGAGGCCGCGGACGTTCTCGAACTGAGCGTCGAGCAGTTGCACTGGCTACTTGACGGCATCGATCTGGCCGCCATGCGCAAGCATCCAGCGCGGCATTATGCGCGCGTCAACTAGGACAGGCGCATGGTTGCACGAGAGCAACATACCGATCGGGATCGGCGCGGCGACGTAAACCCATGGCCCGTCGAAACCCGCTATGGTTACGGGATGACTCGCGCCCCACAACCCGCATCGATTACCGCGGAAGAACTCGCCGCGCTCATTGCCGAGCGCGACGCGATGCTTGCTGAGCGCGATGCGCTGCGCGGCGAACTGCGCGTGACGAAGGTCGAACGCGACTTGCTCAAGGAGCAGTTGAAGGCCTATGAGCGACGGCTGTTCGGCGCCAAGAGCGAAGCCCGCAGTGCCGATCAACGGGACTTGTTCTTGAACGAGGCCGAAGCGCTGGCGCCGACGGCGGCAACGCTTCCGGCACAAGAGGAAGACGAAGCCCAAACGCAGGTAGCCGGCCACGCGCGTAAAAAGCCCGGGCGCAAACCGCTCGATCCGGCTTTGCCGCGCGAAGTCACCGCCGCAGACACTCCCAAGCGAGCGCGGATGCCTGCCTGCCAAGGAGTAGGCGGCTTTCGATTTACGAAGAATCAGATTCCCTCGGCGCCGTCGGTACGTTGTGCCCAGACGGTACGCAACAGGCAAGATTCGCTGCCGCCGCCCTCTTCGGGCTTTGACCGCCTGCACCGAAAACCGGAATCGCGCTCAGCGTGAGATAGGTCTCCCATGCAATCCCCTGCGGATCAGTGACCCAATGCTTGTCCGAACGGACATAGCAGCAGGGTGTGTTCATCTGGGTACTAATCGGTAACTCGGCATCACGCAGCCGGCTCTGCATCTCGAGCAACTCGCCTTCGTCTTCCACCTGGATCCCCAGATGATCGACCCCGGGCACCAAGCCCCGCGCAGATATCGCGAAGTTCACTCGCGGATCGTTCAGCATCCATTTGGCGTAGTCGCCCTTCTCCACCGTAGGGCGACTGGCAAACAACGCGGAATAGAACTCAATACTAGCGCGCAGATCTTCAACAGCAACATGAACGTGTAGGCGTTTCACAAATGACCTCCCGAGATCATTCGGACATGGACGAACCGCTCCCCAAAACGGATGCTTCCTCGGCACAACAGCTTTCAGTCAAGAAACCGATCAGATCTCTAATTGCCTGTACGTTCGGCGAATAGAACGTCTGCCGACCGCGCTGCTCGCATATCACGACGCCAGCCATCATCAGCTCCTTCAAGTGAAACGACAGAGACGATGAAGCGACATCCAGCGACCGAGCGATGTCCCCGGCAGACAGGCCACCTATATCCGCCTTCATGAGCAGGCTATATACCGCGAGCCTCGGACGGGAACTCAATGCCTCCAAGACACGAACCGCCTTTTTCCGTTCCATGTTCCGCACCGGCCGAACTATTCCGTCGGCCGCGGCTCCCGGTCAATCACTAGATCATGCCGCGCCGCAGCCCTACCCTACCACGAGACCGAATCACGAAAGACGGCGACTCTTGAAGCTAGTTGAGCCCCTGCTATCCTCGAGTGAACCTACTCGTCGAAGGTCCGCCCATGTACCCTTGTAATAGGGGACAACGTTCTGATCGACCCATGGAGTCACTATGTTGCCCACTGTTCCGTTGAAGTGGCCGAACTGCATGAATGTATGTCCGGATTTGATACTCGGTTCAAGATAGGCCATCGCGTAGGTTGACCCGAAGTCGTTATACACCTCAACGACATCACCAGAACTGACCCCCAGGTCCTTCGCGTCACCGGGGTTAAGTTCAAGATAAGCCATCGGCACACGATCGAGGACAAACCTGTTGAACTGATCGTGATACAGCGTTTGCCACGCCTCGTTGACACGACCATTGTTGATCCAGAAGCGATACTTCGACTTCTGCTCGTCGACAATCTTAGGCAACCCGGGCCACGGCGCAGACTTGAACTGGGCCCGACCGTCAGGTGTATCGAAATTGCCGTCCGAATAGAGCATCTCGGTTCCGGTCAATTTCCCTCCTTCATATGCCTTCGCGGGTAACTGGACACCGTTGTTACCCATGACCCTGAGTCGCTCGTATGTCACCAGGTGGCCGGTTGACCCGCCCTGGCTATCGATCTTTACCTCCGCGACCATGCCCGCCCGTCTAAAGCCATCGTTGAACGCGTCTTCTTCTGTTTTCCAGTCAAAGCCGGAGAATCGACTGACCATATCGGCTCGCCCTTCCCTCTCGTACAACGCTCGCAGCTCGTTTGCTATCGATGCGGCAATCAAGCAATCGGGGCGTGCGGAGCCAGGGGGATCCGTAAACTTCTCGGTGAGGCGGATCCGACGTTCGCCGTTCATCGACGTCAGGTTCATCTCACCGGATTGCGCTGCCGGCAACATCAAATGCGCCGCCTCGGAGAGGCTCGTCGGATAAAGATTGACTGTCGCGACGAACAATCCGCCTTTGTTCTTGACCGCGTCGTACGCGACTTCAATCATCTGGTCCGTCGACGCGCCTCGCGCTCCCCTCATCGCATCTCTGACGATTTGAGCTCGCCGTCGAACAGCAGCCTGATGCTCCTCCGCGTTCAGCGTGCTTTGAAACGGATTGGTTCCCCAAACCGTATACATCATGCCCTTGCCGCTGATGATCTCCCGATCAACATAGATTTTCGAATCTCCAGGGTACGGCGGCCGTGCATAACCCTCCTGGTGCCCACCCATGCGAACAACCCCTGTGCCTCGTCGCCCAACGTTGTGCGTTGCCAATACGACGTCGACCAGCGCGGATTGGATCAGGTAATTGTTGTTCCCCCAGATGATTCCCTTCTCGTAGGCATGCATAGTCCGTGGCCGCGCACCCGATGCCCGTGGACGGTACGCCCATTCCGCCGCCAGCTTCAATCGCTCAACCGGAACCCCAGTAATACGGCTAGTTTCGGCCATCGAGAGTCGATTCTCGCTTCGCACTTGCTCGAATCCGTTCGTATGAGATCTGATGAACTCTTGGTCGTGCCACCCTTGATCGACTACATACGTAAACAGGCCGTTGAAAAGCGCGATGTCTGTTCCCGGCTCGATATCCAAATGCAGAACGTTCTCCTTGCCCGCGACCCGCTCCGCAATGGCGACCGTTGCAGTGCGACGAGGGTCAACGAAGATGATCTTTGCCGGTTGCAGCGATTCATCCGAGAAAGAGCGCTTACGCTTATCGACCGTGCCTCCCTGGAGGTTCGGCAACCAATGCGCCAAGAAATAGTTCGTTTGCGTTTCGTATGGGTTGCAACCGATGGCCATGATGACGTCTGCGAGCTCCGCGTCTTCGTAACTGTTGTTGAGCTCGCCGATTCCCATTTCTCGCGTTGCGTGACATTCCGAGTTGTAGGCTGGTCGGTTGTGGATCCTGACGAGAGGAGTCTGCAATGCCGAGAACATGAGCTTCCCTGTTCCCCATGTGTTTTCGAATCCGCCTCCGCCCCCTCCATGATCAAAGCAGTCGAATGCGAGCGCAGAGGGACCGTCAGCATCGAGAATCCGCTTGGTCAGTCCCGCATACAACTTCAATGCATCGCTCCACGTCGCATCAACCCATTGGTTGGCCTTCAACACCTGAGGATGACGGAGCCTCTGCTTCGTCATCCCGCTCGGGCTGTACATGACCTTTGCCGTCTGCCCGCCGCGCGTCGACGACAACCCCTTGTTAACCACGCATTGACTATCCGGGACGATGAGAATGCGGTACCGCGCCCCGTCTTCATGCACGATCGTATTCTGAGAGGCCGGTGAAACTGCCATCGTCATTGGTGGCAGAGGTCTTCGAAAATCAACCCTCAATGCATTCTGATCTGGGGCACGCCCGCCCTCTTCGCCCTCAGGCCATTTGTAGACGTGGTATCCACATCCGACAATGCAGAATTGGCAGGTGAGATTGGTTTTCTTGGCGTTTGTCGGCGGAAGAAATATGCGGTCGGTATCCGTTGTCATGGCATCACCCTCTGAACACGTTTTCAGTCCGGCCGTAGATCAGTCCGTCCACACCGACCGCAGAAATCGCGCCATCGCTCTCCGCATACTTCAGCGTGATCGACGGCAGGTCCGCCGTGGCTTGACCGCACACCATCTGTCCTCGCTTCTCCGCGTCGAAAATGCTGAAATGACAAGGACACTGGAATACCTTCGTTTCCGTGTCGTACGCAACCGGGCAACCCATGTGACTACAGAGCCGACTGAAAGCAACAACGTCACTCCCGGGCCCAATCCCTCCGCTAACAGGATGACCGAGTTTGATCATCACGCATGGGGAAGAAGCGTCCGGGTAGGCGAAGTCAAACGGCACGTTCGTCTTCAGTTCGCCAACGTGAGCTATCAGCTTGACCACGTTGTCTTTCGCCTGCTCAACAACTTCCGGGCGTCCCGTCGCCTGGAGAGTCGAAGCGCCTGCGATCGTCGAGCTCGCTGCCGCGGCCGCACCGCCGGTGAATTTCAAAAAACTTCTACGACTTACACTCATCATGGTCTCCGCACGAACTATGTCGCCTGCCTACCCGCTCACATGAAAATGAAGTAGCAAGCAGCACTTAGTACTGCCGCTACGGGGAGGGTCAAAATCCATGACATGAGGATGCTCTTCAGCACGCTGAAGTTTGCCGTCCCGTTGACGACGCCGACGCCCGTAATGGCCCCAACTGAAACATGTGTCGTCGAAACAGGAAGCCCGAGTTTGCTTGCGAAGATCACCAGAACCGCCGTCACCAGGTTTGCGGTCAATGCTTGCCCGTCGTTCATGCGGGAAATCTTCTTGCTCATGGTCTCGGCTACCTTCTTGGCGTTGACGATTCCGCCGAGCGTCATGCCAGCGGCAACCACCACCGCACCCCATCTGATGTCGAGCCACTTGACCACGAGCAACAAGCCCGCAATCTTTGGAGTGTCGTTGAGCCCCCGTGCAAAGCTAAGTGCAATCGCGCTCGCGTAGTGCGCGACATCCACAAGTTTCTGCGTCGAAATACCGAGGACATTTCCGTCGTACTTGTAGACACAACTCTCGACCGAATCGACCACAATTCCGCCAGGCATTTGCATCATTGAACTACCTCCGGAAAGGGGGCCAACCGGTACGAACCTAGCCGGCGCCACACACATGCAGAGGGAACGCCCCACCCCGCTGCGTTCGGCGGCCATATGAGCCACTTTGTAGATCGGAATAGTCAGCGCAACCGCGGCAATCGGGCTGAAGACGAGCGGTAGAAGAAACGAGCTACCCAACACGGACAGGTTCGGCGTGTGGCCCATGGCAACAAATCCGGCGCCCACAAGCCCGCCGGTCAATCCGTGCGTGGTCGATACCGGGAACCCGAGAAACGTTGCAAGTATCACGGTTGCCCCGGCTCCCAAGGCAACGGACAGCAGGAATTTGGCTGACCTCGATATTTCCGGTGGAACCAACCCTTTACCCGAGAAGGCCTGCGCCAACCCACTCGCTAGAACAAGCGAACACAGACTTCCAGCGATTGTCGCAGCGGTAGCGACCGTGATCGCTGTACGGTAACTAGCCACGCCGCTTCCATACAGCGTCGCAACCCCTTTGAAGTTGTCGTTGGCACCATTGGAGTAGGAAAGAAAAGCCGTAGCCAAGAACAAGATTGTCATCGCCGCCATAGTTTCGTTTTCCTTATTAATTAGCACTAGCGATACATCAATATGGCACGAAACTAGCTGCCACCACATCCCGGTACCGGTTGACGCAGCATTGCCCTCCAACTCATGGTCGCCCAGCATCCCGACGAGATGTTTTGGACGACGTGCTGCTCGGCCCTCCCGAACAGGCAACGTCATCCCACGAACAAGTAAATCAAGTTACTTTTCGCGTAACAACACGAAATTAACTACGCATTCCTAATTTAATGACTTACGCAACCCGCCGATTCAGTATCGAAAGGTGCTCAATCCACGACCAGATCCCTGCTACTTCGCCTTCTTCTTTCCGGATCCACAGGATGACTTCCCAGCAATGCGCGTCGGCGACTCTGCACCCTCACAGCAATGCTCCATCAAAAAGCCAACTAGTCCGTGCACCGCGTCGTAGTTTGCTCCGTAGACCACGAAGCGACCTTCCTGACGCACATGCACCAACCCCGCGATCGCCATCTCCTTGAGGTGAAACGAGAGGGCTGACGGACTCTTTTCGAGAAGTTCTGCGATCCGACCCGCAGCCAATCCCTCCGGTCCCGCCCTCACCAAGAGGCGAAAAATGTTGAGCCTTGTTTCCTGTGCAAGCGCTGAAAACGCAAGGATTGCTTCCTGATTTTTCATCGGCGGATGTTACTTCAACGTTTGTAGAAATGCCAACATGAAAAAAATTTTCGACATCTTGATTTTTCTGACGCTTCAACACACACTGAAACGTCGAAATGTTGGCAGGCTCCAGATAGTGGAATGGTACCAACTAGGCATCATTCTCAACCAGCCGTAGGGAAACGCACCATTCGGTTAAAAACGGATGCTCACAGCTTTGTCGAGGCGAGGAACGAAATGGCCCAGGTTCAATCGATGCAACGTACAACCGGCGCGCGCTGGTTCAACGAAGTAACGAAAACACTATCCGTCGTCCCGTTCCCGCTTGCCATGATTCTGGTGACTCTTGTCATAGGTGTCGCCTACGGCATGGACGACTCCAAGCTGATAGCGACGTTCAATAAGGGATTCGGGTACAACATGGGCTACTTCGCCCTGATCCTTGTCTCTTCTTTTTTCCTTGCCGCGGCGATCAGCAAAGGAGAAATTTTCCAAGTCGGCCGGTTAGGCGTGTTGATTTCACCCTTTACCGGCGCCGGCATGGTGTGTCCGGACACATCTTACGCCACCCTTGCACCGATCGCGCCAACGCATCGCAAGGGCATCGCCGTCGGCAGCTATGCCGGTTTCAAACTGATGATCCCAGCCGGCCCTTTGATCATCGGCGTCGGGCTTTCGATCGACGTGAATCGACCGGGTTTTGCCATTCTCGGATTCGCGCTGATGATTCCTGTCGTTCTCGCAGGGCTGCTTTGGCTCAAGATCGCGGACAGAGATAACGGCCCTGAATCTGCAACGCACGCCTCGGCCCCAACAGGAGCGAAAGCAAGCGCTCTCAAGCGACTGTTCCCGCTCTACTGTCTCGCGATTCTGATCATTGTGGGTCTGGCCGCAGACTTTCGCGCATGGCCGACGCTCAAATTCCTGACATCGCCTGCGGGAGCGCTCGCGATCACAGCGGTACTGACGTACTTTCTTGTCGCGCCGCAACTCAGGAAAGAGTGTTTGGAGTCAGCAGTCCGTCGCAGCGCGTCCCTTCTGTTCATCATCGGCTCAGCGAGCGCGCTCGGCACGATGCTGGCTACCGTTCTGCCACTCGCAAAACTCGCGTCAACGTTTGCTACCCACTACTCAAATTTCGCGTTGATATTCGTGTTGTTCGCGATCACCGCGATCTTCAAGGTGATCAATGGCTCGTCGCTGGCTACGTTCGCGGCTGTTCCCCCGATCCTTGCGCACGTGGTAAGCGGAGCGTCGTTGGACCCGACCATTGCGGTGTACGCCATTTGCCTCGGCGCCTTCGTAGCGATCCTTCCGAACGACAGCTACTTCTGGCTAACGCAGCCGCGCTCGAACACGGAAGGCCAGACTCAACCACCGAACTTCACGTTTACTGCTGCCTCGATCGTTCAGGCGCTCGTAGGTCTCGCCTGCTTGTATATCTACGCTTTCGTCATCCAGTAATCATCTTCCCAGCAATCTCATCGAAGGAGTGAGCTTATATGGAAATGGATTCCGTCATTCAGGAAGAGTATTCGAAGGCACTTCATGCCGACTCTTCGATGCTTGCGAACGAGTACCAAGTGCTCTGTACGGCCGAGGCCTACGATCGCACACTTCTTGAGAAGATTCCGAAGGCGATTCTTGATGCCGACTTCGGTTGTGGCAACCCCACTCCGTTCGTCAAGGAAGGGGATGCCGTACTTGATCTCGGCAGCGGTAGTGGAAAGATCTGCTACATCCTGTCTCAGGTGGTCGGACCTGCAGGAAAAGTGTTCGGCGTTGACTTCACGCCGCAAATGGTGGATCTCGCTCGCAGCCAGCAGGAGAGCTTTGCGGATGTCATGGGGTTCGACAACATGCGGTTCAACCGCGCGAGCATCACCGACCTGAAAACGGATCTCGAGAAGGTCGATCGCCTGCTTGCGAAAGCCTCGATCGATAGCCTCGAGAAGCTGATCGCGTTCGAACGCCGAAAAAGTGAAATTTTCAACGCAAACCCGCTGATCCCGGACAACAGCATCGACGTCATTGTCTCAAATTGCGTGATCAATTTGGTAAGCACTACTGATAAGTCTGAAGTGTTCAGAGAAATGTTCCGCGTTCTTCGACCGGGCGGCCGTATCGCAATCTCTGACAACGTTTCCAACATCGAGGTGCCCGAGCACCTCCAGTCCGATCAGCAGCTCTGGGCGGCCTGTTACGCAGGCGTTTTTCAAGAACAGGACTTC
The DNA here is from genome assembly GCF_000959365.1 of Burkholderia oklahomensis C6786. Lineage (NCBI taxonomy): Bacteria > Pseudomonadati > Pseudomonadota > Betaproteobacteria > Burkholderiales > Burkholderiaceae > Burkholderia > Burkholderia oklahomensis. The sequence goes on from NZ_CP009555.1 coordinate 1,159,242, forward strand.
TATCGCGCCATCGCAAGTGCTGGCTTCGAAGGTCTCCGCATTGAAGTTCGAAACGAAGATCCGGCAAAAGCCGTCGAGGGTGTCGTTTTCCGGTCAGTCACAGTGACTGCGATCAAACCGCACCTCCCTCTCTCCGGGACCCGGGCAGCATTCCAGCTGATGTATCGCGGCCCATGGGTAGAGGTAATTGACGAACACGGTCTCAAATTCAAGAAGGGCGAAGTCACATTGATCCCGCCCGAGTTTGCAGCCAAGTTCCGTGCCGACGCCTACCAGGCAGACCTGTTCAACCTTGACGAACCGCAGTTTGTCGATGCAAACGCGTGCTGCTCCACACCGGCTCAGCAGGCGGAATCGTGTTGCAGCCCTACGTCCAACGGCACTAGTTCCACCTTCTGCTGCTAAGCCGCTTGACTGAATAGTTCGACACACGACATCAATACAAACGCAATACATACATAACAATTCGTTGTACTACATTCCAGAGATAGGTTTCCATATGGCCAACTATCTAGTTGTCTCCACCTTTGAGGGTGGATATCAGCCCAATACCGCCTTGTCGGCAGCCACCGCACTACGGAACGCAGGATTCGATAGCACGAAACTGCTCGACACCTACGTCGACGGTATCCCCGACGGAGTGTTTGATGATGCGGACGTTATCGCTATTTCCATGCCGTTGTTTGATTCGCTGCAAGCGGGCCTGCAGCTGACCGATCAGATACGAAAGGCCAACCCGACCGCAATCATTGTGTATTTTGGCCAGTACGCGACCCTCAACGCTGAACGCCTTGTTGGTCGCTACGGTGACTATGCTGTTGTGGGGGAATGGGAGCATCCGCTGGTGAACCTGGCTCGTTATGCCAGCGGCTCGGGAGTAGCACTGGAAAAGGCTGGACTGGTTGACCTGGAGGTCGTAGCCAACGGCAGAGTTCCCCACCCCTATCTTGCTCGCAATGCGATCAGTGTTCCCGATCGATCGCTCGCCCCTTCCCTGGTCAAGTACCCGCAACCTCAGGTCGAGAAGCTCCTCGGAAGCGGTATTCACCTCATCGGTGGAGTGGAAGCCACGCGCGGCTGCCATCACAAATGCACCTACTGTTCCGTGTATGCCGCATACGACGGCAAAGTCATTATGGTCACGGACGACATCGTGGTCGAAGACGTCAGGAATCTCGTCAAACAAGGGATGGAACATCTGACGTTCACCGATGCAGAATTCTTCAACGCCAAGAATCACGGCGTTCGGATCATGCGGCGCCTGCACGAAGAATTTCCGCACCTGACCTACGACTTCACGACACGTGTCGATCACATTCTCGAGCATGAAGATGCGATTCGCGAAATGTCCGGTCTCGGGTTGCGATTCATCACATCAGCGCTGGAGTTCCCAACCCAGAAGGTCCTCGACATCGTCGCCAAAGAGATATCCGTCGACGACATCGAAATGGCAATTCGCCGCCTCAAGGCAATCGGCGTCAAGCTGAACCCCACCTTCATCATGTACAACCCGTGGGTGTCGAAGGAGGACATCCTGTCGTTCAAGGCGTTCATCGAACGAAACGACCTCGAAGATGTAGTCGACCCCATCCAGTACGAAACCCGTCTCCATCTGTACAAGGGCTCTCCGCTTCTCAATCGGGCATCGACAGCTGGGCTCAAGTTGACGGAGCGAGAGTTTCACTTCGACTGGTCTCATCCCGATCCAGCAGTGGACGAGATGTACTACGCCAATGTAACGCCTCCGGAACCAGGCGTATTCAAACGATGCTGCCTCAAGTGCTGAACAGCAACGAGATACCCCCTCCCTACGATCGACGCCATGAACACGAATACCTACTTCGCTGAGGTCGCTGCTCAGTGGGATCAAATGCGACGCGACTTCTTTTCTGACGAGGTGCGCCGAGCAGCATTTCGTGCCGCGGAAATCAGTACCGATTCGATACTGAAAACAGCGGCCGACGTTGGTGCCGGCACCGGATTCATGACCGAAGGATTGGTAAAAGCCGGCCTGGAAGTCATTGCGGTAGATCCGGTCCAGGAAATGCTGGACATCCTTGCCCGCAAGCCCTTCTCGGCATATGGCGTCGAGTGTCGCCTCGGCGAAGCGGAGAGCCTCCCAATCGACGACAAGGGAGTCGATTATGTTTTCGCCAACATGTCACTCCATCACGTTGAAAGGCCCGAACGTGCCGTCGCGGAGATGTATCGGGTCCTCAAACCGGGTGGCCGGTTGATCATCACCGACATGGATACCCATTCATTCGAAGATCTCCGAAAGGCGCACAACGACCGCTGGATGGGATTCGATCGGCAGACCGTTGCCGGTTGGTTCGAGTCTGCCGGGTTCGAGTCAAGTCATATTGATAGCGTCGGTTCTTGCTGCGGCGGCGGCGCATCAGCTATGACCATCGACGGATACGGCATCGGCGTTTTTGTTGCCTCCGGTGTGCGGCACTGACCACACGTCCAACATCGCATTCGAGAGAAAGAAAAGTCATGGATAGCGCAGCAGTCAACAAAGAAGAAGCCGTTGCTCTCAACATCCTTGCGCCGGAAAACTTGCGCAACCCGTATCCGATGTTCCAGTATTTGCTGTCCGAGGCGCCGTTGTTCTTTGACGAGAACAGCAAGTTTTACGTCGTCTCGCGCCACGAAGATATCGAACGCTTGATGAAAGATCCCAGGGTATCTGCCGATCGGTACACGACCCTGGCCGCCGATACGCCGGCCGAAGATAGAGACATGAATGACGCCATCGTTCGGTATCTGTCGATGTTCTTGCTGAACCTTGAAGGCGAACGTCATACGCGGCTACGCAATCTCACAAACAAATCTTTCCTGCCCAAACACATGGAGTCGCTGGGGCCGTTCGCACAAGAAGTAACGGACGAACTCCTGGACGCAGTCGAAAAGAAGGGCGAGTTGGAAATCATTTCCGATCTCGCCTTCCCAATGCCGATTCGCTTCATCTGCCGCATACTTGGCCTACCGAACGCGGACGTTCAGTTGATCAAGACACTGTCTGATTACGTATCCGTCTATGTGGGAAGTGCCGGGAAGGCTCCGGGCTGTATTCCGTTGGCACATCGCGGATTTACCGAGCTCGCCGACCTGTTCTACCCGGTTGTGCAGGAGCGACGCAAAAACCCGACCGACGATCTTGTCAGCTCGCTAATCAACGTCCGTATCGGCGACGATGTCTTGAGCGACGAAGAAGTCGTGGCCAATTGCATTCTGTTCCTCGTCTCCGGGTTTGAGACAACAACCAACCTCATCGCGGCGGGGACGCTTGCATTGCTCGAGCATCCTGATCAGCTCAGCCTTCTCAAGAACGACCCGACACTGATCGACGGCGCAATCGAAGAAATGTTGCGCTTCTATCCGCCCGTCAATCGCACGGCTCGCGTTCTGACCGACGACGTCGAGCTTCACGGCGTCACCCTGAAGAAAGGGCAAATCATCATCCTGATGCTGGGAGCTGGTAACCGTGATCCTCGCGTATTCGCTCATCCCGATAGCTTTGATATCTGGCGGCCGAGAACCGGAAAGATCCTCTCATTCGGCTCCGGGCATCATTTCTGTGTGGGCTCCCACCTTGCTCGGCTCGAGGCCAAGATTGCGATTCAGTCGCTCCTCCATCGATTCCCGGCCCTGAAACTCAATCACGAATCGATCTCGTGGCGCGGCGAGTCGCGATTCCGCGGACTCCAGTCGATGACCATTTCACTCTAAGGGAGCAGCATGCCGTACGTGAAAACCAACGACGGAGTAGAGCTTTTCTATACCGACTCTGGAGGATCTGGAGACACGCTAGTGATGCTCCATGGTTGGTCGCAATCGGGAGCGATGTTCAAGCACCAGATGACTGACCTCGGCAAGCGCTATCGCGTGATTACCGTCGACTTCAGAGGACATGGTGAGTCCGAAAAGGTCACCAAGGGATTTCGGATTTCCCGATTTGCCAAGGATCTGCACGATCTCATCCAATCCCTCGACCTCGACAACATCACGTTGTTGGGATGGTCAATGGGGTGTGCTGTCGTGTGGTGCTACTGGGAGCTCTTCGGTGGAGAACGCATCAAGAAGCTGGTCCTTGTCGACCAAGCGCCGTGGCTGCTCCCCTCGTATTCAATTTACGAAGACGAGCCACATACGCTTGACTGCGGCATGTTGGACAAGCTGTATACAGGTCTGTCCGGAGGTGATGCGGAGGAGTTCTCCGCCGGATTCTTCAAGATCATGCATACCTCCCAGTTGCCACCGGAGGATGCCGCATGGCTGTTCTCCGAAAATTTGAAGCTACCCCGTCGTGAAGCTGCACTATTGCTTCTTGACCATATATGCAGCGACTGGCGCGACGTCATCCCAACAATTGATGTGCCAACTCTCGTGATCGGCGGTCGCGCAAGTCTCATCAAGTGGAAGACTCAAGAATGGATTGCGACCAAGATCAGGGGCGCCGAATTGCATATCTTCGAAGAATCGGAAGGTGGCGGGCACCTGATGTTTTGGGAGAATCCTGGCAAATTCAATTCGATCGTTAGCAACTTCATCGGCTGATGGAGCAACGCATGCCCCTTTCTCTGCTCAACAGCACGCAATCCGAAGCGTGTATCTCGACACTCATCAGCCGCTTGCGCGGCGAACCGGGCAACGTAGTGGACGTGCTGCTGGTCGGTACAACGACCACAGGATTGCTAGATGCTCTCGCAAACGAAGCAGAACGACCTGAGGGCCAGCTCAGGCTCTCTGTCTTCGAACCGTTGACCGACACACATCGGACTCGAACGCGGCAGGCAATACGCTATGTCAGTGGTATCGCCGCGTCCGACCTTTAGACTGACCCCGAAGTTGCAAACAGACTTGTCTCGAGCATGACGCTGCTCGACACCACCGCTCTTTCGAAAGTGTTGAACGCGATTGAATCTGCAGCCGATGCTCAGCCGTTGATCGGCGATTCAACTTTCGACGTAGTCGTTATCGATCTCGCACTGAATCAACTCGCGCAAGATCAAGTGGAGAGAGGTCTTGCCGAGGCGTTTCGCGTCCTGAAGCGCGGAGGCAAACTGCTCGCGACCGCCATTCTTGCCGATGCAGATGATGACGTTCCGACGACGATCAACGAAAACGATGCAGTCTCCCATTTTCCAACGGAAGTATTAGCCGGCGCAAAGTTGGAGCGCACTGGATTCTACGGCATTACCTACTTGTTGGTCGGCTATCCAATGAGGTCCGATAGTTACCGTGCCGAGTTGCGTTACGCGGTGCTGGAAGCCTACAAGGGCAAACAGGGTGCTTGTTTGGATCAAGGCCATGCCGTCATCCTCAAAGGCCCTTGGAAAGAGGTTTGGGACGATGACGGCCACAGATACGTGAGGGGTGAGAGAACGGCGGTATGCGAGAAGACGTACAACATCCTTATGCGCGCCCCCTATCGCGACTTCTTTATTGGCTTGCCAGCGCTTGGGGCACCCGCTCTTTCGAACGCCCCTGTTTTCGATTGCTCGACGCCGCGACTGCGTGATCCCAACGTGACGCGGGGCGTGATTTCGGTGAGATCGGAAAGCGCAACCGCATAGCATACGTGTCACGACGCCCCATCAGCCGAAGAAACATCAAATTTACAGCTGTGGCGATCACCTGGCTCTGCCTATCAGAGAGGAGGGAGAATCCGGTCCAGATGGATGGGACCCCGTGGCTTATGGGCGTCACGCTTGAACTCACCCGATATAGGGCGCTACGCCGTCTGCGGAAGGGACCAAATTTCCGGTCCCAGATGGCGTCGTAACGCCACAGGCGGTTGAAAGGCTTACCAGTAAGTCCCGGTTTGAGCACTCGCCAGCAGTCTCGAGATTAGATCTATGCCCTCGGGATTGCGAAGGTAATCTATTGGGCGCTGGCCGCCGAGAGCTGGAACTGGTGAATGAAGCCAGTCGAATAGCCACGACTGCACGTCGAAGCCATCCGGATTCCCGGATACTGGACCGGCCAGAGTTTCATAGACACTCACGAGCCGTTTAGCGCATAGCGCCGCTCAAACTCTACAGGTGAGATATCGCCAACGAAACCATGTCGGCGAATTGGGTTGTAGAACATCTCAATGTAATCGAACACGTCCGTGGTCGCCATCGCCCTGGTCGGATAGATGCGCCGTTTGATTCGTTCCTTTTTCAGCGCACTGAAGAAACTTTCCGCCACGGCGTTGTCGTGGCAGTTGCCGCGGCGACTCATGCTCGGCACCATGTGATGAGCCTTCAGAAACGATTGCCAGTCATCGCTGGTGAACTGGCTGCCTTGATCCGAATGAATCATGACGCCCGGTTCAGGTTTGCGCTTCCAAACGGCAGCCAGCAGCGCCTGCAAAACCAGGTCACTGGTCATGGTGGCGCGTGTGGCCCAACCAACGATTTGCCGGGAATACAGATCCATGACTGCCGCCAGATACAGCCAACCCTCGTAGGTCCGGATATAGGGGTGAGTAGGCCGGGGGAATTTCACCCCCAGCCTCTCGCAGAACCGGACGTGAGCCTCTCGACTCATCCGGCTCCCATCATCCAACCGCGGGAAGACATCCCATTCTCCAATGCACGAAGGCAGTCGGGAATCGACGCGCAAGCCGCCCGAGGGCGTGTCTCGCCCGCGTTTTATGGCGAGCAAGAGTCTTGTACTTGCGCATCATCCAGCGCACCAGGTAGTCATTCATGTGTTTCCAGATCACCGACATTGCCGAGCCATGGAAGCGGCCGTAGTACTGCTGCCATCCCCTCAGAATCGGATTGAACATTGCCGCCAGATCGCCTAATTCGCGGTCGCACATCAGTTGCAGATGCCATCCCCGGATAGTCTGCCGCATCGCCTTGAGGGCGTCACGGCTAACCGCCGGGGCGAAGTTCACGTAGATGTAATGACCCAGCGGAACCTGCTCAGGTTAAGCGGCTAACGCGAATGCCTCAGCCGGCGTTTTCATCTTCAGCGCCTGATGAGGCCGTCGATGGTTGTAAAACTGGATCCAGTCGGCAATGGCGCGGCTGGCATGCTGCAGCGTCTCGAAGCGGTGTCGGTGTACGCATTGCTCTTTGAGCGTGCGGATGACGCGCTCGACCATTCCGTTCTGTTGCGGGCAGTGCGGCGTGATGAACTCCTGCCGCGAGCCTGTCAGATTTTTAGTGTGCTGAGGTCATGAGACGATAACGGAACTAACGTCCTATGACCGATGCAACTGTGACCAAGAAGAGCAAGAATCCGAAGGCACCGAAGCTGTTTCCCGATGAGCTGATCGATCAGTTGCTTGCCCAGGTTCAGGGCAAGGATGCCGAGTCGATCCTGGGCGAATCGGGGCTGGCCGGCCAGCTCAAGAAGCAACTGGCCGAGCGCATGCTCGCGGCCGAGTTGAGCCACCATCTGGAAGCCGAGACCGAGCAAGGCAGGGCCGGTAACCACCGCAACGGCACCAGCCCCAAGGCGGTCCTGACGCCCAACGGCGAACTGAAGCTGGATATTCCGCGCGATCGACAGGCGACGTTCGAGCCGCAGTTGGTCGGCAAGTACCAACGCCGGCTGCCAGGCTTCGACGACCACGTGATCAGCATGTATGCGCGCGGCATGAGCGTTCGCGAGATTCAGGGCCATCTGCTGGAACTGTACGGGTTGCAAGTCTCGCCCGACCTGATTTCGACGGTCACCGACGAGGTGCTGGCCGACGTCGAACAGTGGCAGCAGCGGCCGCTCGAGGCCATGTATCCGATCGTGTACTTTGACGCGCTGCGGCTGAAGATCCGCGACGAAGGCACGGTCAAGAACAAGGCGGTCTATCTGGCGCTGGGCATCCGCGCCGACGGCCGCAAGGAAGTACTGGGTTTGTGGATCGAGCAAACCGAAGGCGCCAAGTTCTGGCTGAAGGTCTTCAACGAGCTGAAGAACCGCGGCTTGCACGACATCCTGATCGCGGTGGTCGATGGGTTGCGCGGCTTCCCCGAAGCGATCGAGGCAGTCTATCCGGCCGCCCAAATCCAGACCTGCATCGTGCATCTGATCCGCAATTCGCTGAATCTGGCGAGCTGGAAGGATCGCAAGCCGCTGGCTGCCGCGATCAAGCCGATCTATCAGGCCGCCACGGCCGAGGCGGCGGCAGCGGCGCTCGACGCCTTTGCGCAAAGCGAGTGGGGGCGCAAATTCCCTACCGTCGCGGCCATGTGGCAGCGCCAATGGGAACAGGTAATCCCCTTCTTCGCCTATCCGCCCGAGGTGCGTCGAATCGTATATACGACAAACGCTATCGAGAGCATGCACATGCAGTTGCGCAAGATCGTCAAGAACCGCGGCCACTTCCCGAGCGACGAAGCCGCCAGCAAACTGCTGTATCTGGCCTTGCGCAACATCGAAAAGGATTGGAAGATGCCGCCTATCACCTGGCGGCAAGCAGTCAATCAGTTCGCCATTCTGTTCGGCGAGCGATTCACCTCCGCCATCAGCTGAGATTTTTAACCGGCCTCAGCACACGAAATTCCTGACACGTCCCCTGCCGCAGACCGTAACTGCGTACCAGAGCCGTGTAGTCGCGGCTTGTGAAGACTAGCCCGTTGTCGCTTCTCAGCAGGAACGGCTTCGGCACACGCCCGAGTGTGCCGAACCGGGCAATCAAAGCATGCTCCAACGCGCTCGAGGCTGTGCTGGCCTTACCGCTACGTGACAGATGCCAGCCTAGCAACTCCCGCGTATGGCAGTCGATCACCAGCGCCAGCGTCGCCCACCCATCACGACCAGCCCAAACGCGGCACATATCGGTCGACCAGCGTTCGTTCGGCGCAGTCGCAACCGACGGCATGGCTTGAACACGCGGCCGAAAGCCAACTGGCCGTTTGCGAACCTGCCAGCCCATCAATCGGAAGATCCGCTGCACCGTGTTCTTGTTGAACCCAAGCAAATGCGCGACCGTCCGATACCCGAACGACGGCGACTCCTCAATCAGCGCCTTGATCGGCTCGGCAAACCGGGCTTGCACCTTCGGTTCGGACTTGACCGGCCGGTAATACATCGTGCGACGCGGCACCTCGAACCAGCGGCACAGCTTTGAAATCGAGACGGCGATGCCTTCGTCTTTGAGTCCCTGGCGGATCGTCTCGATCACTTCTCGTCCTCGCCCAGCAGGGACTGCAATTTTTTTCGCGCACGTAACTCCAGCATCGCTTCGCCGTATGCTTCCTGCAGTTCCTTGATCTGCCGCTCGTACTGCTCTTTCACGTCCTGCGGATTTGCTCGTAGCGCGTTTTCCATGCCGCGCTTGCCATCATCGACCCAGTTCTCAACCTCAGAGGGCGACAAGTCGTAGGCCCGGCTCGCCTCGGCGACCGTCGTCTTGCCCTGAATGATGTCCAGCACCAGCGCGCTCTTGCGCTTCGCCGTCCATCCCTTGATGTCTTCGTCCATCTTCGTGCTCATCGTTTTTCCATCCATTATGACGTGAGCAGGTTTTCACTGGGTCATTACAGTTCCGCCTAGAGCTAAATATGTGTAAACGAAAAAAGACCCGAAGATCCAAGCTAAATCACTGATTTAGCTCGAAAATTCGGGTCTATCCTTACACTAGGCGACAACGTTCCGGCTAGAACGGGATATCGTCGTCCATCTCGTCGAACCCGCCGCCCGCCGGCGCGCTCGGCCGGCTCGCACCGCCGCTGCTGCCGCCGCCACTACGCGCGGCCGCGCCGCCCGCCGCACGGCCGCCACCACCATTGCTGCCGCCGCGCTCGGCATCGCCGCGACCGCCGCCATAACCGCCGCCGTAGCTGCCGTCGTCACCGCCGCCGCCGCCCGCACCGCCACGGCCGCCCAGCATCTGCATCTGGTCGGCGACGATTTCGGTCGAATAACGGTCCTGGCCGTCCTGGCTTTGCCACTTGCGCGTGCGGATCCGGCCTTCGATGTATACCGACGAGCCCTTCTTCAGATACTCGCTGACGATCTCGGCGAGACGACCGAAGAACGCCACGCGGTGCCATTCGGTCATTTCCTTGAATTCGCCGGACGCCTTGTCCTTGTAGCGGTCGGTCGTCGCGAGGCGAATGTTCGCTACCGCGTCGCCGCTCGGCAGATAACGCACTTCGGGATCGGCGCCGAGATTGCCGACGAGAATGACCTTGTTGACGGATGCCATGTGTTTCTCCAATTGATCGATGCCAAACAGCGCGGCAAAACCGTTCACGGCTTCATCGGCCGGCGTGTGCCGGACCGGAGCACGCCGCGCGCTTAGAAAGGCGTTCGCGTGTCAGGCTTTGCGCGGCGGCTGTTTCATGCCGGCCGCGATTATAAGCCACACGGCCACGAGCGCCGAACACGCGAAAAACACCGTATTCGCGCCGCCGCTCTTCAGCAGCAGGCCGCCCAGGCCGCCGCCCAGCGCGAGCCCGATGGACTGCGTCGTGTTGTACACGCCCGTGGCCGCGCCCTTGCGCGATCCGGGCGCAAGCTTCGACACGAGCGACGGCTGCGACGCCTCCAGGATGTTGAAGCCCAGGAAGTAGACGAACAGGATTGCCGCGACAATCAGAATCGTATGTGTTGCAAAGCCCAGCAACAACTGGCCGATTAGGATAGCTGCAATTCCGCCCAACAGCACGGGCTTCATCTTGCCCTGTTTTTCCGCGACGATGATGGCCGGCACCATCATCACGAACGCAAGCCCCATCACCGGCAGATAGACCTTCCAGTGCGACGCGACGGGCAAGCCGCCGTCGACGAGCAGCCGCGGCACGACGAGGAAGAGCGCGGTCTGCGTCGCGTGCAGCGCGAGCACGCCGAAATTCAGGCGCAGCAGCTCGACGTTGTGCAGCACTTCGGCGAACGGCGCCGGCACGTGCACGGGCGGCGGCGCGTCCGGCACGACCCACAGCACGACGCCGATCGCGACGACCGACAGCGCGCCGACGATCGCGAAGAGCCCGCTCATCCCGACCCAGTGGAACACGATCGGCGCGCCGACGATCGCGACCGCGAACGACACGCCGATCGAGCCGCCCACCATCGCCATCGCCTTCGTCCGGTTGTGCTCGGACGTGAGGTCGGCGATGAACGCGAGCACCGCCGACGATACCGCCCCCATTCCCTGGATGACCCGGCCGACGATGATCCACGTGATGTCGTGCGCGAACGCCGCGACGAAGCTGCCGAGCGCGAAGATCAAGAGACCCGCGGCGATCACCGGCTTGCGTCCGAACTTGTCCGACGCCCAGCCGTAAAAAATGTAAAGCAGGGATTGCGTGACGCCGTACGCGCCGAGCGCGATGCCGACGAGCACGACGTTGTCGCCGCCGGGAATCGTCTTCGCGTAGACGGAAAACACCGGCATGATCATGAAGAGGCCGAGCATGCGCAGCGCGAAGATCGCCGCGAGCGACGTGGTCGCGCGCAGCTCGGGTGCGCTCATGCGAGTGGATGTAGCGGACGGATTGGACATCGGGCGTGTGTTCGAGTGAATCGGTAGTCCGCCCGCCGCCGGGCGGCGGAAGATCCGGGCCGGCCGCCTGCCGCCGCGCGCCGCCTCGCTGCGGCTCGGGCGTCGCGAAAGCCCGCCGCCGGTAGGCGCGGGAATTGGTTGGGAGCCTGAAACGACGGACTCGAAAAGTCGTTATAGTAGCAGGTTTGGTTCTCTCATCTTCCGCCGGGTTCATGGAACAAATTCGTATCCGTGGGGCGCGCACCCACAACCTGAAGAACGTCAATCTCGACCTGCCGCGGCACAAATTGATCGTGATCACCGGACTGTCCGGCTCGGGCAAGTCGTCGCTCGCGTTCGACACGCTGTACGCAGAAGGCCAGCGGCGCTACGTCGAAAGCCTGTCGGCGTACGCGCGCCAATTCCTGCAGTTGATGGAGAAGCCGGACGTCGACCTGATCGAGGGCCTGTCGCCCGCGATCTCGATCGAGCAGAAGGCGACGTCGCACAATCCGCGCTCGACGGTCGGCACCGTCACCGAAATCCACGACTACCTGCGACTTCTGTACGCACGGGTCGGCACGCCGTACTGCCCGGATCACGAGATCCCGCTCGAGGCGCAAAGCGTGTCGCAGATGGTCGACGCCGCGCTCGCGCTGCCCGAGGAGACGAAGCTGATGATCCTCGCGCCCGTCGTCGCGAACCGCAAGGGCGAGCACGCCGAGCTGTTCGAGGAGATGCAGGCGCAGGGCTTCGTGCGCTTTCGCGTCCGCTCGGGCGGCGGCACGGCGAACGAAGGCGTCGCGAAGATCTACGAGGTCGATTCGCTGCCGAAGCTCAAGAAGAACGACAAGCACACGATCGACGTCGTCGTCGATCGCCTGAAGGTGCGCCCGGACATGAAGCAGCGCCTCGCCGAATCGTTCGAGACCGCGCTGCGCCTCGCCGACGGCCGCGCGATCGCGCTGGAGATGGATACCGACCACGAACATCTGTTCAGCTCGAAGTTCGCGTGCCCGGTGTGCTCGTACTCGCTGCAGGAGCTCGAGCCGCGCCTCTTCTCGTTCAACAACCCGATGGGCGCGTGCCCGGAATGCGACGGCCTCGGCCAGATCACGTTCTTCGATCCGAAGCGGGTCGTCGCGCATCCGTCGCTGTCGCTCGCGGCGGGCGCGGTCAAGGGCTGGGACCGGCGCAACCAGTTCTACTTCCAGATGCTGCAGAGCCTCTCGGCGTTCTACGATTTCGACATCGACACCGCGTTCGAGGACCTGCCCGAGAAGATCAAGAAGATCCTGCTGTTCGGCTCCGGCAAGCAGACGATCCCGTTCTCGTACATCAACGAGCGCGGCCGCACGACGATCCGCGAGCACGTGTTCGAAGGGATCATCCCGAACCTCGAGCGCCGCTACCGCGAAACCGATTCGGTCGCGGTCCGCGAGGAGCTCGCGAAATATCAGAACAACCAGCCGTGCCCGTCGTGCGACGGCACGCGCCTGCGCCGCGAGGCGCGCTTCGTGCGCGTCGGCCAGGGCGACTACGCGCGCGCGATCTACGAAGTGAGCAGCTGGCCGCTGCGCGACACGCTCGGCTACTTCGACGGCCTCTCGCTCGACGGCGCGAAGCGCGAGATCGCCGACAAGGTGATCAAGGAGATCGTCGCGCGGCTCACGTTCCTGAACAACGTCGGCCTCGATTACCTGTCGCTCGAGCGCAGCGCCGAGACGCTGTCGGGCGGCGAGGCGCAGCGCATCCGGCTCGCGTCGCAGATCGGCTCGGGCCTGACAGGCGTGATGTACGTGCTCGACGAGCCGTCGATCGGCCTGCACCAGCGTGACAACGATCGCCTGATCGCGACGCTCAAGCACCTGCGCGACCTCGGCAACTCGGTGATCGTCGTCGAGCACGACGAGGACATGATCCGCACGGCCGACTACGTCGTCGACATGGGCCCGGGCGCGGGCGAGCACGGCGGCACGGTGGTCGCCGAAGGCACGCCGAAGCAGGTGCAGGCGAACGGCAATTCGCTGACGGGCCAGTATCTCGTCGGCAAGCGGACGATCGAGTTCCCGGACGAACGGATCGGCCCCGATTCGGAGCGGATGCTGCGGATCGCCGACGCGCACGGCAACAACCTGAAGCACGTCGATCTCGACCTGCCTGTCGGCCTGCTCTCGTGCATCACCGGCGTGTCCGGCTCGGGCAAATCGACGCTCATCAACGACACGCTGTACAACGCGGTCGCGCGCCACCTGTACGGCTCGACGACGGAACCCGCGCCGCACGAGTCGATCGAGGGCCTCGAGCACTTCGACAAGGTGATCAACGTCGACCAATCGCCGATCGGCCGCACGCCGCGCTCGAACCCGGCCACCTACACGGGCGTCTTCACGCCGATCCGCGAGCTGTTCTCGGGCGTGCCGACGTCGAAGGAGCGCGGCTACGATCCGGGCCGCTTCTCGTTCAACGTGAAGGGCGGCCGCTGCGAGTCATGCCAGGGCGACGGCGTGCTGAAGGTCGAGATGCACTTCCTGCCGGACGTCTACGTGCCGTGCGACGTCTGCCACGGCAAGCGCTACAACCGCGAGACGCTCGAAGTCCAGTACAAGGGCAAGAACATCAGCGAAGTGCTCGACATGACGGTCGAGCACGCGTACGAGTTCTTCAACGCGGTGCCCGTCGTCGCGCGCAAGCTGAAGACGCTGCTCGACGTGGGCCTCGGCTACATCCGGCTCGGCCAGTCGGCGACGACGCTCTCCGGCGGCGAGGCGCAGCGCGTGAAGCTGTCGCTCGAGCTCTCGAAGCGCGACACGGGCCGCACGCTCTACATCCTCGACGAGCCGACGACCGGCCTGCACTTCCACGACATCGCGCTCCTGCTCGAAGTGATCCACCGGCTGCGCGACCAGGGCAACACGGTCGTGATCATCGAGCACAACCTTGACGTCATCAAGACGGCCGACTGGGTGATCGACCTGGGGCCGGAAGGCGGCGCGGGCGGCGGCCAGATCATCGCGCAGGGCACGCCCGAGCAGATCGCGAAGACGAAGGCGAGCTTCACCGGCAGGTACCTCGCGCCGCTCCTCAAGCGCAGCAAGTAAGCGGGACGCGGCCGTCCGGGCGCACGCCCGGCGGCCGCCCGGTCCGCGCGCGACGCGCGGGCCCCCTGCGCGGCCGATACGTCGCCAAATTCTTCCTTACAACATCCTAATATTTAGGTCGATAATCGTTGCTATACTTCGCGGCGATGCAAGGCTATGCCCGCTTGCGGCCACAAGCGCGCCGAATAGCCTCCGAATACAGGGATAGTCATGGAGAAGCAATCTGAGCCGCCGCGCGAGCCGCAAACGCGGGAACCGCACCTGCGCAGCGTCCGGCTGACGAGCGATTTCAGCCTGCCGAAGCTTTCGGCGATCGAGATCGGCAGCTACCTCCTCGCCCTCGCCGGCCTGTGGCTCGTCCTGCACCTGAAGCTGCTCGGCGGCCTGCTGGCCGGCCTCCTCGTCTATCAGCTCGTCCACATGATCGCGCCCGTGATCGAACGCCACATGTCGAGCCAGCGCGCGCGCTGGGTCGCGGTCGTGCTGCTGTCGGCGGCGATCGTCGGCGGGCTCGCGGGCCTCACGATCGCGGTCATCGAGCATTTCGAGCACACCGTGCCGAACGCGCAGAACCTGCTCGGCCAGGTGATGCAGATCGTCGACCAGGCGCGCACGCGCACGCCCGAGTGGATCTCGAACCTGCTGCCCGTCGACGCCGAGCAGATGCGCGCGAAGGCCGCGGGCCTGATGAACAAGCACATGGATCAACTGCAGCAAGGCGGCAAGAGCGTCGCGCGCGGGTTCGGGCACGTGCTGTTCGGGATGATCATCGGCGCGATGATCGCGATCGGCGTCGATCGCCACAAGCCGCGCCAGCCGCTGTCGACCGCGCTCGTCACGCGGATCTCGCGCTTCTCCGACTCGTTCCGCCGGATCGTCTTCGCGCAGATCAAGATTTCGGCGCTCAACGCGTTCTTCACGGCGATCTACCTGCTCGCCGCGCTGCCGATCTTCCATCAGCGGCTGCCGCTGTCGAAGACGCTCGTGCTCGTCACGTTCATCGCGGGCCTCCTGCCCGTGGTCGGCAATCTGATCTCGAACGCGCTGATCGTCGCGGTGTCGCTGTCGGTCAGCATGGGCACCGCGATCGCGTCGCTCGTGTTCCTCATCGTGATCCACAAGCTCGAATACTTCCTGAACGCGAAGATCATCGGCGGCCAGATCGAATCGCGCGCGTGGGAGCTGCTGCTCGCGATGCTCGTGATGGAAGCCGCGTTCGGCGTGCCCGGCGTGATCGCCGCGCCGATCTTCTATGCGTACGTCAAGCGCGAGCTGATCTATCTGCGGCTCATCTGAGCGCCGCGCGCCGCCGCCCGTCCGCCGGACCTCCCGCCGCATTCCCTGGCAAAAAGAAAGGCCGTGTCCGTCGCCGGACGCGGCCTTCGTTCGATTCGCCGCACCGCCGCCCGCGCGTTACGCGCGGGCCGGGCGGACAACGCGCGCACGGCTTAGCGGAACACCACCGTCTTCGTGCCGTTCAGCACGATCCGGTGCTCGACGTGCCACTTGACCGCGCGCGCGAGCGTCACGCATTCGACGTCGCGGCCGACGGCCGTCAGCTCGTCCGGCGTCATGCTGTGATCGACGCGCTCGACTTCCTGCTCGATGATCGGGCCTTCGTCGAGATCGGTCGTCACGTAGTGCGCGGTCGCGCCGATCAGCTTCACGCCGCGATCGAACGCCTGGTAGTACGGCTTCGCGCCCTTGAAGCTCGGCAGGAACGAGTGGTGGATGTTGATCGCGCGGCCGGCGAGCTGCTCGCACATGTTCGGCGACAGGATCTGCATGTAGCGCGCGAGCACGACGAGATCGGCCGAATGCTCGTCGATCACCTCGAGCACGCGCGCCTCCTGCGCGGCCTTCGCGTCGGCCGACGCGCCCGCGGCGAGCGGGAAATGATGGAACGGGATGTCGTAGCTCGCGGCGAGCTGATAGAAATCCTTGTGGTTCGACACGATCGCCGAGATCTCGATCGGCAGCTGGCCGGTGCGGTAACGGAACAGCAGGTCGTTCAGGCAGTGGCCGATCTTCGACACGAGGATCACGACGCGCGGCTTCACCGACGCGTCGTGCAGCTCCCAGCGCATCGCGAACTGCTCGGCGAGCGGCGCGAACTCGGCGCGCAGGCCGTCGAGCGCGGTCGCGGCATCGCCGCCGCCTGCCTGATCGAAGTGCACGCGCATGAAGAACTCACCGGTGCGGCTGTCTCCGAACTGCGCGGAATCGAGGATGTTGCTGCCGCGGTCGAACAGGACGCCCGAGACCGCGTGAACGATGCCGCGCCGGTCCGGGCACGACAGTTTCAGGATAAAGCTGTGATCGGCCGACATGACCGCTACTCCCTTCTCTAATCTTCTGAACAATGGATGCGTTTCGCGCTCAGCGAAGCGGCGGCGGCGCGAACAGCGCGTCGAGCCCGCGCGCGTCGTCGGGCGAGATCGCGCGGTGGCGCAGCAGGCTGTCGAGCATCGCGAGGCTCGCGTCGACGGTGGCTTCGCCCGCGCGCAGCCACGCGAGAACCTCGTCGACGCCGGCGAGCAGGTGCTCGGCGACTTCGCCGTCCTGATTGTGAGGCGCGAAATCGTTCGGCAGCGGCAGATCGTAGATGAAGATCTGCTCGGCCTGCGTGCCTTCCGGCAGCGAGCACAGCACGTGCGCGACGCGGCCGGGAATCGCGCGCGCGGCGAGGTCGGCCGGAATGCCCGCTTCTTCCCAGCATTCCTTCGCGATCGTGTCCTCGATCCCGAGTCCCCAGCCGATGCCGCCCGCGACGACGTTGTCGAGCATGCCCGGATCGGTCGCCTTCGTCGCGCTGCGGCGGCCGAGCCACATCCGAAGCGGCGCCGAAGGCGCATATTCTACGATGCCGTTCAGATGCACCGCGTACGTCATCGTACCGAAGAAGCGCGACGCCGCCCGCTCGATGTACGCGAGCGGCGGATCGTCGAAGCGGTTGCGGATCGCATAGATCTCGTCGCGCCAGCCGGGAATCGCGCCTTCCGCCGCGAGCGCGCCGATCGGGCTCGCGAGCGCCATGCTGCGCGCATCGACGCTGTCGTAGCGCGCGGCAAGCTCGACGCGCCCCGCCGGAAACTCGAACACGTCGGGCCAGCGCGCGAGGCGCGCGACGTCGTCGCGGCGCAGCCAGCCGACCTGCCGGCCGGCGATCTGGAACGGCACGTGCGCGGCCGCGTCGAAGCGGCGCGCGGCGGCGATGCACGGAAACGTCATCGCGATCTCCGTCAGTCCTTCAGCGCGACGCGCAGGCCGAGCGCGACGAACGTCGCGCCTGCGAGCCGGTCGAGCCACACGCCGACGCGCGGCCGGCGCTTGAGCCATACGCCGATCACGCCCGCGCCGACGCCGAACATCGAGAACACGACGGCCGTCTGCGCCATGAAGAGCGCGCCCAGCTCGAGCATCTGCAGCGCGACGGGCTGCGCGCCGTGCGGATCGACGAACTGCGGCAGGAACACGATGAAGAAGAGCGTCACCTTCGGATTCAGCAGGTTGCCGATCACGCTCTGGCGGAAGATCGTCGACAGCGGCTGCGGCGGGCGCTCGTGCGCGGTCGCGAGGCCCTTGCTGCGCAGCGCCTTGATGCCGATCCAGATCAGGTACGCGCCGCCCGCGAGCTTGAGCAGATGGAACGCGACGGGCGACGAGCGCAGCAGCGCGGCGACGCCGAACGCGGCGAGCGTCGTGTGGAACAGCACGCCCGACGCAAAGCCGAGCGCCGCGACGATGCCGGCCGCGCGGCCTTGCGAGATGCCGCGCGCGAGCACTTGCAGGTTGTCGGGGCCGGGCGCGACGGTGATCGCGATCGACGTGGCGAGGAACAGCATGAAATTGGGCATCGCGGGCTCGCTTGAATCCGTGGACGAGTGGACTGACGCTGAATGAAACCTGAACCGGGGACGGACGACGCGCGGCGGCGCGCCGCGCTCAGTGTCCGGGAAATTCGGTGACCGTATAAAGCGGCAGGCCCGCCTCGCGCAGCAGCGCCGAGCCGCCGAGATCCGGCAGGTCGACGATCGCCGCGCCTTCGACGACGACCGCGCCGAGCCGCTCGAGCAGGTTCTTGCCCGCCATCATCGTGCCGCCCGTCGCGATCAGGTCGTCGACGATGACGACGCGCTCGCCCGGCCGGCAGGCGTCCTCGTGGATCTCGACGGTCGCGGTGCCGTACTCGAGCGCGTACGACTCGCGCTGCGTCTTGTACGGCAGCTTGCCGACCTTGCGGATCGGCACGAAGCCGACGGACAGCTCGTACGCGACGATCGGCGCGATGATGAAGCCGCGCGCGTCGAGGCCGGCGATGCAATCGAGCTTCGCGTCGACATAGCGCTCGACGAACAGATCGACGAGCACGCGCAACGCCTTCGCGCTCTGCAGGAGCGGCGTGATGTCGCGGAACATCACGCCCGGCTGCGGCCAGTTCGGCACCGTGCGGATGCGGCTGTGAATGAACTCGACGGGATCGAGCTGCGCGTCCGACGACGTGGACATCATGAAAATCTCCGAAAAAAACGGCGCCGGAAGGAATCTCGCGCCGTTCGTCGATCGCTCGACAACCCAAAATCAGCGGCCGCGCGGCATCACGCCGCCGCGGTCGATCCGCCGTCGCGCCGGTGCCGCGACAGCCGCTCCTCGGCCTCCGCGAGCGCTTCCGGCAGCCCGCGCAGCACGACGATGTCGCTCGCGCGCAGCTTCGTCTCGGGGTCGGGCTCGACGCCGCGAATGCCGTGGCGGCGGATCGCCGTCACCTCGAGGCCGAGCGCGAAAAGACCCAGCTCGGCGAGCGAGCGGCCGACCGCGTCCGCACGCGCGTCGACGGGCACCGATTGTAGCCGCACCTGCTCGTGATCGTCGTCGTCCGTGTCGTCGGCGCCGCGGAAATAGCCGCGCAGCAGGCTGTAGCGCGCGTCGCGCATCTCCTCGACGCGCCGCACGACGCGCCGCATCGGCACGCCCATCAGCACGAGCGTGTGCGACGCGAGCATCAGGCTCCCTTCGACGATCTCCGGAATCACCTCGGTCGCGCCCGCGGCGAGCAGCTTCTCGAGGTCGGCGTCGTCGACCGTGCGCACGATCGCGGGCAGCGTCGGCTCGAGCTCGTGCACGTTGTGCAGCACGCGCAGCGCGGACGGCGTGTTCGCATACGTGACCGCGACGGCCGCCGCGCGGTGGATGCCCGCCGCGAGCAGCGACTCGCGGCGCGCGGCGTCGCCGAACACGACCGATTCGCCCGCCGCCGCGGCCGCGCTCACGCGGTCCGGATCGAGGTCGAGCGCGACGTACGCGATCCCTTCCTGCTCGAGCATCCGCGCGAGGTTCTGCCCGGCGCGGCCGTAGCCGCAGATGATCACGTGGCCCTTCTGCTTGATGCTCTGCGTCGCGATCCGCGTCATCTGCAGCGACTGCTGCATCCATTCGGCCGACGACAGCCGCATCGCGATCCGGTCGGCGTTCTGGATCAGGAACGGCGCGGCGAGCATCGACAGCAGCATCGACGCGAGGATCGACTGCAGGAGCGTCGCGTCGACGAGATGCCGGTCGAGGATCAGGTTCAGCAGCACGAAGCCGAATTCGCCCGCCTGCGCGAGCCCGAGGCCCGTGCGCATCGCGACGCCGGGCGTCGCGCCGAACGCGCGCGCGAGCCCCGTGATCATCACGCTCTTGAGCAGCACCTGTCCGGCGAAGAAGCCGAACACGAGGAACGGATGCCGCCAGATCACGCTCGGATCGAGCAGCATCCCGGTCGTCACGAAAAAGAGGCCGAGCAGCACGTCGCGGAACGGCTTGATGTCCTCCTCGACCTGATGCCGGTACGGCGTCTCGGAGATCAGCATCCCGGCGATGAACGCGCCGAGCGCGAGCGACAGTCCGAATTTATCGGTGATGAACGCGGCGCCGAGCGTGACGAGCAGCAGGTTCAGCACGAACAGCTCCTGCGAGCGCCGCCGCGCGACGACGTTCAGCCACCGCGTCATGAAACGCTGGCCGACGATCAGGAGCAGCGCGAGCGCGACGACGATCTTCACCGCCGCGAGCCCGAGCGACATCACGAGATCCTTCGACGACTCGCCGCCGAACGCGGCGATCACGATGAGGAGCGGCACGACGGCGAGATCCTGGAACAGCAGCACGCCGAAGATGTTGCGGCCGTGCTCGGTCTCGATCTCGAGCCGCTCGGCGAGCATCTTCGAGACGATCGCCGTCGACGACATCGCGAGCGCGCCGCCCAGCGCGACGCTGCCTTCCCACGTGACGTGCATCCAGCGCTCGAAGACCGCGCCCAGCACGAGCGCGATCGCGATCGTGCCGAGCACCTGCGCGAGCCCGAGCCCGAACACGAGCCGGCGCATCGCGCGCAGCTTCGACAGCGAGAACTCGAGGCCGATCGAGAACATCAGGAACACGACGCCGAACTCGGCGAGATGCTCGGCGCGTTCGAGGTCGGCCGCGAAGCCCAGCGCGTGCGGGCCGACGACGATGCCGACCGTCAGATAGCCGAGCATCGGCGGCAGGTTCAGCGACCGGAACACGACGACGCCCGCCACCGAGGCAAGCAGCAGCAGAAGCGTCATTTCGAGCGGGGAAATCACGGGCGAAGCGTCCTCGTTCGTCGTCGGCGCCGCATGACGGACGCCGGGTTGGGCCGGGGGAATACTCGGGAAAGTGGGCGCAAGGGGCCCGGCGCGGCGAACAAACGCCTTTGCTATACTCCGCGCATGATAGCGAAAATCAATGATGACCGGGCGCTCGCGCTCGCCCGCGACGTGCTCGACATCGAGGCGAACGCCGTGCGCGCGCTCGCCGACCAGCTCGACGGCGAGTTCGTCGCCGCGGTCGGGCTGCTTCTGAATTGCAGGGGCCGCGTCGTCGTATCCGGGATCGGCAAATCGGGGCACATCGCCCGCAAGATCGCCGCGACGCTCGCCAGCACCGGCACTCCCGCGTTCTTCGTCCACCCCGCCGAGGCAAGCCACGGCGATCTCGGCATGGTCACGAAAGACGACGTGTTCGTCGCGATCTCGCACTCCGGCGAATCGGAGGAGCTCGTCGCGATCCTGCCGCTCATCAAGCGGCTCGGCGCGAAGCTGATCGCGATGACGGGCCGCCCGGCATCGAGCCTCGCGACGCTGTCCGACGTCCATCTGAACGCGGGCGTCGCGAAGGAAGCATGCCCGCTGAACCTCGCGCCGACCGCGAGCACGACGGCCGCGCTCGCGCTCGGCGACGCGCTCGCCGTCGCGGTGCTCGACGCGCGCGGCTTCGGCTCGGAGGATTTCGCGCGCTCGCACCCGGGCGGCGCGCTCGGCCGGCGCCTTCTCACGTACGTGCGCGACGTGATGCGCACGGGCGGCGAAGTGCCCACCGTCACGCTCGACTCGACGCTGTCCGACGCCCTCTTCCAGATCACCGCGAAGCGCATGGGGATGACGGCCGTCGTCGACGAGGCGGGCCGCGTCGCCGGCATCTTCACCGACGGCGACCTGCGCCGCGTGCTCGAGCGCGACGGCGATTTCCGCCGCCTGCCGATCGTCGACGTGATGACGCGCAACCCGCGCACGATCGCGCCGGACCATCTCGCCGTCGAAGCAGTGGAACTGATGGAGCGCCACCGGATCAACCAGATGCTCGTCGTCGACGAGCAAGGCGCGCTGATCGGCGCGCTCAACATGCACGATCTGTTCTCGAAGAAGGTGATTTGATGTCCGCGCCCCCTGTCACGGCGGCCGAACGCGCGAGCCGCGTGAAGCTGATGATTTTCGACGTCGACGGCGTGCTGACCGACGGCGGCCTCCATTTCACCGCGGCGGGCGACACGATGAAGTCGTTCAACACGCTCGACGGCCACGGCGTGAAGCTCCTCGGCGAAGCGGGAATCGCGACCGCGATCATCACCGGCCGCCGCTCGGACGCGGTCGCCGCGCGCGCGAAGGAAATGCGGATCGCGCATTTGCATCAGGGCGTCGAGAACAAGCTGGCCGTATTCGGCGAACTGCTGCGCACGCTCGGCCTCGATGCCGGCCAGTGCGGCTACATGGGCGACGACTGGCCCGATCTCGCGGTGATGCTGCGCTGTGGCTTCGCGGCCGCGCCGGCGAACGCGCATCCGGACGTGATCGCGCGCGCGCACTGGGTCGCCGAGGCCCGCGGCGGTCACGGCGCGGTGCGCGAGGTATGCGACGCGGTGCTGCGCGCGCAGCACCGCTACGACGCGCTGCTTGCAGCCGCCTGCGGAGCCTGACCGAATGAACGGCAAATTCCGGCTGACTTCGATGATTCCGCTCGTCGCGATGGCGGCGCTCGCGGGCGGCACGTACTGGCTGCTGCAGGCGACGCTGCCGCCGCCCGGCGAGAGCGTCGTGCGTCCGAAGTCGCACACGCCCGACTATTTCGCGGACAACTTTTCCGTCACCGAGCTCGACCAGACGGGCTCGACCCAGTACCGGCTGACGGCCGCGGGCCTCGTCCATTACGAAGACGACGAGACGAGCGACCTGACGCAGCCCGCGCTGCGCGCGTTCCAGCCCGGCAAGCCGACCGTGACCGCAACCGCGAAGCGCGGCACGGTCAACGGCGACGTGTCGATCGTCGATTTGTATGACGAAGCGCGGATCCTGCGCGCGGCGGGCGGCACCGACCCGCAGATGCAGGCGGATTCCCAGCATTTCCGGGTGTTGGTCAACGACGATGTGATCGAGACCGAAAAGCCGGTTAAACTTCAGCGCGGCCTGTCGATCGCGAACGCCGCCGCCGGGATGAAGTACAACAACGTCACCCGAGTCATCGAACTTTACGGCAACGTGCGCGGCACGATCGCCACTTCCGACGCGTCCGGCGGCGCTCCAGGCCAACCCAAGTAACTCACCACGCGGGACTGCATGAACGAATCGTTCCCTTGTTTATTTCAAAGCGGCGCACGCCGCGTCGTCCGCGCCGCGCTCGCGGCGGCGCTCGTCGCGGCGCCGCTCGCGGGCGTCGCGCCCGCGGCCCATGCCGAAAAGGCCGACCGCGACAAGCCGATCAATGTCGAAGCGGACAACCTGACCTATGACGACCTGAAGCAGGTCACGGTCGCGACGGGCAACGTCGTCATCACGAAGGGCACGATCCTGATCAAGGGCGACCGCGTCGAGGTGCGCCAGGATCCGCAGGGCTACCAGTACGCGACCGCGACGGCGGGCGGCAAGAAGCACGCGTCGTTCCGCCAGAAGCGCGAAGGCCTCGACGAATACATCGACGGCGACGCCGAGCGGATCGACTACGACGGCAAGCAGGACCTGACCACGCTGACGACGAACGCGACCGTCCGCCGCCTGCAGGGTCTGTCCACCGTCGCCGACACGGTCCACGGCAGCGTGATCACGTATGACGGCCAGCGCGACTTCTACACCGCGCGCGGCGGCAAGGACGTCGCCGGGCCGGGCAACCCGGGCGGCCGCGTGCGCGCGATGCTGACGCCGAAGAACAGCGGCCCCGCGCCGCTGTCCGGCAGCCCGGCTCAGCTCGCGCCGTCGAACAACATCCAGGGGGCGCCGAACCCGTGAACGCGCTCCCCAATCGCCAACCGGCCGGCACGTCGAGCTCGCTCGTCGTGCGCAACCTGAAGAAGCGCTACGGCACGCGCACCGTCGTCAAGGACGTGTCGCTCGACGTGAAGAGCGGCGAGGTCGTCGGCCTGCTCGGCCCGAACGGCGCCGGCAAGACGACGTCGTTCTACATGATCGTCGGCCTCGTGCCGCTCGACGCGGGCGACATCTCGCTGAACGGCAGCCCGATCAGCCTGATGCCGATCCACAAGCGCGCGTCGCTCGGCCTGTCGTATCTGCCGCAGGAAGCGTCGGTGTTCCGCAAGCTGACCGTCGAGGAGAACATCCGCGCGGTGCTCGAGCTGCAGCACGACGACAACGGCAAGCGTCTGTCGAAGGACGAGATCGGCGCGCGCGCGGAAGCGCTGCTCGAAGAGCTGCAGATCGCGCATCTGCGCGAGAATCCGGCGCTGTCGCTGTCGGGCGGCGAGCGCCGCCGCGTCGAGATCGCGCGCGCGCTCGCGAGCAACCCGAGCTTCATCCTGCTCGACGAGCCGTTCGCGGGCGTCGACCCGATCGCGGTGCTCGAGATCCAGAAGATCGTGAAGTTCCTCAAGCAACGCAACATCGGCGTGCTGATCACCGATCACAACGTGCGCGAGACGCTCGGCATCTGCGATCACGCATACATCATCAGCGACGGATCGGTCCTCGCGTCCGGCGCCCCGAAGGACATCATCGAAAACGAAAGCGTACGGCGCGTCTACCTCGGCGAGCACTTCCGCATGTAAGCGGCGCGGGACACGATCCCGCAGCCGCCCTTTCCCCGGCGCGACCCACGCCCTCTCTCCGCACGCCCGGCACGCGCCGCGCGTGCGCATTCGCGCGCCGAGCGTCATTCCGGATGCCTCAACGCGCCGCCCTCGTGGCAAACTTCCGGTACGACTCCCTTTTTGCCATGAAAGCCAGCCTCCAACTCCGCCTGTCGCAGCATCTCGCGCTCACCCCCCAGCTTCAGCAGTCGATCCGGCTGCTGCAGCTGTCGACGCTCGAACTGCAGCAGGAAGTCGCGATGGCGGTCGCGCAGAATCCGCTTCTCGAAAACGAAGACGACTGGATCGCGAGCCCGCTGCGCGTCGCGGCCGACGGCTCGGTGATCGCGCAGGCGCCCGCATCGTCTGCGCCCGAGCCGATGCAAGGCGCATCGAACAACACGAGTGCGACGAATGAGCGCACCGAGCGCGACGAGCCTGCAGGCGTCGACGAATACGACAGCTATTCGGCCGACAGCGGCGACGCGAGCCAGTGGAACCTCGACGACTTCGGCCGCTCGCCCTCCGCTTCCGACGACGACGATCTGCCGCCGATGCAGATCCACGAAACGACGACGTCGCTGCGCGACCATCTCGCCGCGCAACTGCGCGTCACGCAAGCGAGCCCGCGCGATCGCGCGCTGGTGCTGTTCCTGATCGAATCGCTCGACGACGACGGCTATCTGACCGCGTCGCTCGAAGAAGTGCTCGCCGATCTGCCGGCGGAACTCGAGATCGACCTCGACGAACTGAACGCGGCGCTCGCGCTGCTGCACAGCTTCGATCCTGCAGGCGTCGGCGCGCGCTCCCCATCCGAGTGCCTGAAGCTGCAGTTGCTGCGGCTGAATCCGTCCCCGACGCGCGCGCTCGCGCTCGACATCGTGTCGCAGCATCTCGAACTGCTCGCCGCACGCGATTTCACGCGCCTGCGCAAGCAACTGAAGGCATCCGACGACGAGCTGCGCGACGCGCACGCGCTCATCCGCTCGCTCGAGCCTTTCCCCGGCGCGGCGTACGGCAAGGCCGAAGCGGATTACGTGGTGCCCGACATCATCGTGAAGAAGGCGGGGCAGAGCTGGCAGGCGGAACTGAATCCGGAAGTCGTGCCGCGGCTGCGGATCAACCATCTGTACGCGAACATCCTGCGCAACAGCCGAGGCGATCCGAGCGCGGGTTCGCTCAAGCAGCAACTGCAGGAAGCGCGCTGGCTGATCAAGAATATTCAGCAGCGATTCGAGACGATCCTGCGCGTCGCGCAAGCGATTGTCGAACGTCAGAGGAATTTCTTCGCGCACGGCGAAATTGCGATGCGCCCCTTGGTTTTGCGGGAAATAGCTGATACGCTGGGCCTACACGAGTCGACTGTCTCCCGTGTGACAACCGGCAAGTACATGCTGACCCCGTTCGGCACGCTTGAATTTAAGTACTTCTTCGGATCGCACGTTTCGACAGACACCGGAGGTGCCGCGTCGTCGACGGCAATCCGCGCCCTCATCAAACAACTGATAGGAGCCGAAGACCCCAAATCCCCTCTTTCGGATAGTCGCATAGCCGAACTGCTAGCGGAACAAGGGTTCGTGGTCGCGCGCCGCACGGTTGCCAAATATCGCGAAGCCCTCAAGATCCCGGCGGTGAATCTGCGCAAGTCTCTGTAGCCCGTCGCCACGCGGTGGGCGTTTTCCGGCCGCCGCATCGTCGACGGCAAAGTCGGCCGACCGATCCGCTCGCTGCGGCGAGCGTCGGCAAACGAAATCGGCAGACGCTGCCGCCTCTGTGCGGAAGGTGGTCATTAGCTTGGAGAAGCACTATGAACCTGAAGATCAGTGGACACCATCTCGAAGTCACACCTGCTATTCGCGAATACGTGATCACCAAGCTCGACAGGGTGCTACGGCATAGCGATCAGGTCATCGATGGCGCTGTGATCCTCACGGTCGACAATCACAAGGAGAAGGACAAGCGGCAAAAGGCGGAAATCACGCTGCATCTGAAGGGCAAGGATATCTTCGTCGAAAGCGCGAACGGCGATATGTACGCCGCGATCGATCTGCTGATCGACAAGCTGGACCGGCAAGTCGTCAAGCACATGGAGCGTCTGCAAACGCACGCGCACGAGCCGATCAAGCACCATCAGGTGGCCGAGCAAATCGAACTTCCGCCGCAATGAGCCGTGGCGCGACAGCGCCGGCCGAACCGCCCGCTTCGACGGGCGGTTTTTTATTGTGCAAACCGCTGTGGCACGACGCACGCGCACTGCGCAATAGAAGCGTTTCTCGACGTTTCGCATGGCGCGCGGCGCCGTCTGCAGTGCTCTATAATGTCTCGGTTATTATCGGGGGCGATGAGCCGGCTCGCCGCGCTTCACAGGTCTCCGTCGCCTAACGCCGTCCTTTTTGACCGACATGGAAAATCAGTCCGCCGCGAGGAGACCCCAGGCCGCCCCTATGCCTGCCAACATGAATCGCCTAGCCAAAATCCTGCCTCTGGAGAACGTCGTCATCGACCTCTCCGTCACAAGCAAGAAACGCGTCTTCGAACAAGCCGGCCTGATCTTCGAGAATCAGAACGGCATCGCCCGCAGCACCGTCACCGACAATCTGTTCGCGCGCGAGCGGCTCGGCTCGACGGGGCTCGGCGAAGGGGTCGCCATTCCGCACGGCCGGATCAAGGGGCTCAAGCACCCGCTCGCCGCGTTCGTGCGGCTCGCCGAGCCGATCCCGTTCGAGGCGCCGGACGGCCAGCCCGTCTCGCTGCTGATCTTCCTGCTCGTGCCGGAACAGGCGACGCAGCAGCACCTCGAAATCCTCTCCGAAATCGCCCAGTTGCTGTCCGATCGCGACACCCGCGAGCGTCTGCACACCGAAACGGACCGCGACGAGTTGCATGGACTCCTGACTCAGTGGCAACCTTAAGCTGATCGGGGCGGTTCGTTCCCCATTGCGTCGCGGCCCGCGCCGCCGAGCCGAGCCGCCCGCCGCCGGGCCGGAGCCGCAACCTTCGTTGCGGCGTCCGGGCGCCGGCTCCTTGGAGTAACGGACTCATGGATACGTCCAGCATCAACGCCCAGAGCATCTTCGACGACAACGCGGCCATGCTGAAGCTCAGCTGGCTGACGGGGCATGAAGGCTGGGAACGCGGGTTTTCCGCCGACACGGTCGCGAACGCGACGTCGAGCGCCGACCTCGTCGGCCACTTGAACCTGATCCACCCGAACCGGATCCAGGTGCTCGGCGAAGCCGAGATCGACTACTACCAGCGCCAGACCGACGAAGACCGCTCGCGCCACATGGCCGAGCTGATCGCACTCGAGCCGCCGTTCCTGGTGGTCGCGGGCGGTGCCGCCGCGCCGCCCGAGCTGGTCCTGCGCTGCACGCGCTCGTCGACGCCGCTCTTCACGACGCCGATGTCCGCCGCCGCGGTGATCGACAGCCTGCGCCTCTACATGTCGCGGATCCTCGCGCCGCGCGCGACGCTGCACGGCGTGTTCCTCGACATTCTCGGGATGGGCGTGCTGCTGACGGGCGATTCGGGCCTCGGCAAGAGCGAGCTCGGTCTCGAGCTGATCAGCCGCGGCCACGGGCTCGTCGCCGACGACGCGGTCGATTTCGTCCGACTTGGCCCCGATTTCGTCGAAGGGCGCTGCCCGCCGCTCCTGCAAAATCTGCTCGAAGTGCGCGGCCTCGGCCTCCTCGACATCAAGACGATCTTCGGCGAGACCGCGGTCCGCCGGAAGATGAAGCTGAAGCTGATCGTCCAGCTCGTGCGCCGGCCGGACGGCGAATTCCAGCGGCTGCCGCTCGAGAGTCAGACGGTCGACGTGCTGGGTCTGCCGATCAGCAAGGTCACGATCCAGGTCGCGGCGGGCCGCAACCTCGCGGTGCTCGTCGAGGCGGCGGTGCGCAACACGATTCTGCAACTGCGCGGCATCGACACGCTGCGCGACTTCATGGACCGCCAGCGCCTCGCGATGCAGGACCCGGACAGCCAGTTCCCCGGCAAGCTCGTGTAACCCGCGCCGGCTCCCGCCGCCACGCTGGCGCAATGAGCCGGTGCTATGATGAAACGTCAGGATTTTCTCTTCCCATGCGCATTGTCCTCATCACCGGCATCTCCGGCTCCGGCAAGTCCGTCGCGCTGAACGCGCTCGAGGACGCAGGCTACTATTGCGTCGACAACCTGCCGCCCCATGTGCTGCCCGAGCTCGCCCGCTACCTCGCCGCCGAAGGCCAGAACCGGCTCGCCGTCGCGATCGACGCGCGCTCGAGCGCCTCGCTCGACGAAATGCCGGGCCTCATCCGCGCGCTGTCGCGCGAGCACGACGTGCGCGTGCTGTTCCTGAACGCGAGCACGCAGGCGCTGATCCAGCGCTTCTCCGAAACGCGCCGCCGCCATCCGCTGTCGGGCTCGCCGTCGCACGACGCGGACGTCGGCCTGCTCGTGTCGCTCGAAGAGGCGATCGAGCGCGAGCGCGACCTCGTCGCGCCGCTCGCCGAATTCGGCCATCAGATCGACACGAGCAACCTGCGCGCGAACGTGCTGCGCACGTGGGTCAAGCGCTTCATCGAGCAGAAGAACGACGATCTCGTGCTGATGTTCGAATCGTTCGGCTTCAAGCGCGGCGTGCCGCTCGACGCCGATTTCATGTTCGACGTGCGCGCGCTGCCGAACCCGTACTACGACAACGAGCTGCGCCCGCTCACCGGGCTCGACCAGCCGGTCGTCGCGTTTCTCGACGCGTTGCCCGTCGTCCATCAGATGCTGGACGACATCGAGTCGTTTCTCACCAAATGGCTGCCGCATTTCCGCGAAGACAATCGCAGCTACCTGACGGTCGCGATCGGCTGCACGGGCGGCCAGCATCGGTCGGTGTTTCTCGCGGAGACGCTCGCCGCGCGTCTTTCGCGGCAGGCCAACGTGATCGTGCGGCATCGTGACGCGCCCGTCGCCGTGGACGCGTCGTCGCGGCTGGTGACCTAGCGCCGCTCACTTTTACCGTCCTCGCCATGTCCTCTCTGTCGACCACGCTCATCGATTTGCCGCTCTTTCCGCTGCATACGGTGTTGTTTCCGGGCGGACTGCTGCCTTTGAAAGTCTTCGAGGCGCGCTATCTGGACATGGCGCGCGCGTGCCTGCGCGACGACGCGCCGTTCGGCGTGTGCCTGCTGAAGAGCGGCCCCGAAGTCGCTCAGGAAGGCGAAGTATCGGTGCCCGAGACGATCGGCTGCATGGCGCGGATCGTCGAGTGCGACACCGGCGAATTCGGCATGCTGTTCCTGCGTACGATCGGCACGCAGCGCTTCGAGCTGCTGTCGCATCGGGTCGAGGCGAACGGCCTGCTCGTCGGCATCGCCGAGCCGATGCAGGACGACATCCCGCTCGAAGGCGATGAAGCGCTCGCGCAATTCGGCGCGTGCGCGGAGGCGCTCGACCGGATCGTCGACGTGCTGCGCAAATCCGAAGCCGAGTTGCCGTTCGCGGAGCCGTTCCGCTTCGAAGACCCGACGTGGGTGTCGAACCGGCTCGCCGAAGTGCTGCCGCTCGATCTGCGCGCGCGGCAGAAGCTGATGGAGTTTCCCGATGTCGGCGCACGGATCGACGCGGTTCATCGGGAATTGAACCGTCACGGGTGGCTGTAGGCGCGAGGCGTCGCGCGATCGCCTGGGCTTCGAGACGGGGCGGCCGGAGCCGCCCGGCGCTTTCGGCGTGAGCCGCATGAGCCGCGCTCGGCCGGCTCCTTGATCGGCGACAGGCACGTTCGTACACGACGATCCGATCCATACCGCGCCGCGAGCATCGCTTCATGACGAGGGCTCGTCGGCCGCAATCCGCCGCCCTTTCGCCGCGCGCCTTCGATGCCGCACGCCGTCGCCGCACGACCCGCTGCGCGCGCATCATCCGGCCTTCGACCGATCATCCGGCCTACAGCAAAGACCCGCTCAACCCGTCGAGCAGCTTGCGCACGGGCGCCGGCACGCCGTATGCGTCGAGCTTGTCGAGCGCGACCCATGCGGACTCGTCGTCGGCGGCCTGCAGCACGCCGCCCGCCGCGCCGTCGAGCTCGGCGAGCCGCGGCTCGATCTCGAGCTTGAAGTGCGTGAACGTATGCGTGAGCGGCGCGAGCGGCACGAGCTCCGCGCCGCCGAACGCGCGCGCGCGCAGCGCGAGCGCGGCATCGCCGTCCGCTTCGGGCAGGCTCCACAAGCCGCCCCAGATGCCCGCGGGCGGACGCCGCAGCAACAGCACCGCATCGCCGTCGCGCAGCACGAGCATCCATGTGCGGCGCGTCGGCACCGCCTTCTTCGGACGCGCGGCGGGCAGTTCGCGCTGCCGCCCGCTGCGCTCGGCCACGCAGTCGCCCGCGAACGGACAGCGCGCGCAATCGGGCTTGCCGCGCGCGCAGAGCGTCGCGCCGAGATCCATCAAGCCCTGCGTGTACGCGGTGACGTCGGCCTGCTCGGCCGCATCGGGCAGCAGCGCCTCGGCAAGCGCCCACATCTCGTTCTCGACACGCTTGTCGCCCGGAAAACCCTCGACGCCGAACACGCGCGCGAGCACCCGCTTCACGTTGCCGTCGAGGATCGTCGCGCGCGCGCCGAACGCGAACGACGCGATCGCCGCGGCCGTCGACCGGCCGATGCCCGGCAGCTCGGCGAGCGCTTCGGGCGACGCCGGGAACGCGCCGCCGTGCAGCTCGACGACCGCCTGCGCGCAGCGATGCAGATTGCGCGCACGCGAGTAGTAGCCGAGCCCGGCCCATAGCGCCATCACGTCGTCGATCGGCGCGGCCGCGAGCGCGGCGACGTCCGGATAGCGCTCGAGAAAGCGCATGTAATACGGCACGACGGTCGATACCTGCGTCTGCTGCAGCATGATCTCCGACAGCCAGATCCGATACGGATCGCGGGTGTTCTGCCACGGCAGGTCGTGGCGGCCGTGCTTGCGCTGCCACGCGATCAGCGTCGGCGCGAAGGCGGTGTGAAGCGGCGTGACGACAGGCGGCGCGGGGGGGATGCGGGGCGGTTTCAAGATTTCAACGTTGGCAATTCGGACAAAAATAGGTGGACCGCTGGCCCTGGACGATCTGGCGGATCGGCGTGCCGCAGACCCGGCACGGCTCGCCCGCGCGATCGTAGACGGAGCAGTCGAGCTGGAAGTAGCCGCTCTCGCCGTTGCTGCCGACGAAGTCGCGCAACGTGCTGCCGCCGCGCTCGATCGCGTCGGCGAGCGTCGCGCGCACGGCTTCGGCGAGGCGCTCGCAGCGCGGCAGCGACACGCGCCCCGCCGCGGTGGTCGGCCGGATGCCGGCGCGAAAGAGGCTCTCGGACGCGTAGATGTTGCCCACGCCGACGACGATGTCGCCCGAGAGCAGCGCCTGCTTGACCGACACCGTGCGTCCGCGCGTGCGCTTGAAGAGGAGCGCGCCCGTGAACGCCGGCGAGAACGGCTCGACGCCGAGGCTCGCGAGAAGCGGATGCGCCTGCACGTCGCCCGCGTCGCGCGGATGCCAGAGCACCGCGCCGAAGCGGCGCGGATCGCGAAAGCGCAGCACGAACTCGTCGAAGATCCAGTCGACATGATCGTGCTTCGCGGGCGCGGGCGGCGGCGCGTCGTTCGGCAGCACGCGCAGCGTGCCCGTCATCCCGAGATGGACGATGAACCATCCGGCATCGACTTCGAACAGCAGGTACTTGCCGCGCCGCTCGACGTTCAGCACCTCGCGCGCCCTCAGCAATTCGGCGAAGCCGGCGGGCACGGGCCAGCGCAGCATCGCGGTGCGCACGTCGACGCGCTTCACGCGCCGCCCGGCGACGAACGGCTCGATGCCGCGGCGCGTAACCTCGACTTCCGGCAACTCTGGCATGTTTTACGGGTCTCTAATCTGGCTAATGGCGATTGTGCGCGTATTGTAGCGAGCGCGTTACAATCGGCTGAAACATCGAACGGATTTCCATGACTTTGTCCTCGAAGCTGTCCCAGAAGCGCCCAGCCGCGACGCGCGGCCCGCGCGCCGTTCCGGTGCGCCGCGCGATCGGCGCCGCGCTCGTCGCGGCGTGGGCGTTCGCCGCGTTCCCCGCTCACGCGCAAGACGATGCGGGCGACGACGCCCCTCAGGCCACGTTCGCGCCGGCGCTGCCGGAAGAGCAGAAGGATCTGCCGAACGTCGCGCTGACGAGCCAGATCGTCTATCAGGTGCTCGCGGCCGAAGTCGCGCTGCAACGCAATCTCCCCGCCCCCGCCTACCAGACCTATCTCGCGCTCGCGCGCGACACCCGCGATCCGCGGATGGCTCAGCGGGCAACCGAGATCGCGCTCGCCGCACAGAGTCCGGCCGATGCGCTGACCGCCGCGAATCTGTGGCGCGAGTACTCGCCGAGCTCGCCCCGCGCCGCGCAGGTCGACGCCGCGCTCCTCGTGCTCGGCGGCAAGCCGGCCGACGCGCAGCCGATGCTCGCGCAGGAGCTCGCGCGCGCAACGGGCGAGAACCGCGGCGAAGCGATCATCGCGCTGCAGGCGCTGCTCTCGCGCGGCCCGAACCGCGTCGGCGGCCTGACCGTGCTTCAGGATCTGCTGAAGAACGACATGAACCGGCCGGAAGCGCGGCTCGCGATCGCGCGCCAGCAACTCGCGACCGACGACAAGGGCGGCGCGACGCAGTCGCTGAAGGAAGCGCTGCGGCTTAAGCCCGACTACCTGCCGGCCGCGCTGATGCTGTCGCAGATGGGGCCGAACGAGCGCGCGGCCGGGGTGGTGTCGTTCGAGAAGTTCGTCCAGCAGAATCCGAAGTCGCGCGACGGGCGCCTCGCGCTCGCGCAGCTCTATCTCGCCGACGACCGTCTCGATGACGCGCAGAAGCAGTTCGAGGCGATGCGCCGGAACGATTCGAGCGACCCGACGCCGCTGATGGCGCTCGCGCTCATCAAGATCCAGCAGAAGCACCTCGACGACGCGAGCACGTACCTGAAGCAGTACGTGAAGGTCGCGCAGAAGAAGCCGGGCGCGGACGTCGGCCAGGCCTACGTTTATCTCGCGCAGATCGCCCTCGACCAGAACAACGACGCACTCGCCGCGCAATGGCTCGACAAGGTCGACGAATCGAGCCAGCAATACGTGCCCGCGCAGGTCACGCGCGCGCAACTGCTGCAGAAGCAGGGCAAGGCCGAGGAAGCGCGCAAGCTGCTCGCGAACCTGCAGGTGTCCGACCCGCGCGACGCCGCGGTGATCGCGCGCACCGACGCGTCGATCCTCTTCACGTCGAAGCGCTACAAGGAAGCCGCGGACCGGCTCGCGCAGGCGGTCGAGGATTTCCCGGACGATCCCGACCTGCGCTACGACTACGCGATGGCGTGCGAGAAGATCGGCCAGTACACGACGATGGAGCAACAGCTGCGCCTGCTGATGCGCGCGCAGCCGGACAATCCGCAGGCATACAACGCGCTCGGCTATTCGCTCGCCGATCGCAACCAGCGCCTGCAGGAAGCGGACAAGCTGATCGAGAAGGCCAGCTCGCTTGCGCCGAACGACGCGTTCATCATGGACAGCCTCGGCTGGGTCAAGTATCGCCTCGGCGACACGACGGGCGCCGCGAAGATCCTGAAGCGCGCGTACGACCTGCAGCCGAACGCGGAGATCGGCGCGCATCTCGGCGAGGTGCTGTGGAAGACCGGCGCGCAGGACGAAGCGCGCGCCACGTGGCGCGCCGCGCAGAAGCTCGAGCCCGACAACGACACGCTCGTGCAGACGCTCAAGCGCTTTCAGGTGAACGGACTTTGATGACGATGCCGCGCTTCGCCCGGCCGCGCGCGCACGCCGCGCGCGGCTTCGCCCTCGCCGCGGCGGCCGCTGCCGCCGTCGCGCTCGCCGGCTGCGCGACCCAGCCCAAGCGCGCGCCCGTCACCGCCCCGAACGCGCTGCAGACCGAGCAGAATCGCGCGTATACGGGCCGCTTCGCGGTCCAGTACCAGGATCGGCTCGGCAATCCGCGCAACGTCTACGGCAATTTCGATTGGCAGGAACAGGGCACGAACGTGTCGCTCGAGCTGCGCAGTCCGCTCGGCCAGACGCTCGCGATCGTGAAGTCTGCGCCGACCGGCGCGTCGCTCGAACTGCCGAACCGTCAGCCGCAGTACGCGCCCGACGTCGGCGAGCTGATGCAGCGGGCGCTCGGCTTCGCGCTGCCGCTCGACGGCCTGCGCTACTGGCTGCTGCCGACGCCCGCGCCCACGACGCCCGCGACGACGGTGCGCGATCCGCAGGACGGCACGCGGATCAAGGAGATCCGCCAGGACGGCTGGACCATCGATTACGTCGCGTACGCCGACGCGCCCGCCGCCGGCGTGAAGCGCGTGAACCTGGTGCGGCAGACGCCGCCGCTCGACATCAAGCTCGTGCTCGACCGCTGAGCGCGCGCCTTTGCCCGACATAGCATTTCGCATGACCGATACGACCCGCTCGCTGCGCGACTGCCTCGCCCCGGCGAAACTGAACCTGTTCCTGCACATCACGGGCCGCCGCCCGGACGGCTATCACGCGCTGCAAAGCGTGTTCCAGCTGCTCGATTGGGGCGATACGCTGCACTTCACGCTGCGCGACGACGGCAAGGTGTCGCGCAAGACCGACGTGCCGGGCGTGCCGGAAGAAACCGATCTCGTCGTACGCGCGGCGTTGCTGCTGAAGGCGCACACGGGCGCGGAAGCCGGGGTCGACATCGAGATCGACAAGCGCCTGCCGATGGGCGCGGGCCTGGGCGGCGGCAGCTCGGACGCGGCGACGACGCTGCTCGCGCTCAACCGCCTGTGGAAGCTCGACTTGCCGCGTGAAGAACTGCAATCGCTCGCTGTGAAGCTCGGCGCGGACGTGCCCTTCTTCGTGTTCGGAAAAAATGCGTTCGCGGAGGGTATCGGAGAAGCGCTGCAACAGGTAGAATTGCCGGCTCGTTGGTTCCTGGTTGTGACGCCACGGGTTCATGTTCCGACTGCAGCGATTTTCTCCGATAAATCGTTGACAAGAGATTCAAAACCCATCACAATTACGGACTTTCTTGCACAGCAAAGCTGCGACGCAGGATGGCCAGACAGCTTCGGCCGGAATGACATGCAGCAAGTTGTGACAAGCAAGTACGCGGAAGTTGCAAAGGTGGTCGATTGGTTTTATAATCTGACCCCCGCGCGAATGACCGGCTCTGGAGCTAGCGTGTTTGCAGCGTTCACGAGCAAGGCTGATGCAGAAGCGGCGCAAGCCCAACTGCCGGCCGGCTGGGACAGCGCAGTTGCCGAGAGCTTGAGTGAGCATCCACTCTTCGCTTTCGCGTCATAAAGTTTTGCGCCATCGGATGGCCTACACTTCCGGTGGAACTCAGAGTTAAGTGTAGGGGAGTCGCCAAGTTGGTCAAGGCACCGGATTTTGATTCCGGCATGCGAGGGTTCGAGTCCTTCCTCCCCTGCCAAAATTTCTTTCCCGCATTTCCCGCCTAAGCCTGAAGCAGGTGCACGATGAGCAGCCATGACGGCCTGATGGTTTTTACTGGCAACGCCAATCCCGCGCTTGCTCAGGAAGTCGTCAAAATTCTTGGTATCCCCCTCGGCAAAGCGATGGTCAGCCGTTTCTCCGACGGCGAGATCCAGGTCGAAATCCAAGAAAACGTGCGCGGCAAGGACGTCTTCGTCCTGCAATCCACGTGCGCGCCGACGAACGATAACCTGATGGAACTGATGATCATGGTCGATGCGCTGAAGCGCGCATCCGCAGGCCGGATCACCGCAGCCATCCCCTACTTCGGCTATGCGCGCCAGGACCGCCGCCCGCGTTCGGCGCGCGTCGCGATCTCCGCGAAGGTCGTCGCGAACATGCTGGAAATCGCCGGCGTCGAGCGGATCATCACGATGGATCTGCACGCCGACCAGATTCAAGGCTTCTTCGACATTCCCGTCGACAACATCTACGCGACGCCGATCCTGCTGGGCGACCTGCGCAAGCAGAACTACCAGGATCTGCTCGTCGTGTCGCCGGACGTCGGCGGCGTCGTGCGCGCCCGCGCGCTCGCGAAGCAGCTGAACTGCGACCTCGCGATCATCGACAAGCGTCGTCCGAAGGCGAACGTCGCCGAAGTGATGAACATCATCGGTGAAGTCGAAGGCCGCACCTGCGTGATCATGGACGACATGGTCGACACGGCGGGCACGCTCTGCAAGGCCGCGCAAGTGCTGAAGGAGCGCGGCGCGAAACAGGTGTTCGCGTACGCGACGCACCCGGTGCTGTCGGGCGGCGCGGGCGATCGGATCGCCGCTTCGGCGCTCGACGAGCTCGTCGTCACCGACACGATTCCGCTGTCCGCCGAATCGCTCGCGTGCTCGAAGATCCGCTCGCTGTCGAGCGCGGGCCTGTTGGCCGAGACGTTCTCGCGGATCCGCCGCGGCGATTCGGTGATGTCGCTGTTCGCGGAATCCTGAAGCGATCCGCTGCTGGAATTGTTTAGCGCAAAAAGCGAAGCGACAAGCTTCGCTTTTTGCACAATCGGCCGGGACCGACGAACCCCCGGCCATTCGATCGGGGGCCTCATGCAGTCGCGGGGCCCCGTTTTACTGCCTGGTCGCGGGCAGCAAATGGAGAAACACATGAAAGTCGTCGCTTTCGAGCGCCAACAGCAAGGTACGGGTGCGAGCCGCCGCCTGCGCAACGCCGGTAAGACCACGGGTATCGTGTACGGTGGTGAAGCAGCCCCGCAAATGATCGAGCTCGATCACAACGCCCTGTGGCACGCGCTGAAGAAGGAAGCCTTCCACTCGTCGATCCTCGATCTCGAAGTGGCCGGCCAGTCGCAACAGGTTCTGCTGCGCGACGTGCAATACCACCCGTTCAAGCAACTCGTGCTGCACGTGGACTTCCAGCGCGTCGACGCGAAGAAGAAGCTGCATACGAAGGTGCCGCTGCACTTCCTGAACGCCGAAGTCAGCCCGGCCGTGAAGCTGTCGAGCGCGGTCGTGTCGCACGTCGCGACCGAAATCGAAGTCGAGTGCCTGCCGGCCGCTCTGCCGGAATTCCTCGAAGTCGATCTGTCGAAGATCGAAGCGGGCCAATCGCTGCATGCGAAGGACATCGCGCTGCCGAACGGCGTCGCGCTGGTCGCGCACGTCGACGCCGAAAACCCGGTGGTCGCTTCAGCGACGATCCCGGCCGGCGCCGTGTCGGAAGAAGCGGCTGCGGGCGAAGGCGAAACGCCGGCTGCCTAAGCGCCCTTCGAACCGTTTCGCACGACGGTCGACGACCCGCCGAGGCTTGCCCGGCGGGTTTTTTCATTTTTGCAGCCCGCGAGGGCGAGCCCTGACGGGCAAGCGTTCATCATGATCAAACTGATCGTCGGCCTCGGCAACCCCGGGGCGGAATACACCGCGACGCGCCACAACGCAGGCTTCTGGCTCGTCGACCAGCTCGCGCGCGAAGCCGGCGCGACGCTGCGCGACGAGCGGCGCTTCCACGG
This sequence comes from Burkholderia oklahomensis C6786, assembly GCF_000959365.1. Taxonomy (NCBI): domain Bacteria; kingdom Pseudomonadati; phylum Pseudomonadota; class Betaproteobacteria; order Burkholderiales; family Burkholderiaceae; genus Burkholderia; species Burkholderia oklahomensis. The sequence goes on from NZ_CP009555.1 coordinate 1,197,605, forward strand.
CTTCTACGCGAAGGCGCGCCTTCACGGCGAGGAAGTGCATCTGCTCGAGCCGCAGACGTACATGAATCGCTCCGGCCAAGCGGTCGTCGCGCTCGCGCATTTCTTCAAGATCCTGCCGGACGAGATCCTCGTCGCGCACGACGAGCTCGACCTGCCGCCCGGCGCGGTCAAGCTGAAATTGGGCGGCGGCAGCGGCGGCCACAACGGCCTCAAGGACATCTCCGCGCACTTGTCGTCGCAGCAGTACTGGCGGCTGCGGATCGGCATTGGCCATCCGCGCGACCTGATTCCCGAAAGCGCGCGCGCAGGCGCGAAGCCCGACGTCGCGAACTTCGTGCTGAAGCCCCCGCGCAAGGAAGAGCAGGACGTGATCGACGCCGCGATCGAGCGCGCGCTCGCCGTGATGCCGACCGTCGTCAAGGGCGAGATCGAGCGCGCGATGATGCAGTTGCATCGCAACGGCGCGTGAACCGGGCGCCCTTCCCGCCGCCGCTTGCCGTGCGCGCGGCGGCGCACATCGGTTAAGCTCGTTCTTTTCCTGCTTCTTCTACCGCATCAGGAGCCACGTGGTGAGCCGTTACTGGAGCGACATCGTCCATCAACTCGAGCCGTACGTGCCGGGCGAGCAGCCGGCGCTCGCGCATCCCGTCAAGCTGAACACGAACGAGAACCCGTATCCACCGTCGCCGCGCGCGGTCGACGCGATCCGGCGCGAGCTCGGCGAGACGGGCGAGGCGCTGCGCCGCTATCCGGACCCCGTCGCGCGCAAGCTGCGCGAGACGGTCGCCGCGCATCACGGCATCGCGCCCGAGCAGGTGTTCGTCGGCAACGGCTCCGACGAAGTGCTCGCGCACATGTTCCAGGCGCTCTTGCAGCACGACCGGCCGCTGCGCTTCCCGGACATCACGTACAGCTTCTATCCGACCTATGCGCGGCTCTATCGCGTCGCATACGAGACGGTGCCGCTCGCCGACGACTTCTCGATCGACGTCGGCGACTATCTCGACGACGCCGGCTGCGTGCTGTTCCCGAACCCGAACGCGCCGACGGGCCGTGCGCTGCCGCTCGCGGACGTCGAGCGGATCGTCGCCGCGAATCCGAGCTCGGTCGTCGTGATCGACGAGGCGTATGTCGATTTCGGCGCGGAGTCGGCGGTGTCGCTGATCTCGCGCTATCCGAACCTGCTCGTCGTGCACACCGCGTCGAAGGCGCGCTCGCTCGCCGGGATGCGCGTCGGCTTCGCGTTCGGCGATGCGGCGCTGATCGAGGCGCTCACGCGCGTGAAGGACAGCTTCAACTCCTACCCGCTCGATCGTCTCGCGCAGGTCGCGACGCAGGCGTCGTACGAAGACGACGCCTGGTTCCAGGCGACGCGCAAGCAGGTGATCGCGAGCCGCGAGCGGCTCGTCGGCGCATTGGCCGCGCTCGGCTTCGACATCGTGCCGTCGGCGGCGAACTTCGTGCTCGCGCGCCATCCTCGCCACGATGCGGCGACGCTTGCAACCCGGCTGAAGGAGCGGGAGATTTTCGTGCGGCACTTCAAGCTGCCGCGGATCGATCAGCACCTGCGCATCACGGTCGGCACCGACGCGGAGTGCGACACGCTCGTCGCGGCGCTGCGCGACTTGCTCGCGTAGCGCCTGGCCGGCGCGGATTCACGCGCGAACGCAAGCAAAAACAGGGGCGGCAAGGCGGCGAGCAGTCCGCCGCCGCATACGAGCGAGCGGCGACGGGCTCGGCCCGCCGGCCGCCGCGACGCGTCACTCGCCGTCCTTCTCCGCCGCGATCAGCGCGCGATACTTCGCCATCAACTGATCCTTCGTCTCGGGACGACTCGGATCCTGCGGAATGCATTCGACGGGGCACACCTGCTGGCACTGCGGTTCGTCGAAATGGCCGACGCACTCGGTGCACTTGTTCGGATCGATCACGTAGATTTCCGGGCCCATCGAAATCGCGCCGTTCGGGCACTCAGGCTCGCATACGTCGCAATTGATGCACTCGTCGGTAATCATCAAAGCCATACTGGTCTCACTTCCGCCGATGCACGGCCGGCCGCCTCGGGCCGCCCGCCGCGCGCGGCGCTCACGCGGACGGCGCTTGGGCCATCGCGGACACTTTCTCCGTCAGCCATTTCTCGACCGACGGGAACACGAACTTGCTGACGTCGCCGCCCAACTGCGCGATCTCGCGCACGATCGTGCCCGAGATGAACTGATATTGGTCCGACGGCGTCATGAACATCGTCTCGACGTCGGGCAGCAGATAGCGGTTCATCCCCGCCATCTGGAACTCGTACTCGAAATCCGACACCGCGCGCAGGCCGCGCACGATCACGCGCGCATCGTTCGCCCGCACGAAATCCTTCAGCAGCCCGGTGAAGCCCATCACCTTCACGTTCGGGTAATGGCCCAGCACTTCGTTCGCGATCTTCAGACGTTCTTCGAGCGAGAAAAACGGCTTTTTCGCGCGGCTGTCGGCGACGCCGACAACCAGCGTATCAAAAATGCTCGACGCGCGCCGCACGAGATCCTCGTGGCCTCGCGTCAGCGGATCGAACGTACCCGGGTACACGGCGACTACCATGTCGCTCCTCCTGTCATCGAGCCAATGGGGTCAGGGCCAGGCGCGTCGCGCGCGGCCGCCGACATGGGCGCACGTCGCGACTGCACGCGGCGCCTCGTTTGGAACGCGCATTATTCATCATTTTCGCGTTGCAGCAAATGATAGTGGACGGCGCCCGCCTTGCCGTGCCGCGTCACTTGCCAGCCGGCGAGCGACGCGTGCTCGGACGGATCGAGCGGCGCGCCCGCCTCGACGTACAGATAGCCGCCCGGCGCGACGAGATTCGGCGCGAGCGCGAGCGCGCGCGAGAACGCGGCCGCGTCGCCGAACGGCGGATCGACGAACACGACGTCGAACGAGCGCGGCGCGAGGCCCGCCGCGATGCGCAGCGCGTCGGCTTCGGCGATCTCGATCGCGCGCGCCGCGAGCTTGTCCTTCAGCACGCGCAACTGCTGCGCGGCGCGCGGATGGCGCTCGACCATCACGACGCTCGCCGCGCCGCGCGACGCCGCCTCGAAGCCGAGCGCGCCGCTGCCCGCGAACAGGTCGAGGCAGCGCCGGCCTTCGAGATCCTGGCCGAGCCAGTTGAAGAGCGTCTCGCGCACGCGATCGGGCGTCGGACGCAGGCCGTCCAGGTCGAGCACTGGAAGCGGCGTGCGCTTCCAGTCGCCGCCGATGATGCGGATCGCGTGCGGCTTGCCGCGGCCGGCCGCCGGGGCTCGCCGCGCCGGAGAGGAACGGGACATACGGAAGAATTCGATATGGAAGCGTTGGAAACGGAATGAACCGGTCGGAAACGGCGCGATGCGCCGCGATGACGCGCACGTTACCACAAGCGGCGCGCATGCTCTGCCGCAGCCGCACGGCGAAGCCCGCGCGCCTGATAAAATGCCGGGTTTCCGGTGCGCGGGCACGCCGCACGCGCGCCGCCAGGCTCTCGCACAGGGCCCGGCCGGCCGGCGCACCCGGCGCCGCGACCCGCCTCTTCCGCAAGCGAAACCATGTTCAGCTTCTTCAAACGATTCAAGAAAGCGCCCGAAGCCGCACCGGCCGAGCCGCAGCAAGCACCCGACACGCAGCCGGACGATGCGGGCAGCCCCGCCGCGCCCGAGACCGCGCGGGCCGATACGCCTGCTACACCGGTCGCGCGCGACGAAGCGCCGGCCGCTGCGCCGTCGAGCCCCGTCGCGCAGCCGTCCGCCGCTGCGAGCGCGCCCGCGACGCCGCCCGCCGCGTCCGCCGCAACGCCGGAACCGCGGGTTCAGCAGCGGCCGTCCGCAGAACCGGCGCGGCCGTCCGCCGAGCCCGCGCCGTCCGTCGTGATGACGGTCACGCCGTCCGCGAACGGCCGCAACGGGGTCGTCGAAACGGTCGAAATCGTGCCGCCGCCCACCCCCGAGCCGGCCGCCAAGCAATCGTGGCTCGCGCGGCTGAAATCCGGCCTCGCGAAGACGAGCTCGAGCATCACGAACGTGTTCGTCAACACGAAGATCGACGAAGCGCTCTACGAGGAGCTCGAAACGGCGCTGCTGATGTCCGATGCCGGCGTCGACGCGACCGAGCATCTGCTCGACGCGCTGCGCGAAAAGGTGCGCACGGGCCGCCTCACCGATCCGCAGCAGGTGAAGGACGCGCTGCGCGGCCTGCTCGTCGATCTGCTGAAGCCGCTCGAGAAGTCGCTCATGCTCGGGCGCGCGCAGCCGCTCGTGATGATGATCGCGGGCGTGAACGGCGCGGGCAAGACGACGAGCATCGGCAAGCTCGCGAAGCATCTGCAAAGCTTCGATCAGTCGGTGCTGCTCGCCGCGGGCGACACGTTCCGCGCGGCCGCGCGCGAGCAGCTCGCGATCTGGGGCGAGCGCAACAACGTGACCGTCGTCCAGCAGGAAAGCGGCGATCCGGCCGCGGTGATCTTCGACGCGGTCAGCGCCGCGCGCGCGCGCAACATCGACGTGATGATGGCCGACACCGCGGGCCGCCTGCCGACGCAGCTGCATCTGATGGAGGAGCTTCGCAAGGTGAAGCGCGTGATCGGCAAGGCGCACGACGGCGCGCCGCACGAGGTGCTGCTCGTGATCGACGCGAACACAGGACAGAACGGGCTCGCGCAGGTGAAGGCGTTCGACGATGCGCTCGGCCTCACGGGCCTCATCGTCACGAAGCTCGACGGCACCGCGAAGGGCGGCATCCTCGCCGCGATCGCGCGGCAGCGGCCGATTCCGGTGTACTTCATCGGCGTCGGCGAGAAGGTCGAGGATCTGCAGCCGTTCAGCGCGGAGGAATTCGCGGACGCGCTGCTCGGCTGAGCCGCGCGGTCGCCCCATCGCGATCTTCGCGATTCCGCGATCCCGCAGCGCAACGCAACGGGCGCCCCGCAAGGCGCCCGTTTTTCATTGGCGTACAGCCGACGCGGCGCTCACTCGGCGTCCGGCTGCGCGGCGGGCGCGGCCGCCTTGAACGCGTCGAGCGTCATCGCGTAGTCATGGATGCGCCGGATCGTCGGGAACCGCTCGAGGCCGATCGAAAAGCGATGCGCGTTGAACACCTGCGGGACGATGCAGAGATCGGCGAGCGTCGGCGTATCGCCGAAGCACAGCTTGCCCGTGCGCGGATCGTTCGAAAGACGCGCCTCGAGCGACTTGAAGCCTTCCTCGATCCAATGGCGATACCACGCGTCCTTCGCGTAGTCGTCGACCTTAAGCGTGTGCTTCAGATACTTCAGCACGCGCAGGTTGTTGAGCGGATGGATCTCGCAAGCGACCTGCAGCGCGATCGCGCGCACGTACGCGCGGTCGACGGGCGCCTTCGGCAGCAGCGGCACGTCCGGGTACGCGTCCTCGAGGTATTCGATGATCGCGAGCGACTGCTGCAGCGGCGATTCGCCGTCGATGAGCGTCGGCACGAGCGCGTCGGGGCTGAGCGCGCGATATTCGTCGGTCAATTGCTGGCCGCCGTCGCGCAGCAGATGCACGGGCACGTAGTCGAACGGCAGCTTCTTCAGATGCAGCGCGATACGCACGCGAAACGCCGCCGAACTGCGGAAATAGCTATATAGCTTCATCAGTGTCCCTCATTGTCTCGACCGTCGATCTTCTCGCCGGCGCCCGCGCGCGGTTTCCGCGATGCGCGCAAGACCGCGAACCGCGAGACGGGCGTCTTCCCGTCCCGCCGCGCCGAACGCTCCGGCATCGGCCGAAAGTGTAACGCGGCTGGCGCGACGCCGGATTCGCGCCGCCGATCCGGCGGCACTTTGCCGGTGCAGCGCCGTCGCGGTGCCCGTTTCGCGTGCGAAATCGTTCGTTCGGCGTGCGCCCGCGCACCAAGCGCACGCGCGCGATCCGCGCCCGCTTCCCCGCCGCCCTGTTAATTAGCGGCCCAATAAAAAGTGGCATGGCGTTTGCTATTTTCTGTGCATCGAACACGGGCCCCCATGACAAGCGGCCCAGTCAGGAGATCCCCCGATGCGGAAGATGAAGCTGGTGATGGTCGGCAACGGCATGGCCGGAGTGCGCACCCTCGAAGAACTGTTCAAGCTCGCCCCCGATCTGTACGACGTGACGGTATTCGGCGCGGAACCGCATCCGAACTACAACCGGATCCTGCTGTCTCCCGTGCTCGCGGGCGAGCAGACGCTCGAGCAGATCGTGCTCAACGACTACGCGTGGTACGAACGGCACGACATCACGCTGCATGTCGGCAAGAAGATCGTGAGGATCGACCGCGTGAAGCGCGTCGTGATCGCCGACGACGGCACCGAGGCCGCCTACGACCGCCTGCTGCTCGCGACCGGCTCGAATCCGTTCATGCTGCCGATCCCGGGCGCGGATCTCGACGGCGTGCTCGGCTATCGCGACATCGCCGACACGCAGGCGATGATCGACGCCGCCGCGCGCCACACGCATGCGGTCGTGATCGGCGGCGGCCTGCTCGGCCTCGAGGCGGCGAACGGCCTGAAGCTGCGCGGAATGGACGTGACCGTCGTCCATCTCGCGCCGACGCTGCTCGAGCGCCAGCTCGACGCGACGGCGGGCGGCCTGCTGCGCGCGTCGCTCGAAGCGCGCGGCCTGAAATTCGCGATGCCGAAGGAAACGCAGGCGCTCGTCGGCGACGAGAGCGGCCGCGTGTGCGCGGTGCGCTTCAAGGACGGCGAAACATGCAAGGCCGATCTCGTCGTGATGGCGGTCGGCATCCGCCCGAACACGGCGCTCGCCGAAAGCGCGGGCCTCTATTGCAATCGCGGGATCGTCGTCAACGACACGATGCAGACCTACGACCCGCGCATCTACGCGGTCGGCGAATGCGTGAGCCATCGCGGCATCGCATACGGCCTCGTCGCGCCGCTCTTCGAGCAGGCGAAAGTCGCGGCGAACCATCTCGCGCAATTCGGCATCGGCCGCTACACGGGCTCGGTGACGTCGACGAAGCTCAAGGTCACGGGCATCGATCTTTTCTCGGCGGGCGATTTTCTCGGCGGCGGCGACACCGAAGACATCACGTTGTCCGATCCGATCGCGGGCGTGTACAAGAAGCTCGTCATCAAGGACGACAGGATCGTCGGCGCGTGTCTGTACGGCGATACCGCCGACGGCGCGTGGTACTTCAAGCTGCTGCGCGAAGGCCGCAACGTCGCCGACATCCGCGACACATTGATGTTCGGCGAGACGAGTCTCGGCGACACCGGCCACAGCGGCGCGACGCACGCGATGACGATGGCCGACGACGCCGAAGTGTGCGGCTGCAACGGCGTGTGCAAGGGAACGATCGTCACGGCGATCAAGGAAAAAGGTCTCTTCACGCTCGACGACGTGCGCAAGCACACGAAGGCGTCCGCGTCGTGCGGATCGTGCACGGGCCTCGTCGAGCAGATCCTGATGTCGACGCTCGGCGGCGACTATTCGGCGTCGCCGAAGGCGAAGCCCGTGTGCGGCTGCACCGACCGCACGCATTCGGAAGTGCGCGCGGCGATCCGCGAGCACAGGCTGCTGTCGGTGCCGTCCGCGATGCACTTCCTCGAATGGCGCACACCGAACGGCTGCGCGACCTGCCGCCCGGCGCTCAACTATTACTGCATCAGCACGTGGCCGCACGAAGCGAAGGACGATCCGCAATCGCGCTTCATCAACGAGCGCGCGCACGCGAACATCCAGAAGGACGGCACGTATTCGGTCGTGCCGCGGATGTGGGGCGGCGTGACGACCGCCGACGAGCTGCGACGCATCGCGGACGTCGTCGACAAATACGCGATTCCGACGGTGAAGGTCACGGGCGGGCAGCGCATCGACCTGCTCGGCGTGAAAAAGGAGGACCTGCCGGGCGTCTGGCACGACCTCGGGATGCCGAGCGGCCATGCGTACGCGAAGGCGCTGCGCACGGTGAAGACCTGCGTCGGCTCCGAATGGTGCCGCTTCGGCACGCAGGACTCGACGCTGATGGGCCAGCAGCTCGAGCGCGCGCTGTGGCGCATGTACGCGCCGCACAAGGTGAAGCTCGCGGTGTCCGGCTGCCCGCGCAACTGCGCGGAATCGGGGATCAAGGACGTCGGCGTGATCGGCGTCGATTCGGGCTGGGAAATCTACGTGGGCGGCAACGGCGGCACCAAGACCGAGGTCGCGCAGTTCTTCTGCAAGGTGAAGACGCACGATGAGGTGCTCGAGTACGCGGGCGCGTTCCTGCAGTTGTATCGCGAGGAAGGCTGGTATCTGGAGCGCACCGTGCACTACCTCGAACGCGTCGGCCTCGACCACGTGAAGGCGCGCGTGCTCGACGACGCCGACAATCGCCGCGCGCTGTGGGAGCGCCTGCAATTCGCGCTGAAGGACGAGCCGGACCCGTGGCACGACACGAAGGAAGCGCAGGTCGATCTGCGCCAGTTCATCCCGATCGCGGTCGCGCCCGCCGACGCGTGATGCGCGTCGATGCGCCGCGCATCACGGCGCGCGCCGGCCCGGTCAATCAACAAGGAATTCGAAACATGTCCGTCACGCCATCCGAATGGATCGCCGTCTGCGAGCTGGGCGACATCCCGCCGCTCGGCGCACGCGTCGTCACGCGTCCCGCGGGCGCGCCGATCGCGCTCTTTCGCACCGCGAGCGACACCGTGTTCGCGCTGCTCGATCGCTGCCCGCACAAAGGCGGCCCGCTGTCGCAGGGCATCGTCCACGGCGAGCAGGTCGCCTGCCCGCTGCACGGCTTCAACATCGCTTTCGAGAGCGGCCGCGCGCTGCCGCCCGACGACGGCTGCGCGACGGTCTTTCGCGTGAAGCGCGAAGGCGATGCGGTGCTGCTCGATCGCGCGGAATTCGCGACGCTCGGCGTCGACGCCGCGCCGCAACCAGTCGCATTCGTTGCGCCGGGCGCCGCGGCATGACGGTCGATACGTTGACGCGGCCCGCGCAAGACGCGCCGGACGCCGTGCGCGAAACGCGATCGACATGCTGCTATTGCGGCGTCGGATGCGGCGTCGTCATCGAAACGCGACGCGGCGCCGACGGCCGCGATCAGATCGTCGGCGTGCGCGGCGATCCCGAACATCCGGCGAACTTCGGCCGCCTATGCTCGAAGGGCAGCACGCTGCATCTGACCGCGACGCCCGAGCGCTACGCGCAGATGCGCGCCGCGCATCCGGAGCTGCGCTTGTCGCGCGATGCGGCGCGCACACGCGTGTCGTGGAACGACGCGCTCGATCACGTCGCGCTGCGCTTCGCGCGAATCGTCGAGCAGCACGGCCCCGACGCGGTCGGCTTCTACATCTCCGGCCAATTGCTGACCGAGGATTATTACGTCTTCAACAAGCTCGCGAAGGGGCTCGTCGGCACCAACAACGTCGATTCGAACTCGCGGCTTTGCATGAGCTCGGCCGTCGTCGGCTACAAGAAGACGCTCGGCGCCGACGCGCCGCCGTGCAGCTACGAGGATCTCGATCACGCGGGCACCGTGCTGATCGCGGGCGCGAATCCCGCGTACGCGCATCCGATCCTGTACCGGCGGCTCGAAGCGGCGCGCGCGCGCAATCCGCAGATGAAGGTGATCGTCGCCGATCCGCGGCGCACCGATTCGGCGAGCGACGCGACGCTGCATCTCGCGCTGCAGCCCGGCACCGATACGATGCTGTTCAACGCGATGCTGCACGTGCTGATCTGGGACGGTGCGCTCGATCGCGCCTTCATCGACGCGCACACGCAAGGCTTCGACGCGCTGCGCGACGCGGTGCGCGACGCGACGCCCGCCGCCGCCGCGCAAGTCTGCGGCCTGCGCGCGGACGACATCGTGCAGGCCGCGCGCTGGTTCGGCGCGGGGCCGTCGCTGTCGCTGTATTGCCAGGGGCTCAATCAGTCGGCGACCGGCACGACGAAGAACGTCGCGCTGATCAATCTGCATCTCGCGACGGGCCAGATCGGCAAGCCGGGCGCCGGCCCATTTTCGCTGACGGGACAGCCGAACGCGATGGGCGGCCGCGAGGTGGGCGGCATGGCGACGCTCGCGTCCGCGCATCGCGATCTCGCGAATCCGGCCGACCGCGCGGAGATCGCGCGCCTTTGGGGCGTGCCCGATTTGCCGGCGAAGCCCGGCCTGACCGCGGTCGAGATGTTCGAGCGGCTCGCCGAAGGCGCGCTGAAGGCGATCTGGATCGTCTGCACGAACCCTGCGCATTCGATTCCGAACCAGGCGATCGCGCGCGCGGGGCTCGAGCGCGCGGAATTCGTCGTGCTGCAGGACGCGTACGCGCACACGGGCACCGCGCCGTACGCGGACGTGCTGCTGCCCGCCGCGACCTGGGGCGAGAAGGAAGGCACGGTGACGAACTCGGAGCGGCGGATCTCGCGCGTACGCGCGGCGACGGCGCCGCACGGCGACGCGCGCGCCGACTGGCGGATCGCCGCCGACGTCGGCCGCCGGCTCGAAGCGCGGCTCGCGCCGGGCCGCCCGACGCTCTTTCCGTACGCCGACGCCGAAGCCGTATGGAACGAGCACCGCGCGACGACGATCGGCCGCGATTGCGACATCGGCGGGCTGTCGTGGCCGCTCATCGCACGCGACGGCCCGCAACAATGGCCATTCCCGGCGGGCGCCGAGCGCGGACTCGCGCGCCTGTACGCGGACGGCCGCTTTCCGACCGCCGACGGACGCGCGCGCTTCGTGCTCGCGCCTTATCAGCCGGTCGCCGAGGCCGTCGACGCGCGCTACCGCTTCGCGCTGACGACGGGCCGCCTGCGCGACCAATGGCACGGCGGCAGCCGCACGGGCACGGTCGCCAAGCTGTTCGCGCACGCGCCGCAACCGTGCATCGACCTGAATCCCGGCGATTGCGCGCGGCTCGAGCTCGGCCCGCACGACTTCGTCCACGTGACGTCGCGGCGCGGCAGCGCGCTCGTCCCCGCGCGCGCCGACGACGCGATCGCCCCCGGCCAGGCGTTCGCGCCGATGCACTGGGGCGACGAATACGTGTCGGGAGTCGCGGGCAACCGCGCGGCGACGGGCATCAACGCGCTGACGACGCCGATGCGCGATCCGTATTCGCAGCAGCCGGAATTGAAGCATGCGGCGATCAAGCTGCTGAAGGCCGACCTGCCGTGGCGCTGGCTGATCGCCGCACGCGTGCCGGCCGACCGGATGCTCGAGCGCCAGCGCGCCGCGCGCGCATGCTTCGCGTGCTTTCCGTACGCGAGCTGCGTGCCGTTCGGCACCGACGAGTATGCCGGGCTCGCGTGGCGCGTCGCCGCGTACGAGCCCGCGCCCGCCGAGCTCCAGCGCGAAATCGAGGCGCTCTTCGAATTGCCCGCTCACGCGGCCGACGTGATGAGCTACGGCGACGCGCGGCGCGGCGCCGGCCGGCGCGTGCGGATCGTCGACGGCGCGCTCGCCGCGTTCTCGGTCGCGGGCGCCGCGGGCGCGACCGAAGAGAGCGCGGCCGTGCTGCGCGACTATGTCGAGAGCGGCGCGAGCGTCGGCGCGCTCGGCCGCCTGCTGCTGTTCGCGGGGCGCGTGCCGCTGCAGACGGCGCCCGCGCGCGGGCGCACGATCTGCAACTGCGTCGGCGTCGGCGAGCGCCAGATCGGCGCGATGCTCGCCGCCGACGCGCCGTCCGCGACGCCCGGCGAGCGGCTCGCGAACTTGCAAGAACGGCTCAAATGCGGTACTCAGTGTGGTTCCTGCATACCCGAGCTGCGCCGCCTGATCGCCGAAACGGCGACGGCCGCGGCTCCCGCTCCTCGATGACCGAATCCCAAGCCAATGCAGCCTTGCCCGATCACTTTTCATGCGCCCGCTTCATCAAGGAAATCGGGCGCGGGCCGAACGGCGCGCGCCCGCTGTCGTACGACGACGCGTTGGCGCTCTACCGCGCGATGCTCGACGGTCACGTATCCGACGTCGAGCTCGGCGCGATCCTGATTGCGTACCGGCTCAAGGGCGAGACGGCCGCCGAGCTCGCGGCGATGCTCGCCGCCGCGCACGCGTCGTTCGAACCGCTGCACGTGCAGGACAGCGCGTTCCGCACGGTGTCGATCCCGAGCTACAACGGCGCGCGCAAGCTGCCGAACCTCGTGCCGCTCCTCGCGCTCCTGCTCGCGCGCGAAGGCGTGCCCGTGCTCGTGCACGGCGTGACCGAAGACCCGGGCCGCGTGACGAGCGCGGCGATCTTCACCGAGCTGTCTATTCCGCCCGGCGAATCGCACGACGAGATCGAGGACACGCTCGCCGAGCGCCGCGTCGCCTTCGCGCCGATCGACGTGCTCGCGCCGAAGCTCGCGCGGCTGATCGCGCTGCGGCGCGTGCTCGGCGTGCGCAACTCGACGCACACGGTCGTCAAGCTGCTGCAGCCGTTCGAGCCGGCCGGCCTGCGGCTCGTCAACTACACGCATCCGCCGTACCGCGACAGCCTCGTCGAGCTGTTCCGCGAACATCCGGAAGCGGCCGCGGGCGGCGCGCTCCTCGCACGCGGCACCGAGGGCGAGGCGGTCGCCGACACGCGCCGCCAGGTCCAGGTCGACTGGCTGCACGACGGCCTGTGCGAGACGGTCGTCGAGCCGGTGCGCTCGTCGCCCGACGCGCCGCCCGTCGAGCTGCCCGCGTCGCGCGACGCCGCGACGACGGCCGCGTGGACCGACGCCGTGATGCGCGGCGAAATCCCGATTCCGGACGCGGTCGCGACGCAAGTCGAAACGATCGTGCGGCTTTCGCGGATCGTCGAATGAACGCCGGCGGCGCTGCCGGGGAGGCGGCGCATCGATGCGGTTGCATGGACGGGGGTGGGCGGCGCCGCTGAGGCCGCCTGACGCGTCGCATCGCGCGCCGCGACGCGCATCTCGGCGCGTCGCCCCGCGCGAGGCCCGCCCCCTCGCGCCGGAAGCCCGGCCGGCCGCGGCCCGGCGTTCCAGCGCCGCATCGCACCCGGCGCTCGCACGCCGGGCCTTCACGCCGCCCGCGCGCTTCCCGCCCTCCGCCTCCCGCCCCCTCGCGCCGGCAAGCCGCGCACGCCGCCCCGCGTCACGCCCCCGCCTTCGAATGCCCCGACGATTGACAGCCGCCGGCGACTTCGCATAGAGTTGTCGACATGCGTTCCTTCCAGAACACCCTCCGAATTACCTCCGGCCGCCTAGCGCGGCCGCTATCGCTACGACTAGCGTAAAGCTGTCGTGGCGCCGTGCCGTCCCGGCGCGGTCCCTCCCCTAGCTGTTCCTCGCAGTTTCTTTCTCGCAGTTTTTTACAACCCGTAGTCGTCAGCTTTCGTCCGTCGATCCGTCGGGCGAATCGCGAAGATTCCCGCGTCGTCGTGCCATCGGGCATGCACGCGCGCAGGCGGCGCCCACCGGCACGACATGCCGTCCGTCTTCGCTCGCGACTTGACCGCCCGAGGCAAAGATGAAGCGCAACCCCGCTGAGAAATACCGACCGTTCGAACCCGTTCGCATCAACGGACGCCGATGGCCGAGCCGCACGATCGAGCGCGCGCCGATCTGGATGAGCACCGATCTGCGCGACGGCAACCAGTCGTTGATCGAGCCGATGAGCATCGAGCAGAAACTCGAGTTCTTCGAGATGCTCGTTTCGATCGGCTTCAAGGAAATCGAAGTCGGTTTTCCGTCGGCGTCGCAAACCGACTTCGATTTCGTGCGCAAGCTGATCGACGAGCAGCGCATCCCCGACGACGTGACGATTGAGGTGCTCGTGCAATCGCGCGAAGACCTGATCGCGCGCACGTTCGATGCGCTCGAAGGCGCGCCGCGCGCGATCGTGCACCTGTACAACGCGATCTGCCCGTCGTTCCGCCGGATCGTGTTCGGGCTGTCGAAGGACGAGGTGAAGGCGCTCGCGGTCGACGGCGCGCGGATCATCAAGGCGCACGCTCAGGCGCGCCCCGACACGCACTGGACGTTCCAGTACTCGCCCGAGACGTTCAGCATGACCGAGCTGTCGTTCGCGCGCGAGGTCTGCGACGCGGTCGCGCAGACGTGGCGGCCGACCCGCGATCACAAGATGATCGTGAACCTGCCGGCGACCGTCGAGGCCGCGACGCCGAACGTGTTCGCCGACCAGATCGAATGGATGGACCGCAATCTCGGCTATCGCGACAGCATCGTGCTGTCCGTGCATCCGCACAACGATCGCGGCACCGCGGTCGCGGCGGCCGAGCTCGCGCTGCTCGCGGGCGCGGATCGCATCGAAGGCTGCCTGTTCGGCAACGGCGAGCGCACGGGCAACGTCGATCTCGTCACGCTCGCGCTCAATCTGTACACGCAAGGGATCGATCCGGGCCTCGATTTCTCGGACATCGACGCGGTGCGCCGCGTCGTCGAGCGCTGCAACCGGATCCCCGTGCATCCGCGCCATCCGTACGCGGGCGACCTCGTGTTCACCGCGTTCTCCGGCTCGCATCAGGATGCGATCCGCAAGGGCTTCGCGCAGCAGCAGCCCGACGCGATCTGGGAAGTGCCGTATCTGCCGATCGATCCCGCCGATCTCGGCCGCAGCTACGACGCGGTGATTCGCGTGAACAGCCAGTCCGGCAAGGGCGGCGCGGCGTACCTGCTTGAGCGCGGGATGGGCTTCTCGCCGCCGCGCCGTGTGCAGATCGAATTCAGCCATGCGGTGCAGGCGCTCGCCGACGCATCGGGCGAAGAAGTGACGGCCGATGCGATCTGCGCGCTCTTCGCGCGCGAATATCTGGAGACGATGGGTCCGGCCGCGCGCGCGGGCACGTCGGCGAGCTGGCATGACCGCGAAATCGCGCTCGCGCTCGCGGACGATGCGCAAAGCGCCGTGCGGCAGGCGGCCGCCGCGTTCGCCGCGGCGGCGGGCGTCGAGATCGACGTCGCGTCGTGCGAAGTCGAGCGTACCGCGGATGGCGACACCGTCGTGTTCGTCGGCGCGAAGGTCGGCGGCGCCGCGCTGCGCCACGGCGCGGGCGTGCATCGCGATCCGGCCGCCGCCGCGACGGATGCGGTCGCGAGCGCGATCAACCGCTCCGCCTGGAGCCGCGACGAGCGGCGCGCGGCCGCCTGACGCGGCGCGAACGACACGCGAAAGGACACTGCGCGGCGCACGCCGCTGCGCAAAACCGGTGCGACGCGCGATCCGCGGCGCTCCGGCGCAAACCGAACGGCTCACGAAGCTGCACGGGCGACGAAGGGCCCCGACGAGGGGCCGAAAGAAACGGTCGGGAAAGGGCCGGAAAAGCGGGCGGCAGCGGCGGGCGAGAATGGCGGGCGAAGGCGTGCTTCGTGTCTAGCTCTCGGTCGCGCAGCGCGTCGCCTGCCATGCGAGGAGGCGCCAGCGGCCGCTCTCCTGCGTCTGCACGGCGGTGTAGGCGATCGGAAACACGAGGCCGCCGTTGTTCGTCTCCATCTCGATCAGCGCGCGCCCCGCGACGACGTACGTGGCGTCGCCGACGGGCAGCACCTCCTGCGACTGGACTTCGATCTGCCGATAGCGGCGGCGCCCTGCCGTGATCGCGTCGATGAACTGCTGCTTGGTCTCGCGTTTGCCGTTGGTGTGCACGTAGTAGACCTTGTCGGACAACAACGCTTCAAGCGCCTCGCCGTCGCCGTCGACCATCGCACGAAACCGGTCGCGCTCGAGCGCGCGAATCGCATCGATCACCTTCGCCACCATCGCCATACTCCTCGACTGCATGCGCGCCTCCGGCGCGCCGATCAGAAGTTGTATTGCACGTAGAGCTGGCTGAAATTTATACCAGGATTCGGGTCTTTGATACCCGCATTGGACACGTGCTGGAAACGAAAACCCGCCTGATACTGCTGACGATTGCCGAATTGCGCGCCGACGCCGACCATGTCGGCGAACTGGAACGCAGTCGACATCGAGTAGTTCTGCGAGATCGTCGGATGCGACAGGAAACGCACGCCGACGCCCGCCTCGATGAACGGCCGCACATGGCCCGCGCTCTTGATGAAGCGCACGATGGGCGTTGCGCCGACTTCCCAGACGCTGTCGTTGATCGCGCGATCGCCCGTGTACCGCCAATACGACAAGTGTCCTTCGGCGACGAACGCGAAGTGCCAGCCGCCGATTTCCCACCAGGTCCAGTTCGGATCCCAAGCGACGGCGATGTCGCCCTTCTTGATGTCGTGATCGGCGACGCCGCCGCCGAGCTGCAATCCCCATCGATCCGCGAAAGCGGTGCCGGAAGCGCCGGCAAGCGCCGCCGCCACTGCGACCCGTGCGATGACCCGCCCCGCCCGACCGCCGTTTTTATCGTTCATCTCTGACTCCAACTTCTCTGGTTGAATAGAGCCTCGCTGCAATTCGAATGCCGGGCTCGAGCGAACAGAATCTTATGGTAAAGGACTTTTCCGATCGGCATCATCTGACGAAATGGTTTTCTGCCGAATTGACAAGAATCAGGATCCTTTACCCGAAACGCCCGTAAAACAACGGCTTACGGGCGACGAACGGAAACGGGTTCCGGCGCGAGCTATCACCTCATCAAAATCGATAGCAAAACGGGAACTCCAGCGACCCTGTTCCTTCTAAGGATTAGCACTCCGGTGGATGGAGTGCTAAGATTCATCGAGGAATCGCCCCGGCTATGGGGCTTGTCCCTGATTCCAAAGGAGTTTTTTACGTGAGCAACGCATTGACCCTTCCGAACATTCTGCGCCCGGCGTCCGCTAAGGCCGCATCGGCAGGCTCGCTGGCGCTCGCATCCCAGTCGATGCTGCCCGGCCAGCTGGGCAACATCGACGCCTATATCCAGGCCGTCAACCGCATTCCGTTGCTGACGCCGGAAGAAGAGCGTCAATACGCGACCGAATACCGCGACGGCAACAACCTCGATGCCGCGCGCCAGCTCGTGCTGTCGCACCTGCGGCTCGTCGTGTCGATCGCACGCAACTACCTCGGCTACGGCCTGCCGCACGGCGACCTGATCCAGGAAGGCAACATCGGCCTGATGAAGGCGGTCAAGCGTTTCGATCCCGCTCAGAACGTGCGTCTCGTGTCGTATGCGATCCACTGGATCAAGGCCGAGATTCACGAGTACATCCTGCGCAACTGGCGCATGGTCAAGGTCGCGACGACGAAGGCGCAGCGCAAGCTGTTCTTCAACCTGCGCAGCCACAAGAAGGGCACGCAGGCGTTCACGCCGGAGGAAATCGACGGCCTCGCGCAGGAGCTGAACGTCAAGCGCGAGGAAGTGGCCGAGATGGAAACCCGCCTGTCGGGCGGCGACATCGCGCTCGAAGGCCAGATCGACGATGGCGAGGAGTCGTACGCGCCGATCGCATATCTCGCCGATTCGCACAACGAGCCGACCGCCGTGCTCGCCGCGCGGCAGCGCGACATGCTGCAGACGGACGGCATCGCGCGCGCGCTCGAGTCGCTCGACGCACGCAGCCGCCGGATCATCGAGGCGCGCTGGCTGAACGTCGGCGACGACGGCTCGGGCGGCTCGACGCTGCACGACCTCGCGGCCGAATTCGGCGTGTCGGCGGAGCGCATCCGCCAGATCGAGGCAAGCGCGATGAAGAAGATGCGCACGGCGCTCGCCGCGTACGCGTAACGCTCGGTCGCCGCCCGGCCCGCCAGGCCGCGCCGAAACGCAAAAAGCCCGCTGTCTTGCGACAGCGGGCTTTTTTGTGCGCCGCGAAACCGTACGCATTGCGTGCATGCTTGATCAACGTTATGAAAAATTTCGTCGGATGCATTGCGATTTGCGCGAACCTTGAGTCAGCTCAAGTTTCTGCGATCGCTTCGCGACGGTGTGCCGCAGCGCGGCACTAAGGGTTTTCCGGGGCGCCTCCTACAATTGGGAGGACCGGCCAACTGATGCCGCGCGCACGCAAGCGCGTCACGAGACCGGCCTGGTTTTACGCCTATCGCGCTATCCCGGACATCATGGCTTTGACTCTCATCAACAAAAAGGCGTCGCCCCGCGATACGCCGCCCGCCCGCCCGGCGGGCTGGCGCGACCGGGTCGCCGCCTGGGCCCGCGGCCCGACCCTCGCGCGCGACATCTCGATCGTGCTCGCCTTCAAGCTGATCCTGCTCGTCGCGCTCAAGTACGCATTCTTCAACCATCCGCAGGCCGAGCACATGTCGTTGCCGCCTGCCGTCGTCGCCGCGCAGCTGCTGTCGACGACGCAATCCGAACCCACTCGGGGAGACCGCCATGATAAGTAGCGAAGTCGTCGATCTGTCGCGCCTGCAGTTCGGCATCACAGCGCTCTACCATTTCCTGTTCGTTCCATTGACGCTCGGCATGTCCTGGCTGCTCGTCATCATGGAAGCCGTCTACGTGATGACCGGCAAACAGGTCTACAAGGACATGACCCAGTTCTGGGGCAAGCTCTTCGGGATCAACTTCGCGATGGGCGTGACGACGGGGATCACGCTCGAATTCCAGTTCGGCACGAACTGGTCGTACTACTCGCACTACGTCGGCGACATCTTCGGCGTGCCGCTCGCCGTCGAAGGGCTGATGGCGTTCTTCCTCGAATCGACGTTCGTCGGGCTGTTCTTCTTCGGCTGGAACCGTCTGTCGAAGGTCCAGCATCTGATCGTCACGTTTCTCGTCGCGCTCGGCTCGAACCTGTCCGCGCTGTGGATCCTCGTCGCGAACGGCTGGATGAACAATCCGGTCGGCGCCGAGTTCAACTACCAGACGATGCGCATGGAGCTGTCGAACCTCTTCGACGTGATCTTCAATCCGGTCGCGCAGGTGAAGTTCGTGCACACGGTGTCGGCCGGCTACGTGACGGCCGCGATGTTCGTGCTCGGCGTGTCGGCGTGGTATCTGCTGAAGAAGCGCGACACGGACTTCGCGCTGCGCTCGTTCGCGGTCGCCGCGGGCTTCGGGCTCGCGTCGACGCTCTGCGTGATCGTGCTCGGCGACGAATCCGGCTATACGACGGGCGAAGTGCAGAAGATGAAGCTCGCCGCGATCGAATCCGAATGGGAAACGCAGCCGGCGCCCGCATCGTTCACGCTGATCGGCCTGCCGAACCAGGCCGAGGAGCGCACCGACTACGCGATCAAGATCCCGTACGCGCTCGGCCTCATCGTGACGCGCTCGATCGACGAGCCGGTGATCGGCCTGCGCGAGCTCGCGAAGCGCAGCGAGGAGCACATCCAGAGCGGGATGGTCGCGTACGGCGCGCTGCAGAAGCTGAAAGCGGGCGACACCAGCGCCGAGACGAAGGCGACCTTCGACCAGCACAAGCAGTATCTCGGCTACGGGCTGATGCTCAAGCAGTTCACGCAAAACGTGACCGACGCGACGCCGGATCAGATCAAGGCCGCGGCCAAGCAGACGATCCCGCCCGTCGCGCCCGTGTTCTTCTCGTTCCGGATCATGGTGTTCCTCGGCTTCCTGTTCCTCGCGACCTTCATCGCCGCGTTCTGGTTCTGCGCGCGCCGCCAGCTGCTGCAGGACAACCGCCGCTGGTTCCTGCGCTACGCGGTGTGGGCGATTCCGCTGCCGTGGCTCGCCGCCGAGTTCGGCTGGGTCGTCGCCGAAGTGGGCCGCCAGCCGTGGACGATCGCGGGCATCCTGCCGACGCACCTGTCCGCGTCGAGCCTCACGTCGACCGATCTGTACCTGAGCCTTGCCGGCTTCATCCTGTTCTACACGGCGCTCTTCATCATCGAGATCACCCTGATGTTCAAGTACGCGCGACTCGGCCCGTCGTCGCTGCACACCGGCCGCTATCACCACGAACAGGCCAAGCGGCAGCTCGACAAGGCCGTCGCCGGAACGGCCGCCTGACGAGCCCGCCACCATCGAATTCGCACAAGGAATCGCTATGGACTACGCAACTCTCAAAGTCATCTGGTGGCTGCTCGTCGGCATACTGTTGATCGGCTTCGCGCTGACGGACGGCTTCGACATGGGCACGGCCGCGCTGCTGCCGTTCCTCGGCAAGACCGACGACGAGCGCCGGATCATCGTCAACACGGTCGGCGCGACCTGGGAAGGCAACCAGGTCTGGCTCATCACCGCGGGCGGCGCGATGTTCGCCGCCTGGCCGCTCGTCTACGCCGCGTCGTTCTCGGGCTTCTACTTCGCGATGCTGCTCGTGCTGTTCGCGCTGTTCTTCCGGCCCGTCGGCTTCGACTACCGCAGCAAGCGCGACGACCCGCGCTGGCGCACGAGCTGGGACTGGGCGCTCTTCGTCGGCGGCTTCGTGCCCGCGCTCGTGTTCGGCGTCGCGTTCGGCAATCTGCTGCAGGGCGTGCCGTTCGCGTTCGACACCGACATGCGCGTCACCTATCACGGCGGCTTCTGGGCGCTCCTGAATCCGTTCGCGCTGGTCTGCGGGCTCGTGAGCCTGACGATGCTCGTCGCGCACGGCGCCGCGTTCGTCAAGATGAAGACGGACGGCGCGATCGCGAAGCGCGCGTCGATCGCGCTGCGCGTGTCGTCGCTCGTCGCGGTCGTGCTGTTCGTGCTCGCGGGCGGGCTGATCGCGTCGTTCATCGGCGGCTTCCAGATCACGCAGGCGGCGCCCCTCGACACCGTCGCGAACCCGCTCCTCAAGCAGGTTTCCGCCGCCCCGGGCCTGTGGCTCGTGAACTACGGCCTGTATCCGTGGACGATCGCCGCGCCGATCGTCGGCATCGCGGGCGGCGTGCTCGCGATGCTGCTCGCGGGCTCGAAGTTCGAGAAAACCGCGTTCATCTGCACGGGCCTCATGATCACCGGCGTGATCCTGACGGCGGGCTTCTCGATGTTCCCGTTCATCATGCCGTCGTCGCTCGATCCGAAGAGCAGCCTGACGGTCTGGGATTCGACGTCGAGCAAGCTGACGCTCCAGGTGATGCTCGCCGCCGTGATCGTGTTCCTGCCGATCGTCCTGCTCTACACGGGCTGGGTGTACCGCGTGCTGCGCGGCAAGGTCACGTCGCGCGCGCTCGAGGAAAACCGGCACTCGATGTATTGACGTTCGGCCGGCCGCCGCGTGCTCGGCACGACGCGGCCGGTTCCTGGCAAGATTCGGAAGGAGTCAGATCATGTGGTACTTCAGTTGGATTCTCGGCATCGGCGTCGCGCTCGCGTTCGGCATCATCAATGCGATGTGGCTCGAAGCGCGGCAAAAGCGCGATGCGTAACGGCGGCGCGCGCGTCGGGCCGATCTAGCGCCGCGCCGGTTCGGCAGCGGACGCGAGCGGTCGTTCGTCGTTCGCTTGTTCGCTTGTTTGTTCCGGGCTCGACACGCGCGATTCAATGCCGCAAGACCAAACCCTGGCCCTCGCCTCGCGCGAGGGCTTTTTGTTTTTGCCTCGTGCGTGAGCGGGTTCGGTTTCGCGCATAGCCGTCGCGGATCGGCGGCGGCGCGCCCGGGCGGGCAACGCTCTCGTTTTCGTCGCATCTGCCGCTCGCGTCGACGCAATGCCGTCGGTTTCGGCGAATCGCTCGCAGCCCGTTTCGCCGAAAATGAACCGCGCGCCGCGCCGCCGATGCATGTCGCTTGCGTCTTCCGCTTTCGCGCCTGCCTCCCCGCCGCCGGCTTCTTTCGTCGCCGCTCGCTTGCCGCGGCCGCCGCGACTGCTCGGCGCTCATCCTCGTCTTCCGCCTCCCGCCTTCGCTGAACGCGCAGCCCACCCGCCGCATCGTTCAATCCATCAATCCATCCCTTTTTTGCAAAATCCAATGCCAATCCGATTCCAGATTGATACCACTTGAACACCAATAGAAGGTTTCATAAGATCTTTCACACGGCTGCTCACAGGCCGCATCCACATCGGTGGAGGAGACATGAAGGATTTCCGTTTGGCCGGCATCGTCGCTTCCACCACATTCGGTGATGCCGGCACGCGCCGCCGCCCGCGCTGCGCCGCGACGATCAGGCTCGAACGTTCGCCGGCGGCTCGCCGTGCGCCGCCGATGAGTCGCGCCGCGCAGCCCGCCCGTTTCTCGTTTGGCCCCTTCGGCATCGCGGCACGCTTCGTCACCGCTCGCGTGGCCGCGCGTCGCTCATGAACACGCCCGCGCGCCGCCGCCCCGAGCGGCACGATCAGCACGATCGGCGCGACCGCCCCGAACCCGACCCGTGACGCGCGACCGCGCGCACGAACGCACGCTTCGTCCTCCCTTTCGCCCGCGCGGCGCCCGAGCCTCCTCCGCAGCCTCCTTGAAAGACCCGATCGCAGCGACGTAATCCCACGGCGTCGTATCGCCGTTTTTTTCCAAGGAATCCCCATGAATCGAATCTCGCATTCCCTGTGCGCCGCCTTGCTGGCCGCGGCGGCGCTATTGCCCGCGGCATCGCGCGCGCAGCTACCCACGCGGGCCGCCGCCGGCCCGGCCGCGACGGCCGCACGGACGTCCCCCGCGCCCGCCACCCCCGCCGAGCTCGCCGCGATGCTGGCGAACGGCCTCGCGGTGCGCGTCTCCGTCGACAACAATCACGCGGCGTCGGCAGGCGTGCCATGCGCCGACCTCGGCGCCGACTGGGCGAGTTGCGCGACGGGCCGCCTGATCCTGCAGAACCGCGGCCATCCGCAGATCGCCGACGGCGGCTGGCGGCTGTATCTGCACAGCATTCGACGGATTCTCAGGATCGATCTCCCGGGCTTCGCGCTGCGCCATCTGACGGGCGATCTGTACGAGCTGACGCCGCAGCCCGGCACGATCAAGCTCGCGCAAGGCGAGCGGATCGAGTTGCCGTTCGTCGCCGAATACTGGCTGCGCCGCTACAGCGACGTGATTCCACGCCCGTACGTCGTCGTCGACGGCGCGCCGCCCGCGGTGCTCCGGTACGACGACACGGACGACGAGCTGCGCTACGTCGAAACGCTGCCCGCCGACGCGCAGAGCAACTCGCCCGGCAATGCGCCGCCCGTCGCCGCGCAGCCGGTCGCGAGCCGCGCGCTGCCGAGCGTGAAGCGGCAGCGCGCGCTGCCCGGCGCGCTCGATTTGCGCGGCGTCGATCTGACGCTGCCGGCGCTCTCGTCCACGCAGGTCGCGGCGTTGCGCGATCGCGCGGGCACGCTCGGCCTCGACGGCGCGGGCGTGCCCGTCTGGGGCGTCGTCGCGCCGCGCCGGCTGCCCGCCGACATCGCGGTGCCGGGCGGCTACCGGCTCGCGATCGGACCGCGCGGCGCGTTCGTCGAAGGCTACGATCGCGCGGGCCTCTACCACGGCGTGCAGACGCTCTTCTCACTCGCGCCGGCGGGCGGCGGAACCGTGCCGGCGATGCTCGTCGAGGACGCGCCGCGCTTCACCCATCGCGGGATGCACGTCGATCTCGCACGCAACTTCAAGCAGCCGGCGACGCTGCGCCGCCTGATCGACCAGATGAGCGCGTACAAGCTCAACCGGCTGCATCTGCATCTGTCCGACGACGAGGGCTGGCGCATCGAGATTCCGGGCCTGCCGGAGCTGACCGACATCGGCTCGCGCCGCTGCCACGATCCGAGCGAAACGCGCTGCCTGCTGCCGCAGCTCGGCTCCGGGCCGGACAATCGCTCGGGCGGCGGCTATCTGACGCGCGACGACTACATCGCGCTGCTGCGCTACGCGGCCGATCGCTTCATCGAAGTGATCCCCGAGATCGACATGCCCGCTCACTCTCGCGCGGCCGTCGTGTCGATGGAGGCGCGCTATCGCCGCTTGCACGCGGCGGGCCGCGAGCAGGAAGCGAACGCGTATCGTCTGCTCGATCCGCAGGACACGTCGAACCTGCTGACGGTCCAGTTCTACGACCGGCGCAGCGATCTGAACCCGTGCATGCCGGGCGCGCTCAACTTCGCGTCGAAGGTGATCCGCGAGATCGCGTCGATGCATGCGGACGCGCAAGCGCCGTTGCGCATCTGGCACTTCGGCGGCGACGAGGCGAAGAACATCCTGCTCGGCGCGGGCTTCCAGCCGCTCGACGGCACCGATCCGGGCAAGGGCCGCGTCGATCTCGCCGCGCAGGACAAGCCGTGGGCGCGCTCGCCCGCATGCACCGCGCTGCTGCAGCGCGGAGAAATCAAGTCGATCGACGAGTTGCCGACGCGCTTCGCGAAGCAGGTCAGCGCCGTTGTGAACGCGAACGGGATCGGCACGATGGCCGCATGGCAGGACGGCATCAAGCACGCGAACGGGCCGCAGGACTTCGGCACGCGCAGCGTGATGGTGTCGCTGTGGGACACGATCTTCTGGGGCGCGTCCGACAGCGCGCGCGACTTGAGCGCGAAGGGCTATCGGACGGTGCTCGCGCTGCCCGACTACCTGTACTTCGATTTCCCGTACACGCGTAATCCGCGCGAGCGCGGCTACTACTGGGGATCGCAGGCGACGGACGAGTACAAGGTGTTTTCGCTCGCGCCGGAGAACCTGCCGCAGAACGCCGAGGTGATGGGCGACCGCGACGGCAACCCGTTCGAGGTGACGAGCGCGGGCGCGGCGCCGCGCATCGAGGGCATCCAGGGGCAGGCGTGGGGCGAAGTGATGCGCAACGGGCAATTGCTCGAATACATGGTGTATCCGCGCCTCCTCGCGCTCGCCGAGCGCGCGTGGCACCGGGCCGACTGGGAGCTGCCGTATGCGGCGGGCGTGCGCTACAAGCTCGGCGACACGCATCACGTCGACACGGCCGCGCTCGAACGTGACTGGGCGGGCTTCGCGACCGTGCTCAAGCAGCGCGAATTGCCGAAGCTCGAACGCGCGGGCATCGGGTATCGCAAGCCGACGTTCACGCTGACGGGCGAGTGATCGGCGAGCCGGGCGACGCGTTGCGTGCGCGTCGCCCGGCTTGTTCGATATCAATGCGGGGGGCGAGCGGCACTCGATCGAGCGGCGGATGTCCGGTTCGGGCGCGTGCGTCGCTCGCGGCTTCGCGACGCCCATGGCGGCACGGCTTCATCGATGGGCCGCCTGCCCGGCACGCCGCGACGCTCGATCGGGGCGCCGCCCATGCGGCGAATGATCGGCTCGGCAAACCGCCGTCGCGGCTGATTCGCCGAAGCGCGCGCCGCGAGCCATACATTGCGCCGCCGCCACGACCACCGCAGAGACGATGCGGACGCGCCCGGACGCCGATCGGCGCGGCGCCATGTCGAGCGCGTATTGCCGTTCGCGATCGTCGTTTTCGTCGGGCGACAGGCGCAGCGCTCGCGTCCGGAATCAGGCTTCGCGGTGTCGGTCCGGCACGCGGCCGCCTTCTCGCTTGCTTCTTTCGCTAGTTTTTTCGCTCGCCGCTTCGCAAGTGGCATCGCCGAATCGCACCTCGAAGAAACACGATGTCTCGCGCATCGAGCAAGCCGCCTTCGGCGCGCCGGCGATCCGCGATGCCGCTCTGCCGAAGCCGCGGCGCCGCCCGCGTGCCGTTTCCTTTGCCGTTCGCCTTTCGCCGCGCGAAAAACCGCCTGCGCCGACCGCCGGATCAAAGAAAAAACGGCTTGCGACAATCGCAAGCCGTTTCCCGTTTGTCGATCGAAGCCGAACCCGCCGCGCGGATTCGGCCGACCCAGTCGCGTCAGGCCGGCTGAGCCGCCGCGCCGCCGTCCGTCGACGGCAGGCGCGCCGCGAGCTGCTGCGCGTAGCGCGGCGCCGCCGGACCGCAGACGATGTGGAACGTGTCGCTCGAGACCCACGCGACGTCGAGCGTCGCCAGGCGCTGACGATCGACCGCCGACGGATCACGCACGACGATGCGCAGGCGCGTCGCCGCAACCGCGTCGAGCGACGCGACGTTCGTCGCGCCGCCGAACACCGCGAGCCAGCGCGTCGGTTCCGGATCGAGCGGCCCGGCCGGCGAGCCGGCGGCCGATGCCGCCGAAACAGACGCAACAGACGCGGCAGGCGCGGCAGGCGCGGCCGCAGCCGCAGCCGCGGCGCCAGCCGGCGCGGACGCCGCCGCGCCGCTGCCGAGCGTCGCGCGAATCTCGTCGGCGATGATGTCCGCCTCCGGCCCGATGATCACCTGCACGCTGCTGCCGCCGCGCTTCAGCACGCCGCGCGCGCCGATCGTGCGCAGATCCGCTTCGGACACCTTGTTCGGATCGACGACGGACAGACGCAGGCGCGTCGTGCACGCATCGACGACCGACAGGTTCGCCGCGCCGCCAAGCGCCGCGATGTAGCGCTGCGCGCGCGGCACGGACGCGCCGGCCGTCGGCGCGACGAAGCCGCCCGACGCGAACGACTGCGCTTGCGCGTCGGCGCCGGCCGGCTCGCGGCCCGGCGTCGCCATGTTGAACTTGCGGATGAAGAAGCGGAACAGGCCGTAGTACGCGACGCCGTACGCGACACCGAGCGGGATCGCGATCCAGCCCTTCGTCGCCAGCCCGTAGTTCAGCACGTAGTCGATCGCGCCCGCCGAGAACGTGAAGCCGAGCTTCACGCCGAGCATCTGGCAGATCGCGAGCGACAGCCCCGTCAGCACCGCGTGGATCACGTAGAGCACCGGCGCGAGGAACATGAAGCTGAACTCGATCGGCTCGGTCACGCCCGTCAGGAACGACGTGAGCGCCATCGAGAACAGCAGGCCGCCGACGACCGCGCGACGCTCCTTCGGCGCTTCGTGAAACATCGCGAGACACGCGGCCGGCAGGCCGAACATCATGATCGGGAAGAAGCCCGCCATGAAGCCGCCCGCGGTCGGATCGCCCGCGAAGAAGCGGTGCAGGTCGCCCGTCACCGCCGCGCCGCCCGCCGCCGGCGTGAACGTGCCGAACACGAACCAGACGAGCGAATTGATGATGTGGTGCAGCCCCGTGACGAGCAGCAGACGGTTCAGGAACCCGTAGACGAACGTGCCGATCGCGCCCGCCGTCAGCAGCCACTGGCCGATCGCGTCGATCGCGTGCTGCACCGGCTGCCACACGTAGCCGAACACGATCCCGAGCACGACGCACGCGAGCCCCGTGATGATCGGCACGAACCGCTTGCCGCCGAAGAACGCGAGGTAGTCGGGCAGCTTGATGTCCTTGTAGCGGTTGTACAGGAGCCCCGCGACGACGCCCGCGATGATCCCCGACAGCACGCCCATGTTCAGCTTCGGATCGATGTCCTTCATGATCGCGACTTCGATCAGATAGCCGATCGCACCCGCGAGCGCCGCGACGCCGTTGTTGTCCTTGGCAAAGCCGACCGCGACGCCGATCGCGAACAGCAGCGGCAGGTTGTCGAAGATCGCGCCGCCGGCGTCGGCGATCATCTTGATGTTGAGCACGTCCTGCTGCCCGAGGCGCAGCAGGATGCCCGCCACCGGCAGCACCGCGATCGGCAGCATCAGCGCCCGACCGAGGCTTTGTATTTTCAGAAACGGGTTCCCGTCCATTCGATCCTCCAATCCTTATCGTGTCTCGTCGTTGAATAATTGCTCAGCCATGTGGGTTGAAACCGAAACGCACGCGATACGCCTGACGCCGGACGCTCTTCAGTCCGCCGGCCAGATCTCGCGGCTTGCTGCCCTCACCGCCTGCGCCGATTCGAGCGCGAGCAGGTCTTGCGCGCGCTGCCGGCACAGCTGGTAATCGAGACGGCGCACCTGCGCCTTGATGCCCGGCACCGACCCCGGGTCCACCGACAATTCCGTCACGCCGAGGCCGACCAAGACCGGCACCGCGACCGGGTCGCCGCCCAGCGCGCCGCACACGCCGACCCACTTGCCGTGCTTCTCGGCGCCGCGCACGGTCGCGTCGACGAGCCGCAGCACGGCGGGATGCAAGCCGTCCGCGAGCGCCGCGAGATCCGCCTGGCAGCGGTCCATCGCGAGCGTGTATTGCGTGAGATCGTTCGTGCCGATCGACAGGAAGTCCGCGTGCTTCGCGAGCTGGTCGGCGAGAAGCGCGGCCGACGGCACCTCGATCATCACGCCCACTTCGACGGGCTCCGCGCGGCCCATCGCGCGCGCGAAGTCGTCGATGCGCTTCCTAATGCGCACGAGCTCGCCGACGTCCGTCACCATCGGCAGCAGGATCCGCACCGAGCCGTACGGCTGCACCGCGAGGAGCCCCTGCAGCTGATCGTCGAGCAGATCCGGGCGCACCTGCGCGAGCCGGATCCCGCGCAGGCCGAGCGCCGGGTTCGGCTCGGGCGGCAGCGTCAGATAGTCGACTTCCTTGTCCGCGCCGACGTCGAGCGTGCGGATGATCGCCGTGCGCCCTTGCAGCGCGTCGACGATCGACTGATAACTCTGCTGATGTTCGGACGTCGTGGGCGCGGCCTGCCGATGGATGAACATCAGCTCGGTGCGCAACAGGCCGATCGCGTCGGCGCCGTTGTCGACCGCGACGCGCGCGTCGTCGAGCGTCGCGATGTTCGCGGCGACTTCGATCTTGTGGCCGTCGCGCGTCACCGCGGCTTCGCCCGACACGCGCCGGTTCGCTTCGCGCACGCCCGCGAGACGCTGCCGTTCGAAGCGCGCGCGCTCGACGTCGAGCGCGGTCGGCGCGTATTCGAGGCGGCCCGCGCTCGCATCGACGACGACCTGCGTGCGCTCCGGAATCGCATACAGCGCATCGCCGACCGCGACGAGCGCCGGGATGCCGAGCTGGCGCGCGATGATCGCCGCATGCGAGGTCGCGCCGCCGCGCGCCATCACGAGCGCCTGCACGCGCTCGCGATCGAGCGACGACAGATCGGACGGCGTGAATTCCTCCGCCGCGAGCACCGCTTCGGCGGGCAGCTCGCGCGCGGTCGCGCTCGCGTGGCCGAGCGCGCGCAATACGCGCTTGTCGATGTCGCGCAGATCGGCCGCGCGCTCGGCGAGGAGCGCGTCGTCGACGTCGGACAGCACGGCGGTCTGCGCGCGGATCGTCTCGCGCCATGCGTAGCCCGCGCTCTTGCCGAGGCTGATCAAGTCGCGCGCGGCGTCGACGAGCGCCGGGTCTTCGAGCAGCACGCGGTGCACGGCGAAGATGCCGGCTTCGCCGATCGCGCCGCGCTGCGACGCTTCGCGCACCGTCGTCTCGAGCTCCGCGTCGACGGCGGCGAGCGCGCGGTCGAGCAGGCGGCTCTCGGCCGCCGGCGTGCCGCTCGCGAGCTCGGGCGGCGCGATGTCCGCGTCGTCCCAGCGCACGAGCGCGCCGACCGCGATGCCGGGCGCCGCGCACACGCCCGCGAGCGTGTTCGGATCGAGCGGCGCGAGCCCCGCCGCCGCGACGACGGGCGCCGGAGACACGATGCGCGCCGGCTTCTCTTCGACCTCGCCGTGCGCTTCGCGCAGCAGCTCGTGCGCGACGAGCTCGATCGCCTTCGCCGCGTCGCGGCCCGTCGCGACGAGCTCGATCGTCGCATGCTCGCCCGCGCCGAGGCCGAGCAGCCCGACGACGCTTTGCAGCGCCGCCTTGCGGCCTTCGAAATGCACGTCGACGTGTGCGTCGAGCCCGCGCGCCGCCTCGCGCGCACGGGCGGCCGGCCGCGCGTGCAGGCCGCCCGGCTGCGTGAGCGTGATCGACTTGCGCGCTTCGGCGGCGGGCTCCGCGGCGCTCGCGGCGGCGGCGGCGGCGCCTGCGCCTACACCTGCGCCCGCCGCCGCGCTGCGCGCGCGCAGCGTAAGCAGCGGCGTCTCGCCCGCCTTCGCGACGCCCGCGCCCGCGCGCCCGACGACTTCGAACGCATCCGAATTCGCGACCGCGATCACCGACACGAGGCTATGCGCGGAGCGCGCGATCGCATCCTGATCGAACTCGATCAGCAGATCGCCCGCCGCGACGCGCGCGCCTTCCGCGACCTTCGCCGCGAAGCCGAGCCCGTTCAGCTCGACCGTGTCGATGCCGATGTGCAGCAGGATTTCCGCGCCGCCGTCGGCCGCGATCGTCACCGCGTGGCCGGTGCGCGCGACGTGCGACACGATGCCCGCGCACGGCGCGACGAGCCGGCCCTCGAGCGGATCGATGCCGATGCCGTCGCCGAACATGCCGCCCGAGAACACAGGATCGGGCACGTCGGCGAGCGGCACGACGGGTCCCGTCAACGGAGCGACCAGCACGGTCTGGTCGTGGGATGCTTGCTTCAACTGTGACTCCTCGGCACGTCTCATGGCTGTCTCGTCTGGTCGGTGATCGTCAGTGAGTTTCGGTGACTTTGTGCAGATGGCGCGGCGCGTCGGGATCGCGGCCGCGTGCGACGGCGAGCTCGGCTGCCATCACGTAGAACGAAAGGATTGCGGCAATCGGATCGAGCGCCGGATGCGCGGTGCGCGCAAGCGGCAGCGTCGCGTCGGGCGTGCCCCCGGGCGCGGCGAGCAAAACGCGCGCGCCGCGTGCGCGCATGTCGCGCGCGAGTTGCAGAAGACCCTCCTGCTCCGGCCCGGGCGGCGCGAACACGAGGAGCGGATAGTCGCGGTCGATCAGCTCCATCGGGCCGTGCCGCACTTCGGCGCTCGAGAACGCCTCGGCCTGGATGCCCGACGTTTCCTTCAGCTTGAGCGCCGCCTCCTGCGCGATCGCGAGGCCGAGCCCCCGGCCGATCACGATCATCCGCTCGACGTCGCGCAACTCCTCGACGGCGGACGACCAATCGAGCCGGCCCGCCTGCCCGAGCGCGTCGGGCAGGCTGCGCAGCGCGGAGACGAGCGCGGCGTCGCGCTGCCAGAACGCGACGAGCTGCGCGGACAGCGACAGCATCGCGATATAGCTCTTCGTCGCGGCGACCGACAGCTCGGGGCCGGCGAGGAGCGGCAAGGGATGCTCGCACGCGTCGGCGAGCGGCGACGGCAGCACGTTGACGGCGGCGACCGTCAGCGCGCCGGCTTCGCGCAGCGCGGTCATCGTGTTGACGAGGTCCGGGCTCTTGCCCGATTGCGAGAACGCGAGCGCGAGCTGGCCCTGCACCTTGAGGGGCGCCTGCTGCAGCGTCGCGACCGACATCGGCAGCGACGCGACGGGCACGCCGAGGCGGCTCATCGTCAGGCTCGCGAAATAGCTCGCCGCGTGATCGGAGCTGCCGCGCGCGACGGTCAGCGCGACCTGCGGCACGTTCGCGGCGAGGTGGAGCGCGAGCGCCTCGACGCGGCGCGTGTCCGCGAGCTGCGCGGCGACGACGCGCGCCGACTCGCGCGCCTCGTTAAGCATATTCGACAATCGATTCTCCTTCGACAAAGGTCGCAGTCAGGTTCAGTTCGCGATCGAACACGACGAGATCCGCCCACGCGCCGCGCTCGATGCGACCGCGATCGGCGACGCCGAGATAGTCGGCCGCGTAGCGCGACATCCGGTTCGACACGTCGGCGATCGGCAGGCCGAGCGACACGAGATTGCGCAGCGCCTGGTCCATCGTCAGCGTGCTGCCGGCGAGCGTGCCGTCGGCGAGGCGCACGCCGCCCAGGCACTTCGTCACGCGCTGGCTGCCGAGCCGGTACTCGCCGTCGGGCATGCCCGTCGCCGACGTGCTGTCGGTCACGACGTACAGGCGCGGAATCGCGCGCAGCGCGGCGCGGATCGCGCCCGGATGCACGTGCAGCAGATCGGGGATGATCTCCGCGTACTCGGCGTGCGCGAGCGCCGCGCCGACGATGCCCGGATTGCGGTGATGCAGCGGCGACATCGCGTTGAACAGATGCGTGAAGCCGCACGCGCCGTGCTTGAGCGCGGCGACCGCGTCGTCGTACGTGCCGAGCGAGTGGCCGAGCTGCACGCGCACGCCGCGCGCGGCCATCTCCGAAATGATCTCGATGTGGCCGGAGATTTCCGGCGCGAGCGTGACGACGCGGATCGGCGCGATCGACAGATACTTCAGCACCTCGTCGAGCACCGCGGAAACCGCCGCGTCCGGCTGCGCGCCCAGCTTGCCGGGATTGATGTACGGGCCTTCGAGATGCACGCCGAGCACGCGCGAGCCGCCCGGCGTGCGCACGCGCGCGACGTCGCCGAGATCCGCGACGACGCGCATCAGCTCGTCGCGCGGCGCCGTCATCGTCGTCGCGAGCAGGCTCGTCGTGCCGTAGCGCGCGTGCGTGCGCGCGATCATCTCGATCGCGTCGCCGCCTTCCATCACGTCGGCGCCGCCCGCGCCGTGCACGTGCAGATCGATGAAGCCGGGCAGCACGTAAGGCGCGTCGTTCTTCGACGGGTCCGTCGCGTCGCCCGACAGCGCGGTGATCCGGCCGTTCTCGAACTCGAGCGTGCCGTGGATCCAGCCTTCGGAGGTGAGTATGTTTCCGGTCAGCATGACGTTCTCTGATATCTGGTGATGCGTATTGGGTCGGTACTGCGTACTGCTGCGAGAGGGCCTGCGGGTCGTCCGGGCTGCCGCCGACAGTCTGTCGTGTCAGCGTTTCAGCTCGGCGACGAAATCGTAATAGTCGTCGCGGCAATAGGTTTCGGTCGTCTCGATCGCGCGCCGGTCGGCGCCGTAACCGATCCGCGTGATGACGAGCAGCGCGGCGCCCGGCGCGACGCCGAGCCATTGCGCGACGTCGGTCGGCGCGTTCACCGCGCGAAACCGCTGCGACGCGCGCACCACTTCGAGGCCGCGCGACTGCAGGTAGCTGTACAGCGACCCTTCGAGCACCTGCGGCTCGGGCACGCAGGTCGCGGGCAGCGTCGAGCGCTCGTACGCCATCACGACGCCGTCCGCGCGCCGCAGCCGTTCGAGGCGCGCGACCGTCGCGCCGGACGAAAGACCGAAGCGCGCGATTTCGTCGCGGCGCGCGGCGCGCAGGCTGCGCGCGAGCCACACCGAATCGGGCGCGAACCCGCGCTGGCGCATCTTCGCCGAGAACCCGACGAGCCGCGACAGCGGATCGGCGACGCGCGGCGTGATGAAGCTGCCCGCGCCGCGCACGCGGCGGATGAGGCCCTGCTCGACGAGGAGCGCGAGCGCGCGGCGCGCCGTGATCCGCGACACGCCGGCCGCCGACGACAAGCCGCGCTCGGACGGCAGCGCTTCGCCGGCTCGCCATGTGCCGCCGTGAATCGCGTCGGCGAGATTGCGGGCGAGCTGCAGGTAGAGCGGGGTGTCGCTGCGGGCGTCCGGCGCCAGCGCCGACCAGCCGATGTCCATAGGTCTCCGGGTGCGAAAACGGAAGGGCGTACAAGGGCGTCGTCCGAAAAAGCGAAGCCATTATATAACCAAAATAATACCAGTCAATTTGCGGCCGGCCGCCCTTCTGAAATCGCCGAAACGGTTGCCCGGCAAGGGAGACAACACGTCAAAACCCTTTATTTACAAAGCACTTCAGGATAGGTATTTACCCTAGACATTGACGTTGGTTGACGTGCGTCAGCATCGACGCCCGGTCAGGAAAGCCAGCCGACAGAGACCGGAATAGCACCAGTCGTCCATACTGGTATGCATCTTGGGAATGTCGCCCGCGGCTTGCCGCCGGCGCGGCGGGAACGGGAAGACCGGGACGGCTTGCGCGATGGTCGCGTTGCCACGTCGCGCTTACGCACGATGCGCACGGCGTATCGAGAAAGGGATGCGAGGAGGAAGCCGCGAGCGCCGGCGCGCTCGACAAGCACAAACGTGGATGAGGCGACGCCCGTGGCGGCCCGATCGCGCCGCGGCGTTCGGCGCGCGGTCAATCGACGCCGACCATGCCCTCGATGCGCTGCGCGACGTGCGCCTCGTGCCACTCGACGAACGAGCGCGCAGCAAGCGACAGTCCCGCCTCGCGCCACATCAGTACGAGCTCGATCAGCGCGGATGCGTCGGTGAGCGGCACGTACGCGACGCCCGGCTTGCGCAGCGTCGATACGGCCTCGGGCACGATCGCGACGCCGCGTCCCGCCGCGACGAGCGCGATCATCGTCGTCATCTGCGACGCGCTCGGCCCGCGCCGCGGCGTGAAGCCCGCCGTCGCGCACAGGTCGAACGCCTTGCGGTCGAGCGTCGAGCCGTAGCCCGGCGGAAACAGCACGAACGTCTCGTCGGCGAGCCGCTCGACGGCAAGCGACGCCTCGTTCGCGAGTTCGCGCTCTTCCGACACCGCGACGACGAGCGGCTCGGCCGCGATCGTCTTGACCCGGCATCCCTCGTAGTCCTCGATAGAATTCTTCCAGCCGATGCCGATGTCGAGCAACCCTTCCTTGATGCTGCGGCTCTGCTGCGCGGACGATGCCTCGAC
This sequence comes from Burkholderia oklahomensis C6786, assembly GCF_000959365.1. Lineage (NCBI taxonomy): Bacteria > Pseudomonadati > Pseudomonadota > Betaproteobacteria > Burkholderiales > Burkholderiaceae > Burkholderia > Burkholderia oklahomensis. The sequence goes on from NZ_CP009555.1 coordinate 1,231,630, forward strand.
GAGCGACAGCTCGATGTCCGGAAACGAACGCGCGAAATTGCGGATCAGCGTGCCGAATGCATCGCAAAGCGGCACCGAGCTCGTATAGCCGAGCGCGACCTTGCCTTCCTTGCCGAGCGCCGCGCGCTGCGACGCGATCTCCGCGCGATGCACGGCGTCGAGCACTTCGCGCGCGTGCGGCAGGAAGAGTTCGCCTTCGGCCGTGAGCTTCACCGAGCGCGTCGAGCGATCGAACAGCCGCAAGCCGAGCTCGCCTTCGAGCGCGGAGATGTGCCGCGTGAGCGGTGGCTGCGCAAGGTGCAGACGCTGGGCCGCCTTGCCGAAATGAAGCTCCTCGGCGACGACGATGAAATAACGCAGGCGTCGTAGATCGATCATCTTTTTCGTTCCAAGTATCAATCTGTCGTAATTCGGTATTGGCATTAATCGACCTTAATGGGTGAGACTACGCCTCGTCGCGAGTTATCGACATTTCGGAAACTCGATAGCCGTTTATACCTGAATTTTCGCCGAACGTTTGTGCAGTTTTTTAACGCGTGTGTTCCGCGCATTAATTCACCGCGAGCGATCGCACCGGCCCGCCATATGGTCGGACAGGCCTATGACGCGGGTTCCGCCGCGATCGGCACAGCGCCGCTTACGTGCCGATGACGAGTATTTCGGCGACGGAACTTCTCCGTCAAGCATGTTGCCAATGAAATTTGGGCTCTGAACCTTCGTTTCCCGTATGGAAATTGTCAGGAAAGCGCGCTTATTTGAAGAACAATTCCGATTAATTATTGCGAATCGAGTTTTAGCGACTTTTTAATAAAGGGGCAGTCAATGCGCGATTCCTCGCTGCTGATCGAAAGGCTGTTGGCTCCGCTCGGAGAGGGTCGGAACCGCCACGCGCACGGCGTCGGCACGCTCGACGAGAGCGGCATCGAGCACGTGCTGTCCTACCGACAACTGAGCGAAGCGGGCCTGCGCATGAGCGCCGCATTGAACGCGCTCGGCGCGCGGGCGGGCGATCTCGCCCTCCTCGCGCTGCCCGCGACGAGTGACTATCTCGCGCTCCTCGTCGGCTGCGTGCTGTCGGGCGTCGTGCCGTGCACGGTGCCGCCGCCGCTCAAGCGCGCGAGCGGCTCGAGCCCGCAAGTGCTCGAAGTCGCGTGCCTGCTCTATCGCCCGACGTTCGTGTTCACGGCGTCCGCGCACGTCGCCGAGCTCGAGGCGCGACTGCGCGACACGGGCGCGCGCGTGATCGACGTCGGCATCCTGCGCGCCGCGTCGACGGGCGCCGAGCCGCGGCTCGCGCGGCGCAGCGCCGACGACACGCATCACATCCAGCTGACGTCCGGCTCGACATCGCATCCCAAAGCGGCCGTCATCAGCCATCGCAACGTCGCGGCCAACATCGCCGGCATCGCGAACGCATGCGGCTACAGCAAGCACGCCGGCGACAACACCGTGATCTGGCTGCCGCTGCATCACGACATGGGCCTCGTCAGCCTGTTGCTGCATCTGTATTGCAAAACGTCGCTGCGGCTGATGCCGTCGATGAGCTTCGTGCGCAATCCGCTCGGCTGGCTCAGGCGCATCGCGCACACGGGCTCGACGATCGCCGTCGCGCCGACCTTCGCGCTGCGCTACTGCGTGCGCCGCTTCAACGCGGCGACGATGGACGGCGCGGACTTCAGCCATCTGCGCACGTTCCTCGTCGGCGCGGAACGGGTCGATCACGCGACGCTTTCCGATTTCGCGTCGACGTTCGCGCCATTCGGCTTTCACGCATCGACGCTGCAGCCGTGCTACGGGATGGCGGAGGCGACGCTCGCCGTCACGCTGCACCGCTCGATCGACACACCGAGCAGTTCGGCGTTCGCGCACGTGATCGCCGATCGCATCGACACCGCGTCCCTCGCGCAGCATCACCGCGCAACGCCCGTGCCCGACGCTCACGCGGGCGCGACCGACACGCTGATCGCCGTCGGCGCGCCGCTCGACGAAATGGCCTACGAGATACGCGATGCGCAGGGCCGGCTCGCCGCCGAGCGCGACGCGGGCGAAATCTTCATTCGCGGCGCGTCGGTCATGCAGGGCTATCTGCCGAGCGCCGACGCACCCGCGCCGCAACCGTTCGACGCGCACGGCTGGTTCGCGACGGGCGACATCGGCTACGTGAGCGGCGACCAGCTCTTCATTCTCGGGCGCAAGAAGGAAATCATCATCATTCGCGGCACGAACTACTTTCCGCACGAGATCGAGGAGACGATCGACAGCCATCCGGCCGTCTACAAAGGCGCATGCATCGCCGTGGGCATCCACGACGAGACGCAGGGCACCGAGAATCTCGTCGTCCTCGTCGAGGCGCACGCGAATCACGCGAACAGCGATTCGCGCGCCGAGTTGCAGACGCGCATGCAGCAGCGGCTCGGCTATTGCGCGCAGCGCATCGCGTTCGTCGAACCGGGCGCGCTGCCGCGCACGACGAGCGGCAAGCCGCAACGACTGAAGGCGCGCGCGATGTTCATGAGCGGCGAGCTGCGCGAGATCGCGCTGCCGCCATCGCGCCGCTCCGATGCCGATCGCGTCGCGTCGTATCCATGACCGCGCCGCCGCTTCGCGCTCCGCTGCCGCGCGCTTTCCGCGCACGGCTTCTCCAACGCATGCCACTGCACGATCGCCGATGATGCTCGACACCGCCCTGCCCGACACGCCTACGCGCACGTTCCCCGATGCCGCCGATCTGCCGACGCTCGCCGCGCAGCCGGTTCGCGAGCGCCTCGCCGCATTCGGCGCGCCGCCCGCGGCGCTCGACGCGCTGCTGCGCGCCGGCGCGACGCGCCTGCTCGACAGCGACATGATCATCGCGCAGCCGCGCACCCTTGCCGCCGCACGCGACGATGCGCGCGCGACGACACCGCTGCGCTACGAGCAATCGGCGCAAACCGAGGCGGTGCTCGAGCAAATCGCGCACGAAGGGTTCGCGCCACATTTCAAGCCGTTCATGCGCGGCTTCTCGCGCGTGATGTCGGCGCTCTTCCTGACGCCGGAGCAGGACGCGAAGGTCCAGGCGTATCGCGCGGCGGGTCATCATCTGCGCTTTTTGATGAGCGACGGCGGGGGCCCCGCGCTCGCGAGCTGGCGCTCGACCGTGCGCGGCGAGGACGGCCGCATGGTGCTCGCGATCGACAAGGTATGGGGCATCGAAGCTCATCGCGAGAGCATCGGGCTCGTCGCCGTGCGCGCGCCGGGCGCGTTCATGCCGGCCGCCTATCTCGTGTGGCCCGAGCAGTACCGCACGCTCGAACGCGCCGTGTGCGGCGAGCCGTTCCTCGAAGGCGGACTGCAGCTCGGCAACGTGCGCGGCGAAGTCGAGACGATGCCCGAGGATCGCCTGCGCATCGGCGGCCCGAACGTGTTCAGCAAGTATCTGACGATCGTGCGCCCGTACTTCGTGCGCGCGCTGATGGCGCACGTCGGCTGGCTCGCGCGCGAAGGCCGGCTCGCGCTCTCGCCCGCGCACGAATCGATCCGGCGCTTCGTCGCCGACGCCGCGCGCACGCAGTCGCGCTCGAGCGTCTATGGCGCCGACACCGTGCAGCGCGTGCTCGCGCTCAAGTTCGCCGCGAACGAGCTGCTCGGCGATCTCGTGCGTGGCGGCGCGGTACGCCGCTTCGACGATCAGCGCGACCTGCTCGCGCTGTCGAAGATGGAAGGCAGCGCATACCGCTGCTACTACGAAATCCGGATGGGCACGAAGCGCGCCTGATCCGCCGTTCACAGTTCACCGTTTGTCTTTCCACTCGAAAAAGGAACCTGTCATGAGCACGCCAGCCGCTGAAACGCTGCCCCTTCTCGCACGCGAAGTCGCGAAGATCCTGCACGTCGAGGCCGTCGAAACCAACGTCGGCATCGGCGAGCTCGGCATCGACTCGCTGAACATCGTCGAGCTGATCGTCTTTTGCGAGCAGCTCTACGGCTCGATCGATCCCGAAACGCTGAACATCACGCAATACACGACGCTCGCGCAGCTCGACGCCGAACTGCGCGCGCCGCAGACGGCCGCGTAACGCGCGGCGCGAAGCAGCACACGAGGCCGCCGATGATCGAGCTCGCTCCCATTCCGGAACCCACCGCGACGACGCTCTCCGCTGCGCGCCTGCAGTTGCGCGCGCTCGCGTACCGGCGCATCGCGGCGGCGGCGGGCGGCGTCGACGATCTGCTCGACGCCGCCGCGCAGCTCGGCCGGCTGCTCGGCCGCGAGGCGCTCGCGTGCGTCGGGACCGCGTCCGGGCATGCCGCGATCGACGACTACGTGGTGTGCTCGACGATCCTCTCCGGCCTGCTGATGGACGACTCGCCGCATCACGCCGCGTTCGTCGGCGCGATCGCATCGCACGGGCCGCGCGCCGTGGACTGGCTCACGCACGGCTACGAATGCGCGAGCTGGGGATACGTGTTCCGCGAAACGCTCGGCAAGGCGATGCACACCGGCACGCGCCGGCTGCTGCTGCAGATCGTCGACGTCGACATCCATCGCTTCAGCTACTGGCTGACCAACCCGCAATGGGGCGCGTCGGGCTTCGGCATCTGCACGCTCGCACTTGACGTCGCGCCGGGCGTCGACTGGCCGCTGCATCTAGGCGCGGCGCCGCCCGCGCACGCGCTCGCGATGCTCGGCCGGGCGTTCGCCGCGTTCGGCCGCGAACGCCCGGGCACGCCGGTCGCGCCGCCGTTCTTCAAGGAGGCATCGCGGCGGGCGCTGCTCAAGTGCCTCGGCGGCGCGCCCGTGCATCCGGACGGCCATGCGCGCTTTGGCCACGCGTTCGGCAGCGATCCGTGGATCTCGCTGTTGCTGCATCGATGCGCGCCCGGCGCGCCGGCCGTCGCACGCGCGATCGTCGGCTCGCTCGCGCTCAACGGCTACTTCGCGATCGCCGAGATCGGATACGACGCCGCCGCGCGCTTTCGCCTGGACGACACCGCATGACGCCCTTCGCCATTCACCGCTACCGGCTCGAACGCGCGCCCCGCACGCCGGTGCTCGTGCGCGCGTCGAGCTACGGCATTCCCGCCACGACGACCGACGACTACGCGCGCCTTGCCGCGTACCAGCCGGATTCGACGGCGCCCGTGCTGCTCGACCACGCGCAGTACGCGCGCTTCATGTCGGAACTCGTCGATGCGCTGTGGCAGGCGCTCGGCGCCGAGACGCGCGTATTCGTCCGGTTCCGGATGCCGTACAACGGCGCGCTGCCCGCGAACCTGCTCGATCCGCGCGTGCTGATCGGCAGCGGCCTCGACACGCAGATGGCGTTCTGGTCGCGCGTCAAGGCGCAGCCCGGCATCGGCATCGTCGACCAGATTCGCCGCGATCTCGATTACCCGGGCGACAACACGCTCGCCTTCGCGAGCGCGAGCGAGGACCGGCTCGACGCGCTGGAAGCCGCGCTGCTGCGCGACTGGCCGCGCTACGCGATCCGGCTCGCGCGCGCCGACGGCGCCGCGGCCGGCCACGCGGCGCGACCGGACACCCGCTTCGCCTAACCGACCATGGAAGCCACTATGCAACCGTACGAAGACGCCGCCCGCAGCCATCGCTGGTCGATGCCCGTCGACGCGCTGATGATGGGCGACTACGAGTATCGCGAGACCGCGCTCACGAACCTGTATCACAAGGCGAAGGCCGCTCAGTGGGACGTCAACCGCGACATCGACTGGAACGTGACGCTCGACCCCGACAATCCGCTCGGCATGCCCGACGGGATGCTGCTCGTGTTCGGCACCGATCTGTGGCACAGGCTCGGCGCCGCCGAGCGCGCGGAGATGCGCCACCACTGGCAGGGGTGGCTGCTGTCGCAGATCCTGCACGGCGAGCAGGCGGCGCTCATCTGCGCATCGAAGCTCGCGAGCGCCGAGGAGAGCCTGTCCGCGCGCCTGTGCGCGGCCGCGCAGATCATGGACGAGGCGCGCCACGTCGAGGCGTACGCGAAGCTCGTCAACGAGAAGATCAGCGTGCGCTACCCAATGAGCCGCTCGCTCGAAGGGCTGCTGAAGGACACCGTCACGTCGAACGCGCTCGACATCACGAACCTCGGGATGCAGGTGCTCGTCGAAGGAATCGCGCTGTCGACGTTCCAGACCGTCGTCGCGTTCAGCACCGATCCGTTCGTCAAGGACCTGTTCGCACGCATCCAGCGCGACGAGGCGCGCCATTTCGCGGTCGGCCGGCTCACGCTCGCCCGCGTGTATTCGGACATGACGTCCGCCGAGATGAAGGAGCGTGAGGAATTCGTGAGCGAGGGCGCGTCGGTGCTGTACGAGCATCTGTGCGCGGACGACATCTGGGAGCCGCTCGGCTATTCGAAGCAGGCCTGCGCGCAGATGGTGCGCGAATCCGAGGTGTCGCGCGCGCTGCGCCGCTCGATCTTCCGCCGCCTCGTGCCGACGATCCGCGAGATCGGCCTGCTCACGCCGCGCGTGCGACGGACCTTCGAGCAGCTCGACGTGATCGATTACGAAGACATGCCGCTCGCAATGGACATGTGACGCCATGCGCCCAGATCAAGCGAACCACTGGATCGGCATCGACGCCGCCGCGTACGAGCTGCCCGACGCGGCGATCGAGATCGACGCGTGGGCGGCCCGCCACGCATGGCCGCGCGCGCAGGTCGACGCGATCCTCGAATCGGGCTGCCGGTTCTTCCACGCGGCGCCGGAAACGAGCGAGGTCGAGCTCGCGTCGCGCGCGGTCGGCGCGCTCGTCGACACGACGGGCATCGCGCCGTCGTCGATCGACCTGATGGTGCACGTGCACACGCAGACGTTCAGCATGCCCGCGCCGCCGCGCAGCCTGCCCTACGAAGTCGCGCACGCGCACGGCATCCGGCCGCTGTGGAGCGGATCGATCGAGCAACTGAACTGCGCGTCGATCGCCGCGGCGATCAGGATGATCGGCGCGCTCTTCGTCGCGTATCCGCAGGCGCAATCGGCGCTCGTCGTGTCGGCCGACCGCGCGTACGACGAAGCCACCCGGCTGCGCCAGTTCTCCGGCATCCAGGGCGACGGCGCCGGATGCCTGCTCGTGACCCGCAACAGCCGCCGCAACCGCGTCGGCGGCGTCGCGCTGCACAACCATGCCGCGTGGTACCCGGGCTCCGATTCGGCGAAGGATGTCGAGCGCGCGATGATCTCGACCGAATGGCTGCACACGCACCGTGTCGTCGACGCCGCGTGCGCGCTGACGGGCCGGCCGATCGCGAACTACGAGCGCATCCTGCCGATCAACACGGATCTGCGCGGCTGGCATGCGCTGTGCCGCGCGCTGCGCGTACCCGCCGAGCGGCTGTTCGGCGAGAACGTCGCGCGCTGCGGCCACGTGTGCTGCTCCGATTTCGCCATCAATCTCGCCGACGACGGCCTCGCCGCGCTCGACGCGGGCCGGCACGTGATGGGCGTCATGCAGTCGAACGTCGGCGCGTTCGCCGCCGTCGCGCTGCATCCGCTCGAAGTCGCTTCGTCGTCCACTCCTTCCGAGGCCTATGAACACTGACACGATCGGATCCGCGCCGCACGCCGCGGCCGACGCCGGGAACGCCGACTGGCTCGACGGGCTCGACACGCCCTGCTACGTGTTCGACCCGCAATGCGTGCTCGCCGGCTACGCCGCACTGCGCGCGGCACTCGGCACGCGCCTCGTCGTGTCGCTGAAGGCGAACTCGCACGCGGACCTGTTCCTGCGTTGCGCGCACGCGTTCGAAGACGGCATCGAGCTCGCGAGCCAGGGCGAGCTCGACACCGTCGTCGGGCGCGGCAAGCACGTGAAGTACCTGAACAACCCGGCGATGGGCGACGCGCTGATGCGCGCGGGCATCGCGTCGCGCTGCCACTTCATCCTCGACGGTCCGGACATGGTGCGCCGCTTCATCGCGCTCGCGTCCGGCAAGGAGACCGAAGACGTGATGCTGCGCATCAACGCGGGCGCGCTGCTCGGCGCGCATGCGCCGAAATCGCTGCGCGACCATTTCGGCATGACGCCCGCGGAGGCGCTCGGCATGGCGAACCTTCTCACGCAGGCGGGCCGCCGCGTGGCGGGGCTGCACGCGTTCGTTGGCTCGGGCAACTTCCGCGCCGGCCCGACGAAGGGCGGCGACGCGGATTCGGCCGACCTCGCGTGGGCGCTCGCGCAGCTCGCCGAGCAGATCGAATCGCTCGTGCGCGCGCCCGTCACGCATCTGAACCTGGGCGGCGGGTTTTCGGAAAAAGGCCACGACGACGCAACCTTCGAGCGCTACCGCGCGCGCATCGCGCCGCTCGCGAAGCGCTACACGCTCGTGCACGAGGCGGGCCGCGCGATCTTCGCGAACGCGGGCGTGTTCGTCACGCGCGTGCGCGCGGTCAAGGTCTGGGACGACCGCGTGATCGCCGTGTGCGACGGCGGCATGAGCCACAACTTCCTGCTCGCGAAAACGGAAGCCGTCCTGAAGACCTGGGAAGCGCCGACGCTCGTGCCGGCCGGGCCCGCCGACGCGCATCGCGCGCCGAACACGCTGCCGGTCACGTTCGTCGGCAACACCTGCAACCGCGCCGACGTGATCGGCCGGCTCGAGCGTCATCCGCGGCTGCCGCAGCCGGGCGACTTCGTCGTGTTCTCGCAATGCGGCGCCTATCACCACTCGTACACCGTGAGCGGCTTCCTGTCGCACAAGCCGGCTCAGGTTTACATCCGTCAGGCATGAGAGCGTCATGAATCCACACATCCGACTCGTCGACCTCCTCGACTCCGCCGCCGCGCAGCGGCCCGACGGCATCGCGATCGCCGATCCGCGGCGGCGCATGCGCTATGCGCAGCTCGCGGCCGACGTGCGCCGCGTCGCCGCCGCGCTCGCCGCGGCCGGCATCGAGCCGGGCGAACGCGTCGCGACCTATGCGCCGAAAGCGTACGAGACGATCGTGACGATGCTCGCCGCGAATCTCGTCGGCGCGATCGTCGTGCCGATCAATCCGCAGTTGCGCGACCATCAGGTGCTGCACATCGTCGCCGACAGCGGCTCGCGCCTGATGCTCACCACCGCGCCGCGCCTCGCCCGGCTCGCCGCGCGGCCGGCCGGGCTCGTTAGCTGGCTCGTCGACGACGTCGCCGCCCTCGCCGGCGCGAGCGACGATGCGGATTACGCGGGCCACGCGCACGCCGTCGATTCCGATCCGGCCGCGATCCTCTACACGTCCGGCTCGACCGGGCGCCCGAAGGGCGTCGTGCTGTCGCACCGCAATCTGACCGCGGGCGCCGACAGCGTCGCCGCATACCAGCGGCTCGCGCACGACGACGTGATCCTCGGCGCGCTGCCGCTCAGCTTCGACGCGGGCCTGAGCCAGCTGACGAGCGCGCTCGCCGCGCAAGCGTGCTACGCGCCGCTCGACTTCCTGCGCGCGGAGGAAGTGCCCGCGTGGTGCGCGCAAGTCGGCGTCACGTCGATCACCGGCGTACCGCCGCTGTGGATGCAGCTCGCCGCGGTCGCGTGGCCCGATAACGCGCGCCTGCCGGTGCGCCGGATCGCGAACACGGGCGGCACGATGCCGCAGCCGCTGCTGCACCGGCTGCGGCAGATCTTCCCGAACGCCGCGCCTTATCTGATGTACGGCCTCACCGAGGCGTTCCGCTCGACGTACCTGCCGCCCGAGGACTTGGCCGCGCACCCCGGCTCGATCGGCAAGGCCGTGCCGAACGCGCAGATCCTCGTGCTGCGCGCCGACGGCAGCGAGTGTGACGCCGGCGAGCCGGGCGAGCTCGTGCATCGCGGCGCGTTCGTGACGCTCGGCTACTGGAACGCGCCCGAGCTGACCGCGCAGCGCTTCCGCGCGCTGCCGCACGCGCGCCACCCGGTGTCGCTCGCGGACGTCGCGGTGTGGTCGGGCGACATCGTGACGCGCGACGCGGAAGGCTTCCTCTATTTCGTGTCGCGCGCCGACGAGATGATCAAGACGTCCGGCTATCGTGTGAGCCCGACCGAGATCGAGGACATTCTGTTCGAATGCCCGGAAACGCTCGAAGCCGTTGCGTTCGGCGTGCCGCATCCGACGCTCGGCCAGGCGATCGTCGCGTGCGTGTACGGCGGCGGCGATCCCGCGCAATGCCGGCAGGCGCTGATCGACGCGTGCCGCGCGCGGCTGCCGTCGTACATGGCGCCGCAGCACATCGAGATCGCCAGCGCGCCGCTGCCGCGCAATCCGAACGGCAAGATCGACCGGCCGCTGCTCAAGCGCGCCCACTTGTCGCGTTTCGAGACCGAGCCGAGCGCGGCCGCGCTCGGCTGATCGAGGTGACGAAGACCATGCTCACGATCCATCACACCGCGATACGGCAGCCGTCCCGCCAGCCGGTCGACGCGGCGCAGGCGGCCGGCCGCTACCGCTACGACGGCCGGCTCGCGCCGCATGCGATCCGCTTCGCGATGCCGTACGAACGGCTCGACTACGACGCGCGCACGTTCGCCCATCTGGCGCGCTCGGCGCCGGCGTCGCTGCCCGTCGAGACGGACGGGCGGACACTGTCGGACCTCGCGCTCGAGGCCGTGCGCGAGGTCATCGACGCGGCGGGCCCCGACGCGTGCGCGTCGATCTCGCAGATCGTCGTCGCGCAGGCGTCGCTCAACGAGCACGCCGGCGAATCGGTTGCCGGCCGGATGCAACACGCGCTCGGGCTCAAGCACGTCGTGCCGTTCGCGCTCGGCCAGTGCGGCACGCTCGGCCTGCACACGGCGCTGCCGCTCGCGCGCGGGCTGCTGCGCGAAGGCAGCCGCATGCTGTTCGTCGCCGCCGACAAATGGGTGTATCCGTTCCTGCGCGCGTACGGCGAGTTCGTCGCATACGGAGACGGCGCCGCCGCGATCCTGCTTGGCGGCGCCGACGGCGACACCCATGCCGATGCCGACGACGAAGCCCACGCGCGCGTGCTCGGTCACGCGCTCGCGCACGGCGACGTGATCGCCGACCCGTGGGCGCGGCAGCCGGCCGAGCTCGAACGCGCGCTCGTCGCGCCGACCGTCGACGCGGTGCGCGCGGCGCTCGACGACGCGGGCGTCGGCGCCGCGCAGATCGACTGCTTCGCGCCCGGCGGCTTCAGCGCGTCGTTTCGCACGACGCTCGCGCACGCGCTCGCGATCCCGCCGTCGCGTCTGCAGAGGCGCGGCGGCGTCGAGCACCTGTCCACCGCCGACACGCCGCGCGCGCTCGCGCAGGCGCAGGCGTCGCTCGCGCCCGGCGAGCGGCGGCTCGCGCTCTTTTGCGACACCGCGCTCGCGGGCGGCGCGGGCGCGCTCGTCGCGGAACTGCGCGGCGCGCGCGCGCCGTTCTCGTCCACCCGAACCCGGTATCCGTCATGAGCGCCTATCAAGTCAGCCTGCGCGAACTGCGCTTCTTTCTGTGGGAACTGTTCGACGCCGAAGCGGCGTTCCTGTCGCACGCGCCGTACCGAACGCACGACCGCGCGTACTACGACCGTCTGCTCGAACGCGCGCGCGACTTCGCGCTCGAGATCGGCGAGAGCTATCGCGCAAGCGACATCGAATCGTGCTCGCTGCGCGACGACGGCACGGTGCGCATCCCAGCCGATTTCCACGTGCTGTGGCCGCGCTTTCGCGACGAATGGGCGGGCCTGCTGTTCGATCGCCATTCGGCCGAAGCGGGCGATGCGCCGCACGCGGACGTGCCGATGGTCGTCAAGCAAGTGGTGTTCGAGATGCTGATGGGCGCGAATCCGTCGTTCATGACGTACGGCGGCTTCACGCACCCGGCGTGCAAGCTGTTGACGCTGCACGGCACGCCGGGGCAAAAGGCGCTGCGCAAACCCCTGTTGCGCTACGACTGGGACGCGTGCTTCTGCGCGACCGAGCCGCAGGCGGGCTCCGACATGACGGCCGTGCGCACGGTCGCGACGCCGCTTGGCGACGACGTCTACGCGGTGACGGGCGAGAAGGTCTACATCTCGGCCGGCATGCACGACCTGACCGAGAACACGCTGTACTTCGTGCTCGGCCGCATCGGCTCGACGGCGCTCGATTCGTTCTCGCTGTCGTGCCTGATCGTGCCGCGCTTCTGGCGCAACGACGCGACGGGCAAGCTCGAATCGAATCACGTCGAATGCGTCGCGGTGCCGCGCAAGATGGGGCTGAACGGCTGCGCGAACACGCATCTCGTGTTCGGCCGAAGCGGCACGACGCGCGCGCATCTGCTCGGCAACCGCAAGAACGTCGGGCTGCTGCAGCTCGTGCCGCTGATGAACCAGGCGCGCATGGGCACGGGGCTCTTCGGCATCGGCGTCGCGTCGAGCGCGTACCTGCAATCGGTGTCGTACGCGCGCCGCCGCGTGCAGGGCCGGCCGATCGACTCCGCGTCGGACACGGCCGCGCCGCGCGTGCGGATCGTCGAGCACGGCGACGTGCAGCGGATGCTCGTCGACATGAAAGCGCGCGTCGAAGGCTGCCGCGGCCTGCTCGGCAAGCTGACCGCGGCCGCGACGCGCGCGACGATCCTCGAGGCGACGCCCGGCGCGGACCCGGCCGACATCGAGCGCGCGCGCAAGCTTCAGTTGCTGCTCACGCCGATCTGCAAGGCGTTCATCTCCGACCAGGCGTGGCGCATCTGCGAAACCGCGATCCAGGTGCACGGCGGCGTCGGCTACACCGATGCGAGCCCCGTCGAGCAGAACGCACGCGACGTGAAGATCCTGTCGATCTGGGAAGGCACGAACTACATCCAGGCGCAGGACCTCGTGCGCGACAAGCTCGGCTTCGGCCGCAAGCCGCTGCTGCTGCGCTACTTCCGCGATGCGCTCGACGCGAGCCTCGCGCGCATCGAGCCCGCGGCCCCCGCGTCGTTCGCCGCGTGGTTCGCGCAGTTGCGCGACGCGGCCGACGCGCTCGCGCGCGCGCTCGCGTCGATCGCGCGCGCGGTGCGGGACGGCCACATGCATGCGAGCAGCCAGGTCTACACGCGCTTTCTCGAAATGTTCGGGCTCGTCGCGTCCGCATGGGCGCTGCTCGAAGCCGCGTGCATCGCCGAACGGCGCCTCGCCGAGCGCGAGGTCACGGCCGCCCCCGCCGAAGCCGCGTTCTATCGCGGCAAGGTGAAGGCCGCCCGCTACTGCTTCGCGAACCTGCTTCCGCTCGCCGCCCAACACGCGGCGGCGATCGACGCGCTGCCGGACATCGCATGCGCGATCACCGCCGAAGAACTCGCCGAGGTCGAATGACATGGGACTCGCACCTGAACTGCTGAAACGGCCGGCCACCCGCTATCGCGGCACCGACATCGACGGCGCAATCCTCGATCCCGAAGGGCTGTGGGTGCGCGACCGGAACCTGAACGATTTGATCGGCACGGTCTCGTTCGAGGACACGCTCTGGCATCTGTGGTTCGAGCGGATGCCGGCGCCCGCCGAAAGCGCGGCGCTGCGCGCGCGGCTCGCGCAATACGGCGCGCACTTCGCGAGAGGCAATCCGTCGACGCGCGCGGCCGCGAATTATCCGCCGACCCATCTCGAAGAGAAGGTCACGCTCGACGAGGCGCGCGAGCTCGTCGCGGCGGCGGGCCTCGCCGATCACGCGAGCGTGACGAGCCCGCCGTTCGGCCTGGGCGCGCTCGGCTTCGAAATTCTGCTCACCAAGCCGGGAGAGCCGTCATGAGCGAGACCCAGGATTCGATCGCCTTCCAGAACGCAGCGGCACTGAAGGCGCAGGCGCGGCTCGGCCCCGATGTGATCTGTGGCTTCCGGTCCGAGCGCGCGCTGCTGCCGCTCGTCGTCGCGCCGCAAGGCGACAGCGCGCTCGCCGCCGATCGCGACGCCGCGCTCGCGTGGCTCGACGCGCGCCGCGCGGATTTCGACGCGCTGCTGCTCGAGCACGGCGGCCTGCTGCTGCGCGGCTTCGCGGTGCCCGACACGCCCGCGTTCCGCGCATTGACCGATCGCTATCCGCCGCACGCGTTCGGCTACATCGCCGGCGCGTCGCCGCGCAAGGCGATCGACGGCAACGTGTACGAATCGACGCACCTGCCCGCGCCGTTCAAGCTGAGCCTGCATCAGGAAAAGGCGTACATGTCGAACTATCCGCGGCTCATCTCGTTCTACTGCCGGCAGGCCGCGCCCGTCGGCGGCGAGACGCCGCTGTCGGACATGCGCGCCGTCACGCGCCGCCTGCCCGCGCGCACGCTCGATCGGTTCCGCAGCAAGGGCGTGATGTATCGCCGCAACTTCTCGGCGAAGCCGATGCCCGCGCACTTCAACCAGTTCTACCGGCGCTGGCAGGAAGCGTTCATGACCGACGAGCGCGCCGAAGTCGAGTCGCTCTGCCGCGCGACGCAGCTCGAATACGAGTGGCTGCCCGACGGCAGCATCACGGTCACGCACGTCGGCCCGGCGACGGTCGTGCATCCGCGCACGGGCGAGGAAGTCTGGTTCAACCACGCGAGCGCGCAGCACATCAACGCGCGCGTCGTGCATCCGACGATCCTGCACGCGCTGCAGTCGTTCTACAAGACGCGCGCCGCGCTGCCGTACGACATCCGCTACGGCGACGGAACGCCGATGCCCGCCGAAGACCTCGATCCCGTCTACGACGCGATCAATGCCGAGGAAACCGCGTTTCGCTGGCGCGAGCAGGACGTGCTGCTGCTCGACAACATCCTCGTCGCGCACGGACGCAATCCGTACAGCGGCCAGCGCGACATCCAGGTCGCGATGATGGACTGAATGCAATGAGCCCTGTTCCGTTTCCGGCCGGCGAGGCCGGTGAAGCCTTTGAACGCCTTGAAACCGTCGAAGCCGCCGAGGCAGGCGGCGCAGCCGGCATGCGCGAGCGCGCCGCGGCGCCGAGCCGCGCGGCGAGCGCGCTCGCCGCGCGCCGCATCGACGTGAAGGCGGGCGACTTCACGTTCCACGCAACCGATATCGCGTTTCGCGCGGGCGCGCTGACCGCGATCGTCGGCCCGAACGGCTCCGGCAAGAGCACGCTGCTCGAGGCGCTGTTCGGCTTTCGCCGCGCGCAGCTCGAAGGCGCGACGATCCTCGGCGTGCCCGCCGCGCAATTCATGCGCGACACGCGCGAGCTGCGGCGCTTCGGCGCGCAATTGCAGCGCGTCGAATACGCGGAGCACGCGCGCGTCGACGAGATCCTCGCCGTGCATCGCGCGCTGTACCGCAAGCAGGACGCCGCGGTGGCTCAGGCGCTCGCGATCGACGAGCTGCGCGCGAAGCCGTACAGCGGGCTGTCGAAGGGCCAGCGGCAGCGGCTCGATCTCTTCATCGCGTTCGCGCATCGCCCGGCGCTCGTCGCGCTCGACGAGCCGTTCACGGGCCTCGACCGCACGATGACGCGCAGCGTGCTCGGCCTGCTGCGCGGCCCGCTCGCTGGCATCACGATCGCGATGATCTGCCACGCGGGCGAAGAGCTCGAAATCGCCGACGACGTGCTGTGGGTGCGCGATGGCGCAGTCCGCTACCAGGGCGGCAAGGACGCGCTCAAGCGCCGCCTCGTCGGCGAGTTCCGCGCGCTGATCCACGTCGACGACGACGCGCAGGCCGAACGCGTACGCGCGGTGCTCGCGCGGGACGTGCACGTGCAGCGGATCGTCGCGCCCGCGCCGCGGCAGATCGGCGCGTTCGGCCGCGCGGGGCTCGACGCCACGCTGCGCACGCTGATGGAGCAGACGGGCATCCGGCATTTCGAATTCGCGCCGACCGACGAAGGCGATCTGCTGCGCGCGTGCACCGAAGGAGCGACCGATGCTTGAGGTCTTTCTGATTCTCACCCGCAACGAATTGCTCGGGCAATTGCGCAGCAAGGCGCGGCTCTTCTGGACGTTCGTCTTTCCGATCCTGCTGATGAGCGTGATGCTCGTCGCGTTCGGCAAGAGCAGCTCGCTCGGCGTCGTCGAGCTGACGTTCGACGGCAACGCCGCCGTGCCGCAGGCGCGCGCGTGCCGCGCCGCGATCGAGGCCGCGTTCGCGGGCAACGGCACGGTGGGCGCGCGCGTCGTCGCGCCGAACGCCGCCGGCGCTGCGGGCGGCGATCGCGTGCGCGTGAGCTGGCCCGCACGGGCGACCGATCCCGTGCGCGTCTCATACGATTTCAACGGTCCGCTCGCGGCGCGCGCGGCCGCGCGCACGATCGAGATCGCGCTCGTGCGCTGCGCGGCGTCCGAAGCGGGCCTGCCCGCCGCGTACCAGGTGCGCTTCGAGAACGACGGCCACGCGCTCGCGCCGCTCGATTACGGCGAGTTCTTCGCGACGGGCATCCTGATCATGGCGTTCATGTCGGTCGGCGTCGTGTCGACCGCGACGACGATCGCGACGCTGCGCGAGCGCAACACATTCAAGATGTACGTGTGCTTTCCGGTGTCGCGCTTCGTGTTCCTCGCGTCGCTGATCGTCTCGCGCGTGATCCTGATGCTCGCCGCGTCGGTGACGCTGATGCTCGCCGCGCGCTACCTGTTCCAGGTGCCGCTGCCGCTCTGGAGCCTGCGCGCGCTGCGCGCGATTCCGGTCGTGCTGCTCGGCGCCGCGATGCTGCTGAGCCTCGGCACGCTGCTCGCGAGCCGCGCGCGCTCGCTCGCCGCAGCCGAGGCGTGGTGCAACCTCATCTATTTCCCGCTGCTGTTCTTCAGCGACCTGACGATCCCGCTGCGCGCCGCGCCGCACTGGCTGCGCGTCGTGCTGCTCGTGTTGCCGACCAATCAGTTCGCGGTCGCGCTGCGCGGCGTGTTCGTGCGCGACATCGGCTACGCGCAGGCCGCGTGGCCGCTCGCCGTCGTCGCGGGCTGGACGCTCGTGTTCCTCGTCGGCGCCGCGCTGACGTTCCGCTGGCACCAGGACTGAACCGGCGCCGGTTCGCATCGAAGGAGTCCATCGCGTCATGCTCGATCTGATCTTCGCGTATCTGCGCAACGCGGTGCTGTTCGCACCCGCGATCGGTTTCATGCTGTTCATGCGCGCGCCGCCGGGCGACGGCGACGCGCACTGGCGACACGCGGCGCTCGCGGGCGCGCTGCTCGCGCTGCCGCACACCGCGTGGCTGCTGCGCCGGCGGCCGCTGCACGGCACCGCGCTCGGGCTGAACGCGTATCTGATCGTCAGCGCCGCGCTGCCGTTCGTGTCGGACGACGCGACCCGCGACTGGGGCGCGGCGCTCGGCTCGGCCGCGATGCTCGTCTGCGTGCTCGCCGCGCACGCGATCGGGCTTGCCGTCGCGCCCGAATCGTTCTCCGGCGTGGCCGACCCGGCGCTCGCGCAGGCGCGTTGCAGGAAGATGGTCGTCTACAGCGGAATCGCGCTCGCCGCCGCGTTCCCGCACCGGCACGACCCGCTCTTCGGCGGCATGCTGCCCGTCGTCGCGCTGATCCTGCTGCACAAACGGCTGCGGCGCGGCGCGCTCGCGCCGAGCGCCTGATTCGCGGGAAGCCGCCCCGCCCTTTTTCTTCGTGAGGTAGGTAGCCATGCAAGACGTCGATCCCGCCTACGCTTTCGTCCGCGCCCGAGAATCGAGCGCGCGCACCTATGCGGACACCTTCGACACCGTTTTCGCGCACGGCGCGGGCGCGGTGCTCACCGATACGGCCGGACGCCGCTATCTCGACTTCCTGTCTTGCGCGGGCACGCTCGCCACAGGCCACAACCATCCGGCGATCGTCGAGCGCGTACGCGCGTTCGTCGACAGCGGCCAGGTGATGCAGATGCTCGACGTGACGACGCCCGTCAAGCACCGCTTCGTCGAGCGCCTGTTCGAAATCCTGCCGCCCACGCTCGCACGGCACGCGCGCGTGCAGTTCTGCGGGCCGTCCGGCGCGGATGCGATCGAGGCGGCGATCAAGCTCTTCAAGACGGCCACCGGCCGGCGCTCGGTGATCGCGTTCCACGGCGGCTACCACGGGATGACGGCGGGCGCGCTCGCACTGACGGGCAACCTGCGCGCGAAGCACCAGGTTGCATCGCTGATGCCCGACGTGCACGTGATGCCGTATCCGTACGCGTATCGCTGCCCGTTCGGGCTCGGCGCGCCGCACACCGCGGCCGCATCGCTGCACTACGTCGAATCGATGCTGAGCGATCCGGAAAGCGGCATCGCGAAACCCGCGTGCGTGATCGTCGAGGCAGTGCAGGGCGAAGGCGGCGTGATTCCCGCGCCGCCTGAATGGCTCGCGGGGCTGCGCGCGGTGACCGCGCGGCTCGACATTCCGCTCGTGATCGACGAAGTGCAGACGGGCATCGGCCGCACGGGCGCGATGTTCGCGTTCGAGCACAGCGGGATTCGGCCCGACGCCGTCGTGCTGTCGAAGGCGATCGGCGGCGGCTTTCCGCTCGCGCTCGTCGTCTACGACGAGCGCTACGACGTCTGGCAGGCGGGCGCGCACGCGGGCACGTTCCGCGGCAACCAGATCGCGATGGCGGCGGGCGTCGCATGTCTCGACGTGATCGAATCGGAAGGGCTGATCGCCGGTGCGGCGGCCAAGGAGGCGCACATGCGCGCACGGCTCGAGCGGCTCGCCGCACGCCATCCGGAAATCGGCGACGTGCGCGGACGCGGCCTCATGTGGGGAATCGAGCTCGTCGATCCCGACGCCGCACTGGACGCGGCCGGCGCGCGCCCCGCCGCGCCCGCGCTCGCGCGCGCGCTCAAGCGGTACTGCTTCGCGCACGGGCTCATCGTCGAGACGGGCGGCCGCCACGGCGCGGTCGTGCGCCTGCTGCCGCCCCTCACCGTCGGCGCCGCCGAGCTCGATCTTGCCTTCGACACGCTCGACGCCGGGCTCGCCGCGCTCGGCGAGCACGCGCGCGCCGAGTTCGCGTGACGCACCGCGCCGGCACACGTTACGACTCTTCAAGGACACACGATCATGTCTTCTGGAATCGCCACTCCGCACTCAGTGAACTACCGCAAGAAATACGCGACAGAAGCGCATGCGCTGAGCGCGATCCGGCCGTGGCGCTGCGCGTGGGTGATCGCGCGGCAGTGGATCGGCATCGCGATCGCTTTCGCGCTGCCGATCGCGCTCGTCGCGCGCCTGACGGGCGGCACGAGCCTCGCGCATGCATTCGCCGTGCTGAACGCGCCGCAACGGTTCGGCGTCGGCGCCGCGGTGTGCGCCGCATACGTGTATCTCGCGTGCAAGCAGCACGCGCTCGGCATCGTGATGCACGACGCGACGCACTTTCGCCTGTTCGAATCGCGCCGCGTCAACGAGCTCGTCAGCAACTGGCTGTGCGCATTCCCGATCGGCATGGTGACGTCGTGCTACCGGCGCAGCCATCTGCCGCATCATCTGTTCACGAACAAGCCGAACGATCCGTACTGGGCGCGCCTCGTCGAGGACGAGCATTACGCGTTTCCGAAGTCGCACGCCGCGTTCGGCCGGATCCTGCTCGGCGACGTGTTCGGCGCGAACCTGCGCGCATGGTGGCCGACGCTGCGAAGCTGGACCGGCTGGAGCAGCATCCTCGACAATCGCGAAAAGCTGCTGACGCCGTCCGAGCGCCGGCAATTCGGCGCGTTCTGGATCGGCGCGATCGCGCTCGCCGCGTACTTCGGCGTGCTGTCGTACTTCTTGCTGCTGTGGATGCTGCCGATGTTCACGCTGTCGCTCGCGTTCATCCGCATCCGCGTGATCGCCGAGCACGATCTCGACAAGGCCGGGCACGAGCTCGAGCGCACGCGCCACGTCGACGGCGGCTGGTTCGAGCGGCTCGCGATCGCGCCGCTCAACATCAACTATCACGTCGCGCACCATCTGTTTCCGAGCGTGCCGCTCTACAACCTGCCGAAGATGCACGCGCTGCTGATGCAGGAACCCGCGTTCCGCGAGCATGCGCAGTTGTGGCGCAGCTATCTCGGCAGAAAGCACGGCATGGTCCGCTCGCTGCTCACCTGACGGGATCGCGTCGGTGAACCGGCGCACGAAGCACGCAAAACGCGCGGAGCACGCGGAACACGCGGAAGACACGCCGACGCGCGTTCGCGAACGCGGCCGGCCTGCGTCATTGCGCATCCGGTATCAATCGGTCGGAATTCGGTATTGGCGAGAATGCGCGCTCTCGCGCGAGACTGTCATTCTTCAACAATCCGAAACGAACCGTGGTGACCAACACGCTACGCTTTGCACTCTTCATGTGCGGCTGCGCGGCTTTTCTCGGCCTGTATGCAACGCAGGGCATCCTGCCTCAGATCGCGGCCACGTTCGGCACGCGCATCGAACAAGCCGCGCTCGGCATTACGGTCACGACGGTTGCGATGGCGGCGACGGCGCCGTTCGTCGGCATGCTGACGCGCCGCTTCGACCGGCGCCGGGTCATCACGCTCGCCGCGCTGCTGGTCGCACTGCCGACGCTCTGGACCGCGCACGCGGATTCGTTCGCCGAATTCCTCGCGGGACGGATCGCGACGGGAATCGTCATTCCGGTGCTGTTCGCCGTCACGGTGTCGTACGTCGGCGAAACCTGGGAGGGCAACACGACCACCGAAATGACGAGCTTCTTCATCGCCGGCACGACGCTCGGCGGCTTCGGCGGACGCTTCATCGTCAACGGCGTGACGGCGATGAGCGGCTGGCCGCGCGCGCTCGACGCGCTCGCGTGCGCGATGCTCGCCGCGGGCGCCGCGATCTGCCTGTGCCTGCCGCGCACGCGCGCGACGCCGCCGGCGGCGGCGGACCCGGCGGCGATGTCGCTGCGCGCGCTCGGCCGAAACCGACCAGTGCTCGCGTCGTATTTCATCGGCGCGTGCATCCTGTTTTCGCAGGTCACGACGTTCACGTACGTCGGGCTGTATCTCGCGAAGCCGCCGTATCGGTTCGGCACCGCGGCGATCGGCTCGATCTATGCGGTCTTCCTGCTCGCCGTCGTGGTCACGCCGATGGCCGCGCGGCTGTCGCGCAGGCGCCCGCCCGCGGATCTGCTCGCGCTCGCGTCCGGGCTCGGCGTGGCGGGCGCGCTGCTCACGCTTCATGCCGGCGTGCCCGTGATCCTGCTCGGGCTCGCCATCGGGTCGACGGGCGTGTTCGTGGGCCAGGCGGCCGCGAGCGCGTTCGTCACACGTTCGACCTCCGAGGGCCGGACATTCGCAGTGGGGCTTTATCTGTCGTTCTATTACCTGGGCGGCAGCGCAGGAACGGTATTGCCGGTTCCAGCATGGCAGCGCTTCGGCTGGGCAGGCTGCGTCGCACTCGTCGTGTGCGCGCACCTGCTCGCCGCCATCGCCGCTTGGACGTTCTGGAAACCGGGCGGCATCGACGCAACACGCACTCGACCATCATCCATCACGACACCGCGCTAGGCTGGCCAGAGCCGCAGCGGTGATCCACAGAGAGAAATCGTGCATGAACTCGATCACCACTACGCCCAATCATCTTCTCGACATCGTCTGCCCCGTGCTTGAAGGGATGACGCCTGGCGCGCTGCAGCGCGCGCTCGTCGACGCGTTCGACGCGGAATCGGCGTCGCTCGCGCAAATCGAGCACGCGTTCAACACGCTCACGTCCGGCAAGCCGTCGAAAGAAGCGTTGCGCGTGTTCTTCGCGAGCTGGTCGAAGACCAACAACTCGGCGGCGAGCGTGTCGGGCCTCGCGAACCGCGTGACGCTCCTCGCGCGCTCCGATCCGGGCTCGCCCGCATCGGCGAAGCTCTACGACGTATGCGCGAGCCTGCAGCGCATCACCGACGAGGATCTCGGCGCGCTCGGCGGCGCGCTGCACGCCGACCTGTTCTACAACATGGCGACGACGATCTGCGGCGACGACGCGTGGCTGCTGAAGTCGAACTGCGTCGCCTCTGCGCAGGCGTTCAAGGACTGGACCGACCGGCAGCGGCTGCGCAACCGCGACCTGATGCAGGGCCTGCTCACGACGCTCGTGCACGAGGTGTACACGCACGGCGAAGTCGAATTCATCCATCCGTTGTACAAGGTGTGGGTCGAGCACCGGATGAACGTGCCGTCCGAGCGCGTGCGCTTCGTCGTCGCATGGGTGACGGTCCACACGGGCGGCACGGAGAGCGCGCACTTCGCGCATGCGGTCCGCGCGATCGACACGTTCTGCGACGCGATGGACGTGCGGATCGATCCGGCGTCGTCGACGGAACTGTTCCGTGAATATCTTCGCCGCAAGGCCGACGTGATGCGGGCATGCGCGGCTATGCCCTGAACGCGTGGGCGATCGCGCGAACCGCTTGATGAAAGTCGCGCACGCCGCCTTCCGGGGCCGGGAGCAGCGCTCGAATCCGATGTCGGCAGCAAGCGGCACGATCGGCGCGCATCGCGCCGCATGCGCCGGCCAACGTCAATGGAATTCGCGGCTCTCGGTCCGCAAGCCCGCGATCAGCAGCGTCAGATCCTCGAGATATTGCGCGACGAGATGCCGGACGTCGCTCTCGCACTGCCAGACGCCCGACACCGCGAGCAGCCGCGAATCGAGCGTCTCGCGCCGCTGCCGCGCGAGCAGCTCCGGCCGGACGATCACGTTCACGCAGCCCGTCTCGTCCTCCAGCGTGACGAACAGCACGCCCTTCGCGGTGCCCGGCATCTGCCGCGCGGTCACGAGCCCGCACGCGCGCGCGAGCCGGCCGTTGCGGCGATCGCGCAGCGCCGCGGCGGACGACAGCCGCCGCGCGTCGAGCTCGGGCCGCAGCAGCGCGACCGGATGCCGGTTCAGCGTGAGGCCGATCGTGTGATAGTCGGCGAGGACGTCGTCGGCCTCGGACGGCGCGCCGAGCTCGGGCTTCACCGCTTCGTCGATCGGCGCGGCGGCGAGCAGATCGCGCTCCGGCACTGCGGCGACCGCCTGCCACAGCGCGTCGCGGCGGTGGCCGGCGAGCGCCGCGAATGCGTTCGCGGCGGCGAGCGCTTCGAGATCGCGGCGTTCGAGGCGCGCGCGGCGCGCGAGCTCGTCGACGCTCGCAAACGGCCCGGCCGCACGCGCCGCCTCGATCCGCCGCGCGGCGTCCTCGCCCAGGCCGCGCACGAGCGACAGGCCGAGCCGCACCGCCGGCTGCCCGTCGGGCGGCGCCGCGCCGGGCTGCGCTTCGAGCGACGCGTCCCAGCCGCTTGCCGTCGCGTCGATCGGCAGCACCGTCACGCCGTGGCGCTTCGCGTCCTGCACGAGCTGCGCGGGCGGATAGAAGCCCATCGGCTGGCTGTTCAGCAGCGCGGCGACGAAGATCGCCGGCTCGTGACACTTGAGCCAGCTGCTCGCATAGACGAGATGCGCGAAGCTCGCCGCATGGCTCTCCGGAAAGCCGTATTCGCCGAAGCCCTTGATCTGCTCGAAGATCTGCTCGGCGAATTCGGGCGGATAGTCGCGCTCGCGCATGCCGTCGACGATCTTGCGCCGATACTGCTCGAGATTGCCCTTGCGCTTCCACGCGGCCATCGCGCGGCGCAGCGCGTCGGCCTCGCCGGGCGTGAAGCCCGCGGCGATGATCGCGATCTGCATCACCTGCTCCTGGAAGATCGGCACGCCGCGCGTGCGCTCGAGCGCCGGCTTCAGGTCGTCCTTCGGATAGGTGACGGGCTCGAGGCCCTGCCGCCGCTTCAGGTACGGATGCACCGCGCCGCCCTGGATCGGCCCCGGCCGCACGATCGCGACTTCGATCACGAGATCGTAATAGTCGCGCGGCCGCAGACGCGGCAGCATCGACATCTGCGCGCGCGATTCGATCTGGAACACGCCGACCGTGTCGGCGCGGCAGATCATGTCGTACGTCGCCTCGTCGTCCTGCGGGATGCTCTGCATCCCGAACGGCTGGCCGTCCCGCCTGCCGCGCCACGCCGTGATCATGTCGAACGCCCGATGCAGCGCGGACAGCATGCCGAGCGCGAGCA
The DNA here is from genome assembly GCF_000959365.1 of Burkholderia oklahomensis C6786. Lineage (NCBI taxonomy): Bacteria > Pseudomonadati > Pseudomonadota > Betaproteobacteria > Burkholderiales > Burkholderiaceae > Burkholderia > Burkholderia oklahomensis. The sequence continues at coordinate 1,255,473 of NZ_CP009555.1, forward strand.
CGTCGACCTTCATCAGCCCGAGCGCCTCCAGATCGTTCTTGTCCCACTGGATCACGCGCCGCCCTTCCATCGCCGCGTTCTCGACCGGCACGAGCCGCGTGAGCTTGCCGCGGCTGATCACGAAGCCGCCCGAATGCTGCGACAGATGGCGCGGAAAGCCAAGCAGCCGCGCGGCGAGCTCGGCCCACGCGCGAATCAGCGGCGTGTCCGGATCGAGCCCGACCGACTCGAAGCGCGCGAGCAGATCGCGGCTGCCGTCGAACCAGCGATGCTCCTTCGCGACCCGCTCGACGAGCATCGGATCGACGCCGAGCGCCTTGCCGGTCTCGCGCAGCGCGCCGCGCGGGCGATAGGTCGACACGGCAGCGGCGAGCGCCGCGCGGTCGTGGCCGTATTTTTCGTAGAGGTACTGAATGACCTCCTCGCGGCGCTGATGCTCGAAGTCGACATCGATGTCGGGCGGCTCGCCGCGCTCGCGGCTGATGAATCGCTCGAACAGCAGCGAGCTCTTTTCCGGATGCACTTCGGTCACGCCGAGGCAAAAGCAGACGACGGAGTTCGCGGCCGATCCGCGCCCCTGGCACAGGATGTCGCGGCTGCGCGCGTACTGGACGATGTCGTAGACCGTCAGGAAATATGGCTCGTATTTCAGCTCGGCGATCAGCTCGAGCTCGTACCGGATTCTCTCCTGCACCGTGTCCGGCACGCCGTCCGGATAGCGCCTGTGCGCTCCCGACCAGGTTTCCCGACGAAGATAGCTCGTCGGCGTGTGGCCTTCGGGCACGAGCTCGCGCGGATATTCGTAGCGCAGCTCGTCGAGCGAGAAGTCGCACGCATCGAGAATCCGGCACGTCTCCGCGATCGCCTCGGCCGGAAACAGCTGAGCGATCCGCTGACGCAAGCGCAGATGCTGCTCCGCGTTCGGCGCGAGCGCGTAGCCGCATTCGGCGATCGGCATCCCGAGCCGGATCGCCGTCATCGCATCCTGCAGCGGCTTGCACGAGCGCGCGTGCATCGTCACGTCGCCGAGCGCGACGATGCGCATCCCGCGCCGCTCGCCCGCCGCCCGGATCTCCTCGCGATGCGCGCCGTCTAGCGCGCGCTGCAGCTGCACGAGTCCGAGCCGCGCGCGTTCGCCGAACAGCGCATCGAACCACGCGAGCTGCGCATCGAGCATGTCGGCGCGCGCCGGATACGTCGGCACGAGAATCGCAAAGCAGTCGGGCACGCCGCGCAGATGCGCGAATGTCGACGGCGGCGCGGCCAGCATCTGCGGCGTGAGCCGGTAGGTGCCCTTCGGCGCGTCCATCCGCCGCCACGAGATCAGCTCGGACAAGTTGCCGTAGCCTTCGCGATTCCGCGCGAGCAGCACGAGGCCGAATGCGCCGGGGCCCGGATCGTGGCCCGGCGCGACGTCGTCCGGCGTCACGTCGAAGTACGCGCCGACGACGAGCGGCAGCCCCTCCGCGTTCGCCGCGACATGCATCCGCGGCGCGCCGGCGAGCGAGCATTCGTCGGTGATCGCGATGCCGCGATAGCCGTGCGCCTTCGCGCGCTCGACAAGCTCGTCCGCCGACGACGCGCCGTGCAGGAACGAGAAATTCGACCGGCAGAACAGCTCCGCGTAGTCGGGCAGGATCTTGGATGTCGCATCCATGCCGCTCACCCGAACAGGCCGTGCAGGAACCAGCACTGCCCCGCCGCGCTGCTGCCGCGCTCCTGGTAGACCCAGTAGCACGCGCCGTCGCCGTCCTGCGCGACGCGATAGTCGCGCGCGACGAGCTGGCCGTCGAACCAGCCCGCCTCGATCCGCTCGATCGACGACACGAACTTGAGCGGCGTGCGATAGAACGGCCGGTTCTCGCGCATCACGAGCGGCAGCGGCTCCGCGAGCAGCCACGCGGGACGCGGCGGCGCGACGGGCGGCGCGGCCGGCTTGCCGGCCGGCGCGTCGAGCGGCAGCCAGCGGTTCGCCGCCTCGGGCCGGTGATCGGCGACGGGCGCCGCGCGCAGCACGTTGTCCGCGCCGAGCCGCGCGGTCAGGAGCTCGACGAGCCGCGCGCGCGCCTCGCGGGTGCCGCCCGGCTCGGGGAACAGATCGTCTGCGGGCGGCGCGACCGATTCGACGCGCGTGACGGTCAGGCGCACCGCGATCACCGCGGCGGGCAGCGCGACGCGCGCGAGCCGCTCGCCGAGAAGGCGCATGAAGTGCGTCTCGTCGCGCGCGGGCTCGGCGAACGCGAGCTCGAGCGACGTCGGCGGCGCCGCCTGGCGGCCGCGCTCGTGCTCGAGCGCGAACGTCATCGCCGACAGCGACAGGTGCCGCGCGGCGAGCCAGCCGCATAGCTGCACGACGAGCCGCCGCGCGACGAACAGCACCGCCTCCGCGTATTCGACGCGCTCCGGCAATTCGAGCCGCGCGTCGAACACGGGCGGCACCGGCATCCAGGCGAGCGGCTCCGCGGCGTCGCCGTACGCGCGATCGAGCGCGGCGACGAGTGACGGACCGCAGCGGCGCGTGAGCCCCGCGCGCGGCAGGCGGCGCAGGTCGGCGAGCGTGCGGCAGCCGAGGCCGTCGAACCAGCCGGCGTACGGGCGCGCGTCGGGCAGCAGCTCGCACGGCAGCGCATCGAGCGCGCGCACGAGCGACGCCGTCCGCACGATCCGCCGCCGCGTGCGCGGCCGGCCCGGTGCGCGCGCGAGCAGCCACGCGCCGCGCCCGGTCGGCGCGGCGGCAAGACGCGCCGCGTAGCCGAGCGTGGCGAGCGTCGCGCGCACCTGCCGGCACAGCGACGGCAGGCCGCCGAACAGCCGCAGGCTCGCGCCGACGTCGACGACGAGCGTCGCTTCGTCGTCGAGCGCGACGCACGGCGAGAAGCGCAGCAGTGCGAGCGCGACCGCGCGCAGCGCATCGGCCTCGCGGGCCGGATCGCGCTCGACGAGCCGCGTGCCGGGCGCGAGCGTCAGCACGCCGCCGCGCTTCATGCCGGCGCGCACGCCGTGCGCGCGCGCGGCCGCGTCGGCGACCAGCACGATGCCCTGTTCGAGCACCGCACAGCCGTCGCCGTCGTCAGGCGACGGCGGCGCGCATACGTCGAGCGGCAGGCGCGGCAGATGGATGCCGAGCAAGACGCGCATAGCGGCTCTCCACGATGGGCGACGGCAACTCGAGCGCAAGCGGCTCGCCGTGCGCCGGCCCTCGGCGCTTGACGATCTCGACCGACACGCCGCCCGGCGACGGATGCAGCGCGACGCGCAGCACCGCGGGCGACGGCTGCCGCGCGGCCGCCAGAGGCCGGAACATCACGAACAGCGTGTCGCCCGCGCGCGCGGCGGCGAGATGCAGGCGGCGCAGCGCATCGGCGCGCGTGTTCTGCTGCCACAGCAGGAGCGCGCCGCAGCAGCCGGTCTTGAGCGCCTGCTCGGCCGCCCACAGCGCATCCGCGCCGCTGTCCGCGCGCAGCCACAGCAGCGCGTCGAGCGGCACGCCGAGGCCGGTGAGCGCGCACGCATGCGGCGATTGCGGCGGCGCGACGAACGCGAGCGGCCGCCGCGCGCTACCGGTCGCAGCGAGCGCGGGCGCGAGCACGCGCATCTCGCCGCAGCCCGCGTGCGGCACGAGCAGTTCGACGAGCCCGCCGACCGGCCAGCCGCCCCCCGGCAGCTCGGCCGATAGCGCCGCATGGCCGGTGTCGACCGTGCGCACGCCGCCGCGCGCGAGCTGGGAGCCGCGCCAGAGCGATGGATGCAGCGATTCGAGGGAAAGAGATGAAGCGGACATCGCGTTGCCGATTACTGTATGTTTGTACAGTATATGGCAACGCATCCGCGACGCACAGCAACCAATGCGAAACCGGCCTTTCGGCAGAGGGATGAACAGAAAATCGGTCCGGAACCCACGGCGTACCGTACCGCAATGCGCTCCCGGCCGCGTCGGCCCGGACCGCCGCACGTCCGTCGCCGGGCAGTCGCCCGAGGCCGCTCGCGCCGGCCGGCCACGGCGTCCGCCCGCGCAAAGCGGCGACAACGGTGACGAGTCATTCGAAGCCGTCACCGCCGCGCGCGCCGGAACGAAACCATCGCGCCCGAAGCGCAAACGAACGGCCCGCCCTCGTCGCGAGCCGCACCCATTCGGCCGCCGCCCAGAGCGCCGTGCGCGACGGCCGCCACGCCGCACAACCTTCAGTCGCGCAACCGCCGCACAACCGCTACGCAATCGCTCCGCTGCCTGCCGCCAGAACCGCGGCCGAAGCGCCAGCCCCGAACCACAGCGCCGCCGGAAACCGCCCGTCAGCCGAGCAGCAACGCGTCGTCGTCGAGCTTCTCGTGCCGCGTCTTCTCGAACAGCTTCAGCAGATCGGGCACGTCGAGCCCGCGGCGCTCGTCGCCGGACACGTCGAGCACCACCTGCCCCTGATGCAGCATCACCGTGCGATCGCCGTAATCGAGCGCCTGCCGCATGCTGTGCGTGACCATCATCGTCGTCAGCTTGCTCTCGGCGACGATCCGCGCCGTCAACTCCAGTACGAACGCGGCCGTCTTCGGATCGAGCGCGGCCGTGTGCTCGTCGAGCAGCAGGATCCGCGACGGCTGCAGCGACGCCATCAGGAGGCTCACCGCCTGCCGCTGCCCGCCCGACAACAGGCCGATGCGGTCGGCGAGCCGGTTCTCGAGCCCGAGATTCAACAGCCGCAGCCTGTCGCGGAACAGCTCGCGCGACGTGCGGTTCAGCGCCGGCCGAAAGCCGCGCCGCGCGCCGCGCGCCATCGCGAGCGACATGTTCTCCTCGATCGTCAGCGCTTCGCAGGTGCCCGCCATCGGGTCCTGGAACACGCGCGCGACGAGCGGTGCGCGGCCCCATGCGGGCTTGCGCGTGACGTCGACGCCGTCGATCGTGATGCGCCCCGAATCGACCGGCTGATCGCCGCTCACCGCGTTCAGGAACGTCGACTTGCCGGCGCCGTTCGAACCGATCACCGCGACGAACTGGCCGTTCGGGATGTCGAGCGACAGCCCCCGCAGCGCGCGCGTCTCGATCGGCGTGCCGGGGTTGAACGTGAGCTTCAGGTCTTGTGCGGACAGCATTTACGCCCCTCCCGTCTTGCGGGCGAACAGCTTCTTGCGCGTCGCGGGCAGCACGAGCGCGACCGTCACGAGCACGGCCGTCACGAGGTTCAGGTCCTGCGCCTTCAGGCCGATGAACTCGCTGTTGAGCGCGAGCGCGATGAAGAAACGATAGAGAATCGCGCCGAGCACGACGGCGAGCGTCGTGAGAAACAGCCGGCGCGCGGGCAGCAGCGTCTCGCCGATGATCACGGCGGCGAGCCCGATCACGATCGTGCCGATCCCCATCGAGATGTCCGAGCCGCCCTGCGTCTGCGCGAACAGCGCGCCCGCGAGCGCGACGAGCGCGTTCGACAGCGCCATCCCGGCCAGCGTCGCGCGGCCGGTCGCGATGCCTTGCGCGCGCGCCATCCGCGGATTCGCGCCCGTTGCGCGCATCGCGAGGCCCAACTGCGACGAGAAGAACCCGTCGAGCCCGAGCTTCGCGATCACGACGACGACAGCGAGAAGCGCCGGCCGCAGCACGTAGTCCGGCATCCAATCGGGCTGCAGCACCGTGAAGAGCGTGGGCTCGGTGATGAGCGGCACGTTCGGCCGCCCCATGATCCGCAGGTTCACCGAATAGAGCGCGATCATCATCAGGATGCTCGCGAGCAGATCCATGATCTTCAGGCGCACGTTGAGCCAGCCGGTGACGAAGCCCGCGCACGCGCCCGCGGCGATCGCGACGAGCGTCGACGTGAACGGATCGTGGCCCGAGGAGATCAGCGTCGCGGCGACCGCGCCGCCGAGCGGAAAGCTGCCGTCGACGGTCAGGTCGGGAAAGTTGAGGATGCGAAACGAGATCAGCACCCCGAGGGCGACGAGGCTGAAGATGAGGCCGATCTCCAGCGCGCCCAGAAGAGAGAAAAGAGACATGGTGGGGAAATCCTGTTGCAACGTGCAAGGCGGGGCGGGATGGCGCTTGGCGTCGCGTGAGACGCGGCGGCGCCCGGTCCGAGCCCGTGGGCCGCGCCCATCGCGCGGCCCGCCGAGGCCCGCGAACGCGCACCCTCGTTCGGCGGGCGCCGGCGCGCGCGCGCGTTACTTGATGACCGTCTTCGCTTCCTTGACGAGATCGGGCGCGAGCGTCACGCCTTGCTTCGCGGCCGCGTCGGTGTTGACGAACAGTTCGAGGTTGCTGCTCGTCTCGGACGCGATCGCCCCCGGCTTCTCGCCCTTCAGGATCCGCGCGACGACCTTGCCCGTCTGCCGGCCGAGGTCGCCGTAGTTGATGCCGAGCGCCGCGACGCCGCCGCGCTTCACGCTGTCGGTGTCGCCCGCGACGAGCGGAATCTTCGCCTCGTTCGCGACCTTCACGAGCGATTCGTACGCGGACACGACGTTGTTGTCGGTATTCGTGTAGATCACGTCGACCTTGCCGATCAGGCTCTTCGCGGCGGGCGCGATGTCGACGGTGCGCGGCGCGGCGGCTTCCTTGAGCGTCATCCCCTGCTTCGCGAGGATCGCCTTCAGCTCCTTCACGACGACGACCGAATTCGCCTCGCCCGGGCTGTAGACCATGCCGACCGTCTTCGCCTTCGGCGCGACGCGCTTGATGAGCGCCACTTGCCTGTCGAGCGGCAGCTTGTCGGACACGCCCGTCACGTTGGTGCCCGTCGGCCCCCAGCCCTTGACGAGCTGCGCGGCGACGGGATCGGTCACGCCCGTATAGACGACGGGCACGCTCTTCGTCGATGCGACGACGGCCTGCGCGGCGGGCGTCGCGATCGCGACGATCACGTCGGGACGGTCGCCGATGAACTTGCGCGCGATCTGCGCGGCGGTGCCGGTGTTGCCCTGCGCGCTCTGGTATTCCCACTTGAGCTTGTCGTCGCCGTAGCCCTCGGCCTTCAGCTCCGCGCGCACGCCGTCGCGGATCGCGTCGAGCGCAGGATGATCGACGATCGACAGCACCTTGACGGTCTGCGCGTGCACGGCGCCGGCGCCGAGCATCGCGAACGCCGCGACGCCCGCCGCGATCGAATGAGCGGCAACGATCTTGAATCGCTTCATGAGTCTGTCTCCCCCGGTTCGGTTCTGAATGGTAGGCGGGCCGCGCTCCCCGGAGCATGCGCGGCTCGCGCCGCCGCGCCGAAAAAGGGGGCGCGACGGCATGCGTCTGAGGATACCATTTCCGCAGACTATTCAATATTTCGGGACAGTACCAACAGGCTCGTGCGGGCGGCCCGCCATCCGCTTCGCCCAAAACAAGAAGGCCCGCGCGATGCGCGGGCCTTCCGGCGATTCGAAGCTAACGGACGGCGCTCAGAACGACGCGACCATCGAGCCCTTGAACTGCTTCGCGATGAATTCCTTCACTTCCGGCGACTGGTACGCCTTCACGAGCTTCTTCACCCACGGTTGATCCTTGTCCTTCGCGCGGACCGCGATCAGGTTCGCATACGGGCTCGTCAGCGATTCGAGCGCGATCGCGTCCTTGGTCGGCTGCAGGTTCGCCGCGAGTGCGTAGTTCGTGTTGATCACGGCCGCGTCGACGTCGGACAGCACGCGCGGCAGTTGCGCGGCGTCGAGCTCGGTCAACTTCAGCTTCTTCGGATTCTCCACGACGTCGAGCACGGTCGCGTTGTTGCCGCCCGTGCCCGCGCCCGCCTTCAGCTTGATCACGCCTTGCGTCTGCAGCAGCAGGAGCGCGCGGTTCTCGTTCGACGGATCGTTCGGCAGCGCGACCTTCGCGCCCGCCGGCAGATCCTTCAACGACTTGAACTTCTTCGAATAGACGCCGATCGGCGAGATGTACGTGAGGCCCGCGCTCACGATCTTGTAGCCGCGCTGCTTCACCTGGCTGTCGAGGTACGGCTGGTGCTGGAAGCTGTTCGCGTCGAGGTCGCCCGCGTCGAGCGCCGCGTTCGGCTGCACGTAGTCGTTGAATTCGATGACCTTCACGTTCAGGCCTTGCTTCTCTTTCGCGACCTTCTGGACGACTTGCCAGACCTGCGCGTCCGGGCCCGCGACCGTGCCGACCTTGATCACCTTGTCCTGCGCTTGCGCGCCGACGGAAACGCAGAGGGCAGCCGCGCCGGCCGCGACCGCGGAAACAACTTTCAGGAGAGTGCGACGCTTCATCTATTTCTCGCTTGCTTGCAGAACCATCCAGGCTCGATAAAGGGAGCGCGACGGCCTGACCGGCCGGGCCGCGCATCGGAAAGCGCAGATGGTGTCACAAGATCGCAACGCTGTGAAATACATCCCGTTCATATAGGTATGGGAATGCGTCATGCGAGCGCCGGCTCGACGCGGCCGGACAATGCGACCGCGCCCGGGCCGCTGCCCGCCGCCGCGCCCGCGACAGCCGCGCCGTCGCCGACCTGGAACGCGCTCACCGATTCGCGCAGCCGCGCCGCCTGCTCCTGCAGCGACGACGCGGCGGCGGCCGCCTCCTCGACGAGCGCCGCGTTCTGCTGCGTCATTTCGTCCATCTGCGTGACCGCGCGGCCGACCTGCGAGATCCCGCTCGACTGCTCCTCGGACGCGGCCGCGATCTCGCCCATGATGTCGGTCACGCGCCGCACCGCCTGCAGGATCTCGGTCATCGTCGTGCCCGCCTGGCCGACCAGCGCCGAGCCGTTGTGCACGCGCTCGACCGACGCGTCGATCAGCTGCTTGATCTCCTTCGCGGCCGTCGCGCTGCGCTGCGCGAGCGAGCGCACCTCGCCCGCGACGACCGCGAAGCCGCGGCCCTGCTCGCCCGCGCGCGCCGCCTCGACGGCCGCATTGAGCGCGAGGATGTTGGTCTGGAACGCGATGCCGTCGATCACGCCGATGATGTCGGCAATCTTCTGCGAGCTGTCGTTGATCTCGCCCATCGTGCCGATCACGCGGCTCACGACGTCGTTGCCCTTCAGCGCGATCTCGGACGCGCTGTTCGCGAGCCCGCTCGCCTGCCGCGCGTTCTCGGCGTTCTGCTTGACCGTCGCGGTCAGCTCCTCCATGCTCGCCGCGGTCTCCTCGAGCGACGCGGCCTGCTGCTCGGTGCGCTGCGACAGGTCGTGATTGCCCGCGGCGATCTCGTGGCTCGCCGCCGCGATCGACTCCGCCGCGAGGCGAATGCCGCCGATCGTCGACTGAAGCCGGCCCTGCATGTCGCGCATCGCGGCCATCATGCTCGTCTCGTCGCCCGCGCGCACGGCGACGGGCCGCGTCAGGTCGCCCGCCGCGATCCGCGCGGCAAGCGTAGCCGCCTCGTCCGGCTCGCCGCCCAGGCTCGCGCGCACGTTGCGGATGATGACGAGCATCGCCGCCGTGATCACGAAGCCGATCACGAACACCACCGCGAGATGGCTGACGAGCGTCTCGTAGTAGACGGTGTCGATGTCCTTCAGGAACACGCCGCTCGAGATGTTCCAGTCCCACGGCGCGAAGCGCGTCACGTAGCTGATCTTCGGCACCGCCGTCTCGCTGTGCGGCAGCCGCCCGCGATACTCGGCGAAGCCGCGCCCGCTCTCCTTCGCCGCGTTCAGGATCGCGACGAAGAGCGGCTTGCCGTCCGGGTCCAGGTAATCGCCGACCTGCGTGCCGACGAGCTTCGGCAGCGTCGGGTGCATCAGCACGACGGGCTTCGAATCCATCACGAACAGATAGCCGGAATCGCCGTAGCGCATCGCCGACAGGCGCTCGAGCGCGTCGCGCCGCGCATCGGCGTCGCTCATCTTGCCGCTCTGCGCGAGCGCGTAGTACGCCTTCACGACGCCCGCCGCCGAATCGACGAGGTTCGCCATCCCTTCCTTGCGCTCGGCGAGCATCGTCGAGCGCGTCTCGAACGCGCTCCACGCCCCCACTCCCAGCAATCCGACCCATACGAGCGCAAGCGCCAGCCACAACTTGCGATTCAAGCTCATTCTGTTCATCGTGTGTGCCTTCCCGTGTTGTGTTCGTTGCGCACCCTCCGCGCCGCGGCCCCGGCAGCGAACGATCGCTGCCGCTATTTACGGCATGCCGGCTTACAACTTGAATGGAAGCGCGACGGCGGCGGCTGTGCTACAAGGACGGCTTGGCCGCGACACGGCGTCGCGGCCCGCTTTCCGACGAGGCCTCCATGTACGTGATCGACATCCGCTACACCGCGCCGCTCGAGCGCATCGACGACGCGCTCGAACGCCACTGCGCGTATCTGCAACGCCATCTCGACGCCGGCGTGTTCGTCGCCTGCGGGCCGAAGGTGCCGCGCGACGGCGGCGTGATCCTCGCCGTGCGGATCGATCGCGACGCGCTGGATGCGATCCTCGAGACCGATCCGTTCGTCACCGATGGCCTCGTCACGTACACGGTGACCGAATTCCGGACGACGCGCGTCGCGCCGGGCGTCAATCTGCCGGCGCTGCCGTAAGCGGCGCGCGGGATCGGGACAAGAAAGGACGAAGCGCGAAGGCGGAATCGACGGTCGGCAAAACCGGCCGCTTACGGCAAAACGCCGTTGTCCGCGGCGAATGCCGCGATCGCCGCGCCGCGATTTTCGCCATCGCCATGAAAAACACCCCGAAGGCCGGACGGGCGTCCGACGCTTCGGGGTGCATGTCGCGCCGACGCGCGGCCGCTCGTTTCGCTATCAGCCGAGCAGCAGCTTCAGATCGTGGACCCACGGCCCCGGCCCCTGGCCGTCGCGCACGAAGAGGCGCAGCTTGCCGCTCGGATCGAACACGTAGCTCGCGGCGGTGTGGTCCATCGTATAGCTGTCGGGCGTCTTGCCCGGCACCTTCGCGTAATAGACGCGGAAGTCCTTCGTCACCTTCTTCAACTGCGCCTCGTCGGCGGGCCGCAGGCCGATGAAAGCCGGATTGAACGCGGGCACGTACTGGCCGAGGAGCGCCGCGGTGTCGCGTTCCGGATCGACCGTGACGAACAACACCTGCACGCGCTTGCCGTCCGGGCCGAGCTGCTGCAGCGCCTGCGACAGCTCCGCCATCGTCGTCGGACACACGTCCGGGCAGTGCGTGTAGCCGAAGAACACGACGACCGCCTTGCCCTTGAATTCGCCGAGCGTGCGGATCTTGCCCGTCGTGTCCGGCAGCGCGAAGTCGCTCGCGAATTGCGTGTTGCCGGTGATGTCGAGATTCTGGAACGCCGGCTGCTTGTTGCAGCCCGCGATCGTCAATGCGCCCGCGAGCATGCAGGCGAACAGCCAGCCGCGCTGCGCGCGGCGGCGTGCGAACAGGGATTTGAGCATCGCTATCGAACCGATGGAGTTACATCCCGATCACGGGACGTGCGTAGTGGTCGACCAAAAGCGCGGCGAACAGCAGCGACAGATAGACGATCGAATAGCGGAACGCCTTGCGCGCGAGCGCATCCGAATAGTCGCGGTAGATCTTCCACGCGTACGCGAGGAAGATCGCGCCGAGCAGCACGGCGCTCGTCAGATAGACGGCCCCGCTCATGCCGGAGATGAACGGCATCATCGTGACCGCGAACAGGATCACCGTGTACAGCAGGATGTGCAGCCGCGTGAACTTCTCGCCGTGCGTGACGGGCAGCATCGGCAGGCCCGCGTTCTCGTAGTCCTTGCGGCGGTACAGCGCGAGCACCCAGAAGTGCGGCGGCGTCCACACGAAGATGATCAGCACGAGAATCCACGCGTCGCCCGGCACCGCGCCCGTGACGGCCGCCCAGCCGAGCGCGGGCGGCATCGCGCCCGACGCGCCGCCGATCACGATGTTCTGCGGCGTCATCGGCTTGAGCAGCAGCGTGTAGATCACCGCGTAGCCGACGAACGTCGCGATCGTCAGCCACATCGTCAGCGGATTCGTGAACGTGTAGAGCGTCCAGGCGCCGAGGCCGCCCAGCACGGTCGAGAACACGAGGATCTGCGCGGTCGTGATCTCGCCGCGCGCGGACGGCCGCCACGCGGTGCGCCGCATCATCGCATCGATCTTCTGCTCGACGAGGCAATTGATCGCAAACGCGGCGCCCGCCAGCAGCCAGATGCCGATCGTGCCGCCGAGCAGTGCTTTCCACGGCACCATCCCCGGCGTCGCGAGGAACATCCCGATCACCGCGCAGAACACGGCGAGCTGCGTGACGCGAGGCTTCGTCAGCGCCAGATACTGGGAGAGGCGGCTACCGGGCGATTGGGAAAGTGTGGTGTCCATGTACGGTCAACGTCACGCGGGCGCGGCGTCGCGCGCGGGTTGCGCGGCGCGGCCGGGACGGCTTGAAAGGATGCGAAAGTTTAGCATGACGACGAGGAGGAGCAGGATCGCGGCCCCCCCGTTATGCGCGACCGCGACCGGCAAAGGCCACTGCAGCACGATATTCGTCAAACCCGTGACGAATTGCAGCACGACGACGAAGAGCACGCCGTTCGCCGGGCGCCGCAGCGACGCGAAGCGGCGCATCTTCAGCGCGAAGGCGGCCAGGTACGCGACGACGACGAACGCGAACGTCCGGTGCGTCCAGTGGATCGCGACGAGCGCGTCCTGCGTGATCGCGTCGCCGTCGTTCGTCATGCCGAGCGCGCGCCACAGGTGGAAGCCGTTGCGAAAGTCCATCGGCGGAATCCACGCGCCGTTGCAGGTCGGGAAATCGGTGCACGCGAGCACCGCGTAATTCGTGCTGACCCAGCCGCCGAGCGCGATTTGCACGACGAGCAGGACGAGCGCCGCGAGCGCCGCCGCGCGATAGCGGCCGGCCTCGGGCTCGTATGCGGGCAGCGGCGTCTGGCGCGCGGCGAGCCAGCCGAGCGTGCCGAGCAGCGTGAGGCCGAGCAGCAGGTGGATCGTCACGATCACGGGCTGCAACTTCATCGTCACGGTCCACGCGCCGAACGCGCCCTGCACGAGAATCAGCAGCAAGAGGCTCGTCGGCCACCACGGCGATACGTGCAGCGGCCGGCGGCGCAGCCGCGCGGCCCACGCGATCACGGTCTGCGCGATGATCAGCACGCCGATCGCCATCGCGAAATAGCGGTGGATCATCTCGATCCACGCCTTCGTCATGCTGACGGGGCCCGTCGGCATCGCCTGATGCGCGGCGGTGATCGCCGCGTGCGCGACGAACGGCGACGACGTGCCGTAGCAGCCGGGCCAATCCGGGCAGCCGAGGCCGGAATCGGTCAGGCGCGTGAAGCCGCCGAACATCACGAGATCGAGCGTGAGGAACGTCGTGATCCAGACGAGCTTGCGGAACTTGTCGTCGTCCGCCTTCACCCACACGTACGACAGCGGCAGCAGCGCGATGCAGAGGCCGATCAGGCCGAGTTGCAGTAGATACATCCGTGTTTCTCTCTTACCCTCTATCGCCGGTCGCAGCCGGCGCTCAACCGATGCTCGACCACTTGAGGAGCTTCGTCACGTCCTTCTTGATCTTGCTCGGATCCGGATTCTTCGGGAAACGCATCATCAGATTGCCGTTCGGATCGACGAGATAGATGTGATCGGCGACCTGCGTGCCCGCGTCGGCCGGCAGCCATGCGGCGACGGCGGCCGGATCGGCGCGCAGCCTGACCGTGTCCGGATACGCGTCCGCGATCGCGGCCGGCACGTTCGCCGCGTCGCTCTTCAGCCACACCATCGTGATCCGCTGCCGCTCGCCTGCCTGCGTCGCGCGCACCTGGCGCATGAAGTAGAGCTTCTTCGCGCACGCGTCGCTGCACGCGCCGCCGTCTTCCATCACGAACAGCCACACGCCGCGCAGCGACGCGAGCGGCACCGTCTTGCCCGCTTCGTCGACGACGGTCAGATCGGGCGGAATCGGCCGCTGCGGCTCGATCAGCGTGCCGTAGTTGGTCGCGCCGCCGCGCGGCTTGATCACGTAATACGTGAAATACGACGCGATCACGGGCGCCGCGCAGACGAGCGCGAGCGCGAGCAGCACCCAGCGGCCGCGCTTCCATGAACCGCGCTGCGCGGGTTCCGCTTGCCGGCCGCCCTGCGGCTCCGTCGGACGGGAAGATTGCATCACCAAAGAAACCTCTTGAAACGATGGACGTCGCGCGGCGCCGCGCGACGGACCGGCGCCGCCGTCACGCGTCGCCGGACTGCTTTTTCGCCGCGCGCCGCGCGGCATACAGACCGAAGCCGGCGGCAGCCGCCGCCATGCCCCACCACTGAAACATGTAACCGTAGTTGCGCTCGACGCCCGTCGTCGGCGCGGGCCAGTCGCGCACGAGCTTGTCGCCGCCGTCGCTCGTCTGCTGAATCACGAACGGCTGCAGCGGCAGGCCGGTTTCCCGCGCGTACGCGGCGGCGTCGAGATTCTGCCGGATCTTCTGATGCGCGGCCGAGCCGCCTTCGCCGAGTTCGAACGCGCGCGACGCGCTGCCGCGCGCAATGCCCTCGATCGTCACGTCGCCCGCAGGCGTCGCGAACGGCTCGATCGCGGTGCGGTCCGCGAAATTGCGCGGCAGCCATCCGCGGTTCACGAGCACGTAGCCGCCGTTCGCGAGCTTCAGCGGCATCACGACGTAGAAGCCCGGCTGATCGTTGTACGGCCGGTTGTCGAGGAACACCACGAGCTCCGGCATGAAGCGGCCGACCGCGCGCACGCGATGGAACTCGATGTCCTTCAGCGCGACGGGCGCGCGCGGCACGTCGACGGGGCTCGCGCGCTCGTAGCGCGTGATCCGCGATTCGAGCGCCTCCTTCTGATGCGCGCGGTCGCGCTGCCAGAAACCGAGCCGCACCGTCACCGCGATCACCGCGAGAATCAGCAGCGCGGGCAGCCAGCGAATCCTCATCGCGCCGCTCCCCGGGGGCGACGACTGCCCGACCGAAGTGCGATAATGGCGCTTTCTTCCCCTAATTGCCGGTTTCCGGTTAGCTTCATGCACATTCTCGTTCCGATCGCCTTTGTACTCATCATCGCCAGCATGGTGTCGGCGCTGTATTTCATGATGCACGACCGGGGCCATACGAAGCGGATGGTCTGGTCGCTCGCGATGCGAGTCGGCCTGTCGATCTCGCTGTTCCTGTTCATCCTGTTCGCGAACTGGATGGGCTGGATCCATTCGACCGGCATTCCGATCGGCCGCTGATGCGGCATAACGCCGCACGAGCGCGATCCATTTAAGCAAAAACGCCGCCCGACGAAGTCGGGGCGGCGCACCGGTCGGCCTGCGGCCCTTCGGCGCGCATCGCGGCGCCGACGAACCAAGCAAACGGCCCGCGCATCGCTGCGCGGGCCGTTTTCGTTGTTACAGCCAGTAGACGACGACGTACAGGCCCAGCCAGACGACGTCGACGAAGTGCCAGTACCACGCGGCGCCTTCGAATGCGAAGTGGTGATCCGGCTTGAAGTGGCCGCGGATCATCCGCACCAGCACCACCGCGAGCATCGTGCCGCCCAGGAACACGTGGAAGCCGTGGAAGCCCGTCAGCAGGAAGAATGTCGAGCCGTACACGCCGGAGCCGAGCGTCAGGTTCAGCTCGTTGTACGCGTGGAAGTACTCGAAGCCCTGCAGGAACAGGAAGCAGATGCCGAGCACGAGCGTCGCGGCGAGCCATGCGATCGCCTTCGTGCGGTGATCCTCGCGCAGCGCGTGGTGCGACACCGTCAGCGTCGCGCCGGACGACAGCAGCAGCGCGGTGTTGAGGGTCGGGATCGGCCACGGGCCCATCGTCTTGAAGTGGCCGACGAGCGCGCCCGGGCCTTCGTTCGGCCACACCGCGGAAAAGTCCGGCCAGATCAGCTTGTAGTCGAGGCTGCCGAGCTGATGCATCGCGATTTCACGCGCATAGAACAATGCGCCGAAGAACGCGCCGAAGAACATCACTTCGGAGAAGATGAACCAGCTCATGCTCCAGCGGTACGACTTGTCGACGCGCTTGCCGTACATCCCGCTTTCGGACTCGGCGATCGCGTCGCCG